>JAGQZY010000136.1 GCA_020435205.1 Bdellovibrionales bacterium | reverse complement strand
AGTTGTAATTCACAATATGCGGGGAGTTAAAGTTGGTCTAGATTTTTTAAAATCCGCTTTGGTATTGGCTTTCAAGGGTGGTCTTGGAGTCTGGCCCTTCTGACCTTAGGTTTTTTGGGACAAATTTACACTTATAGTTATAAGATAGATAGTTAAGTATTTGAAATAACTAAGGAAAATAAGATGATCTCTTTTGGCCTCCATATTTGGCCTCCACGAGGCGAGTCTTTTTTAGGTCTTACCCTACAGGCCAGTTTCAAAATTTTAGCAAGCCTATGGTCCAGCTCTAGTGATGCTCAATTTTACCCCATTTTTTTGAATGATTTTGACTCTCAAAAATCAATCCCGTTCAATGGATTCATGAGTCGGTCCCGCTCCAAGCCCTATGCGATCAATAAAAATAAGTATCTCGCCGACCCCGAGTACGATCGGCTGCTCATGGTTCTCAAAAGGTATATCTTTGAGGACACCAGAAATTGCCTTTTAATTTTGGTGGCCATGCACACTGGGGCCAGGGCCACAGAAATCCTGCAAATCCATAAAGAAGACCTCAATGTCTACGATCAGTCGGTGTTTATTCATGGGATTAAGGGCTCTAATGACCGGGAGATCCCGCTGCCGGATTGGCTTTTTGAGGCTCTCGAGGATTACTCGCTCAAAGTCGAGGGCGATAAGATCTTTGATATCAGCTATCATCGGCTGCGCCAGGTTTGGGAGCATTATCGACCCGTCAAAAAGAAGTTTCATTGTCTTCGCCATACTTTTGCCATTCGACTTTATAAGAAGGTGAAAGACATTCGTTTGCTACAAATTGCCCTTGGGCATAGGAATATCACCAACACCATGATTTACGCTGATTTTGTGTATTCCCAGACAGAAATGCGCAAATTGATCCTTTAATGGATCTGATTGGGAGGAAAAATTGAAAATAGTTAAATCTATTTTAGGTATGAGTCTTATTGAGATGCTGATCGTTCTTGGGGTGATGGGGGTTATCACGGCTGGCGCTGGAGCCGTGATTTTGCAGATGCAAAAGGCCACCAACACCATTGAGGCGAAACAAGATTTGAATGCTTTGGTTTTTGATGTGCAAACTCGAATTTCCTCGAACTCTGGTTGCAAAGAGGCCCTCGGGATTGATGGACTGAATGACCCAGGCTATGACGACGCAGTGGCCTCTCGCGATAGCAATGGAAGCGGCAAAGGACTCCCCGTCCCCTTTCTTTTAACCAATGGCGAGCTTATGCAAGTCGGGAGCGCAACCAAACTTTCTAATTATAAACTCAATGCTAATAATATATTTCTTTACGATGCTGAAAATGCCTACCTACAAAGAGGCATCCAGTACAAACGCGTCAACATCATTGGTGAGTTTGAAGCGCAAAGAGTGATATCAGGCACATCCCAGTTTCGACGTTCCTTAGGGAGCCTGTTTATCGGAGTGGATGCCGGTAAGATCACCGACTGCGTGAGTACCAATACCAGTGATGACGAATCTATGTCTCAACTTTGTGAAAAAATGGGTATGAAATACGACGAACAGGCCGGTAAATGTAAGCTTACAGCACAAGCCATTTGTGAGGCGGCCGGTGGCACCTACAGTCCGTCGACTCAGCAATGTGAGGGTGGTCCTTTTGCTGGTGGTACGGCCTGCAACTGCAAAGAAGCCCCTAGGTCTGCCACTGGGGGAAGTGGCGGGATTGGCTTTGGAGGAGGAGGCGGCCTGAATTGCAAAAAAAATCCCACTGTCCCCCAAGGCACCTCAGTTAGCACTTGTGGATTTGATGAAATTGGCGACGGTCGAGTGGTCTGTGTTTCTGGGATGTGGCTCCCCTTTGGGAAATGTCGTGGACGGGGTGGTCCTTAAGATGCACGAAAAAAGCCATGGGGTTGGCGACTCCCATGGCTAAAAAGAGGGCTTGTAGGCTTACTTAATGAGGACTAATCCTTTTGACCTTCATCAATGAGACTGACCTCTCTAAGTTCTTCATCAAAATCAATATCTGTCGATTCTAGTTTCACTTTACTTTTTAAACGGGTGAGACCACTCACATCTTCACCAATTTCGTCATCAAGAGCGTATTCGTCGCTTCCTAAAGAGGCGTTGGCTGTGGGTACAGCGATGACCCCAGTGGATCGTTCGGACCAGCTGTCCATGCGATTTTGCTTTTCGGAATAGGCCCTAACTTTGTAGGCTTTTTGCTCCTTTTTTGAGCGCTGGCTTGCCGCCTCCAGAGCCGATTCGAGATCCCCTGCTAGGGCTGGGACTCCAATCATTTGAATGAGTATCAATTTGAAAAAAAGGTTTGATAATTTAGCCATTTAATACCCCTCTTGTCTCACTGCCCTTTTAAAAAGCAAGACCCCTGCCAAGTGGAACCCTGTTATTTTTGATTTGAGATCAGTTTTTGCTGGCCAGGTTCTGACACCTCTGTATAAATCAACAGCTGTATGTCCGCTAAACAAGGCGCACAGGAATTAGACAGGGGCTGTTTTCACGCTTCAAAATGGGAAAAAAGTATTGATTTTCTTACATTTTCTATTATTTATAGGGGCTTCATTTTACTAAAGGAGATGATCATGCCAGGACCGAAGAGTCGCGTACCCAGATCACGACGAGGCATGCGCCGAGCCCACGATTTTCTAACACCAAAAACGGTGGTGGATTGTGCAAACTGTGGTTCCGTTGTTAAGCCACACCACGTTTGTCCATCCTGTGGATACTATAAAGGGAAAGAAGTTGTCGTTGCATCTGCAGCTACTGCCGAATAACTCCCCACTCAACTAGGAAACTCAGCATGTATCGCAGCCAAATTGTGGGGACTGGCTCCTACCTACCTGAAAAAAAGCTCACCAACTTTGACCTTGAAAAGATGGTAGACACTAACAATGAGTGGATCGTTGAACGCACAGGTATCCACTCTCGCTCTTGGGCTGAGGACGGCCAAGGGACCAGCGACCTAGCTCTTGTCGCCGCCAAACAAGCCATTAAAGAATCGGGCATTGCCCTTGATGATATCGACATGATTATTTTTGGTACAGTGACTCCGGACCACCTCATGCCTTCTTCTGCTTGTTATTTACAGGCTAAGCTTGGTTGCCGTGATG
>JAGQZY010000135.1 GCA_020435205.1 Bdellovibrionales bacterium | reverse complement strand
CCAAAGCAATAAGGCTGGGGACGCCGCGAGGCTTTGCGAGCGGGCACAGAAACATTGATGCCAAAGAGGCCCGCAGGGCCAAAATCCATTTTGGCGGGCATACTCAGGTAATACTTTTCATCAAAGGGCTTTCCCTTCAATGCGTTCCAGGAAGCGCGCCCCTGGTTTGTTTGTATTTTTTTATAGGCGCCAAGCATATGGTTGTTGGCATCATGGAGGGCAATCGATGCAAAAAGGAAAACCATAAACTGATCCTTCTTTTGTACAGTCATTCCTTTATAGCCTGGACAAATTTTTGAAAAATCAATAGTTTCATGAAAACACTTCTGCCCCACTCTTTGCATAGCTTGTATGACCAGCCGCCCATAGGAGCCGAACTCACCATTTTTTGTCATAAAACGATCAGATAACTCCGAGTAATCAAACCAAGGGCTTTTTACATAGTCTTTGGGCGCCAAAGACACGGAGTCTGCGACATTATTAGTTTCTGTGCCACCAGTATCTGTCAGTTCAGTGGCGAAACTGGGAATTGAAAAAAACATACACATCAAAACAAGAAAAGGCATAGCTCCCCCTAGGAAGACTTTTCTATTTTATGGCAGGAATGATGTTTCACCAAGGCAAAGCCCGACTAGGGCCCATGCCCTAGTCTTTGGGGAAGCTTTCAGAATCTCAACTAAGAGTTAGAAGACTGAGTTTGCGAGGAATTGCGATTCCGATTGCGGTTGCGGTTTCGATTCCGACGCTTTTTATTTTTATTTCCACCCTTGGCTTCCCCTGCATTTTGCCCTGAAGCCGCTTTCTGCCCACCCTCAGCAGATGGATTGGGTTTGCCGCCGCCTTTGCGATTTCGATTACGGTTGCGATTGTTACCACTTCCCTTTTTCTTGTCCTTTTCTTTGAAAAAATCGCCATAAAAAGCGTCCCGCCGATCCAAGTTTGGATCTCCTTTAAAGGCTTCGACTTTGACCACCTCTTTGGCTTCAACCTCTTCAGGTGGGAGCTCTTCTCCTTCAGCCACCACATCTTCAAGAATACTACCAAGAATCGCTCTAGATTTTTCACCATCAGACCTAGACATGCGTTGCTGAGGCTTTTCTTTCATGCGCTCTTGTTTAGCCACTTGCTCGGAAAGATCCACCGTCAGATCACCAAAACAGCGTAACTGACAAGACAGACGACTCATATCCACATAATGAGCCGTCCCAATCAAATCGATTTCTTTTTTGGAAGGAGGCAGCACATGGTGCTCACCTTCCTTGATTTGAATTCGGCATTCGGCACAGGAGGGAATACCTTTGCAAACGGACTGAATATGGATCCCCACTCTTTGTGCTAAGTGGAGAACCGTTTCATTAAATTCAATTTCGTGCTCTTCGCCAGAGGGAAGAAACTTGACCTTCATGCCAAAACTCCCAATTAGCGTGCGTGTTCAACAGCACGAGTTTCTCGCACCACAGAGATCTTAATTTGCCCAGGATACTTGAGTTCCTTTTCGATCTTGCGAGCAATGTCTCGGCTTAACATCACAGACTGTTCATCAGTGACTCGGCTACTATCCACAATCACACGAATCTCGCGCCCAGCCTGAATAGCAAAGGTTCGCTCGACACCGTCAAAACTATTGGCCACTGACTCTAGGTCTTCAAGGCGCTGCACATAGTTTTCCATAATGGATTTGCGCGCTCCAGGGCGGGCTCCGCTCATGGCGTCGGCCGCCATCACTAAATAGGCAAGCATAGTTCGCGGCTTTTCGTCTTCGTGGTGAGCGCGAATCGCATGGCAAACGGCTTCAGCTTCACCATAGCGTTTAGCGAAATCGGCACCAATCACTGCATGGGAACCTTCTACTGAGTGATCCATGGCTTTGCCCAGATCATGGAAAAGGCCTGCGCGACGAGCGGCCTTCACATCAGCCCCCACTTCCGCGGCCATGAGACCCGCAATCATCCCCACTTCCAATGAGTGGGAGTAGTTGTTTTGGGCGTAAGACGTTCTATATTTTAAACTGCCAAGGAGTTTATGGATTTCACCATGCACACCTTGCAAGCCCAGCTCTAAACAAGCCTTTTCGCCTTCGGATTTAATATATTTGAAAAGATCTTTTTTAGTTTTATCCACCACCTCTTCAATGCGACCGGGGTGAATACGACCGTCTTCCATCAATTTTTCAAGAGAGCGCTTGGCCACCTCACGACGAACAGGATCAAACCCCGAAATCACCACAGCCTCAGGAGTTTCATCGATAATTAAATCCACACCACAAAGGGATTCAATGGCGCGAATATTACGACCTTCGCGACCGATAATCTTACCCTTGAGCTCTTCATCGGGAAGAGGGACCACAGAAACTGTTTTTTCTGTGGTGAACTCGCCCGCGTAACGGGAAATCGCCATACCGATAATACGTTTGGCCTTCTGCTCAGCCCGGGTCTTTGCGTCTTCTTCAATGACCAAAATCTTTTGAGCCACCTCAGTTTTAGCCTCTTCCTCAAGAGTCTTTTTAATTTCCTCTTTGGCCTCATCAGGATTGATGTTGGCCACTGTCTTAAGCTTTTCTTGCAGCTCAATCACTTTGTTATGAGCCTCTTGCTCAAGCTCGTTCATGCGAGCCTCATGGGTTTTCACCACTTCCTCTCGCTTTTTAATATCGCTTTTATGTTGCTCAAGCTGATCCGCCTTTTTGCGATACTCTTTTTCAAGCTGTTTTTCACGCTCCTTTAACTTGCCTTCTTGTCGACTGACTTGCTCTTTTTGGCTGCGAATGTCGTTTTCGGCATTCTTGCGAGCCCGCACTTCAAAGTCTTTAGCTTTTCTTTCAGAATCTTTGGCAATTTTATTGGCCTCGCTCTTTGCACGATTAATGATGCGATCGGCTTCTTGTTGTGCCGTCTTTTTTGATTTTGCATCGAGAATCGCGCGAATAGCAAAAAAGATCCCAAAGCCAAGAACGAGTCCGACAATCAAACTCACTATACTAAAATCCATGACTTACCTCACTATTGCTGCACTGGATTTGAATCCATTGATCTGGATTCACAATTAGGTTCATACGCTGATCGTGACCTTCCACCGGGAAGGGCTCACGACTTAAATTTTCATTAAAACAA
>JAGQZY010000134.1 GCA_020435205.1 Bdellovibrionales bacterium | reverse complement strand
GTAAAATATTGGGTGCAGTAACCAGCCTCGATTCTGTCTTTAAATTCTCGTTTGAGTTGATAACCATCAAACTGAGGTGTTCCCATCACGTCATCATTAAAAAGCATAATATCAAAGCTTCTAGGTTTAAAAACCTGAAGCACTTTTTCGGCCCATTGCTTTTGCTCAGCTTGGTCAAAGGCATTGGTTTCAAAACTGGTGTAACTGCCTTCAGCCTCAGGGGTGATATGGATGGTGAAGTACTTACTGTCTTCGATAGAGTTCAGCGAATAGCCCATAGGTTCAAAAATAAAGTCATCGATATTGCCACGAACGATATCAGATACACCCGTTTTATTGCGCCACTGCTCGCGGTCTTCAGTTTTGTTACCAGAAAACCACTTGATAATGTCAGGATCGATTCCGTGCATGAGGATTTCCATGGTGCGATCCGTTTTCTCTGGAACGAAATTCTTTGCATCATAAAACAAAAATAAATGGTGTTCATCCTCAAGGCCATAGCGGAGGGATTGGCCATCAAACCATTGCTTAAGAATTTTTAAGTCGCTAAAAAAATCCGTAGCCTGTGCTCTTGGTAAAAGCTCATTCTTTCTTTCATAGAAAAAAGCCTTAATACTCTCCCTGGAAAATGTTTGAACTAAATATTGCACAGCATGGACCAGGCGAGTGGTCCCACAAGTGATCATCACTAAATAGTGGTCGTAGACAAAAAGACTGCTTTCAGAGAGCAAGTAGGCGTCCATTTTATCATTGCTAATTTTGGAAAGGATTTTGGCGCCGGATTTCTCGACCAGGGTCTCCCAAGTGGACGTGGGTTGTTGGCGCAGGCTTTCTAAAGAATCTTGGAAAACCACCTCAATTTTTTTCTCTGAGCCTTCAAAAAACATGGGCCAACCTCATCAAAATGTTCAAAACAGGCTGAATATCGAACATAGTCAGGAAAATCAACGGAAGGGGGTGATTTTTAGCTGATTTATGGTATTTGCAGCCCATGTCTCCATCCGTTAGCGTTATTATTCCTACTTACAACCGCGGTGAATGGACCCTGAGGGCCGTAGATTCGGTTCTGGGCCAAACCTTCCAGGATTTTGAAATTTGGCTAGTGGATGATGGTTCCGATGAGAGGCACCGGAATATCTTGCGCCCCTTGGCTGATCATTCCCAAATCCACTACCAAGAGACTAAAAATCGTGGCGTCAGTGCCGCCCGCAATCTAGCGATCACTCAGAGTCAGAGCCCTTTGATTGCACTCTTGGACTCTGATGATGTGTGGGTTGAAGATAAACTTCAGAGGCAGGTAGAGTTTCTTGAGAACCATCCCCAAATCCCCCTTGTCCATGGTGAGGAGATTTGGTGGCGCAATGGTAAGAGGGTCAATCCCATGAAGAAGCATCAAAAATCGGGGGGAGATGTTTTTGCTGACAGTCTGAAGCTCTGTTGCATTTCTCCGTCAGCGACCCTGATGAGAAGAGAGCTTTTGGACGAGGTCGGACTTTTTCGAGAAGATTTTCCCGCCTGCGAGGATTACGATCTTTGGTTACGGATCACTCAAAAATACCTGGTGGGATTTTTACAAGATCCAGTGGTCCATAAATATGGAGGCCACGAAGATCAGCTTTCCAGAAAATATAAAGCCATGGATTATTGGCGAGTGATAGCAATGAATGATCTTTATCATAAAGCTCACTTGCAAGCCGAGCAAAAAGACCTTTTATTAAAAGAGCTCAAGCAAAAAACTTCGATTTTATTGCAAGGGTATCGCAAGCACCAAAATTTAAAAACTTACGATGCCGTTTTCAAAATTTGGAGCTCCATCCAAAATTAACGATTAACGTTGACGCCGTTGGCATTACCACCGAGAAATCCATTATTGTCGCTGGTGTTTTTATAGGTAAAGCATTGGACCCAGTAGATCCGAGGAATGTGGTTGTCCATGAAAACCCGGCCATTGGCGTCTTTGCCCACTTTTAGAGCGATACCAATGTGGGTCATATCACGACTGAGAATATTGGCTCTGTGGCCTTCTGAATTCATCCAACTGCGCACCACCTCTTCGGGTGTCCTTTGCCCGCGGGCGGTGTTTTCACCGGCTCCGGCCGGGTATTCTTGTGCGCTCATTCCCACCCGGCGAGCCCTGGCCGTGGGATTTTGTCCGTAGATATCGGTATGAGTTTTAAAATTGGCTCGAGTGTAACGTGAAAAATTTTTGATTACGTCGGCAGCATGGGTTTTTGCCGATTTATGGCAAAGGGGATCGGGTTTCAATTCGCGCAAACCTCTTGCTGTTCGAGTTTGGTTCACAAGTCGAAGCACTTCACACTCATACTGAGAATACTCATCAGTAGGTCCTCCTTGGCAATTGAGGCCCGACTGGGGCTGTGCAGGACGGTTTTGCGCGGGGTTGACCTCCTGGGGGGCTTGGGTGCCGGGCCGCGGGCCGCTGAAGACTATGGCTTGGGCTTGGCTAGCAGTGAGCAAAAAGGCCAACAAGAATTTGGTCATCATGACTCCTTGAAAAATCCATTTCTAAGGGTCCCGAAGGAATCCCCGAAAATAAGGGATCGCTAAGGGACCTCGCCCCCCTATATACAAAAATGGTTCCCAAACGCTAAGTTCCTAGAATCGCTGATTCGCTCGAAGTTCATGGGCCAGATATTTAAAATAACTAAGAAAATGGGCGTCTGCACTGTGAAAAGTTTGAACAGCTGTAAAGCCCAAATTGTCGGGAATTGTGATAAATCCTTTTCAATAGACTTCTTGAGTTTCATAATGAGGGTCACCAAGGATAGGTAGGAGCAAAGTGCGCGGGCAACGTGGATATTCCATCATTGAAGTCTTAGTGAGTTTAGCACTCGTCGGAGTTGGATTTTTGGCAGCTTCTACATCCATTCAATTCCTCAATCGTACCTTTGTGCGCGAAAAGCAACTTTTTGAGATCGACCAAGATATCAAGCAAATGATGATATTGCTTGCTGACAAGCAATTTTGTCAGGCTATTTTCCTTGGAAAAGGTGACAAATCACAGGTGAGGGCTCCACTTTACACCATCCAGCTAGAACAACAAGAGCAGCAGCAACAGACCGACCCTCCCCCCAAAGACAAAGTGGCCTTTGCAGAGTCCCTATTTTTTGGGAACACCAGCCCCTA
>JAGQZY010000133.1 GCA_020435205.1 Bdellovibrionales bacterium | reverse complement strand
GCAATTTCTGCAGCACCGACACCGTTGGTAGCAATGTCTCCAGCCACAATCGTATCGGCTGCAATCAAGGCACTCGTGATCGCATTGGCAGCAATGTCTGCAGTAGCAATTGTGCCATCAAGAATTTCACTAGTCGTTACTGCACCGGCTGCAATATTTGACGCGAGAATAACATCTGTTCCGATATCAGCGGCTGCAATCGATCCGTTAGCAATTTCAGAGGTTCCCACAGCGCCAGCAGAAATCTCAGAAGCTCCCACAGAGTTTGCAGCAAGGTCTGATGCTGTCAAACTATTATCAATCACTTCACTAGAGCCCACCG
Organism: Bdellovibrionales bacterium; assembly: GCA_020435205.1. Taxonomy (GTDB): domain Bacteria; phylum Bdellovibrionota; class Bdellovibrionia; order Bdellovibrionales; family JAGQZY01; genus JAGQZY01. The sequence goes on along the minus strand of JAGQZY010000133.1, from coordinate 2,830 downwards.
AGTTAGCAGCTATTGATGAAGCCGCAATATTCGTCAGAGCAGACCCATCACCAGCAAAGGCTGTCGCAGTCACCGTACCGGAAACCTCAAGCGCCGTTGATGGTGAGATCGTGTTAATACCAACTTTGCCATCAGATTGTAATCTCATGATGCTATTTAAACCAACGGCGACACCACTGGTTACATTGTCTTTTAATTCAAAGTCCATAGTGGCTGTCGTCACAGCATCTGTATTCACTTCGATTCGAGCGGCATTACCGTTTTGCTCGGGAATTCCTGAAACATGGTTAAAAGTTAAGTTGGCATTTCCAAAACCATCGTTAATGGTCATGGCCACACCGCCACCCGATTTTCCGGCCTGGATATTACCAGTAGAAGATAAAGCTCCAGTCATGTCGTCGCCACTCAGGTTCACATAGCGAGCATCAATACTAGTTGTATTTAAATCAGCAACAGCGACAGATCCATTAGCAATCTCTGAAGTTCCTACTGAACCCGCAGCTAAATCACTGGCAGTTAAGCTGTTATCAACAACTTCACTAGAACCCACTGTATTGGCTCCAGTTTGATCGGTCACACAAGACCAAACATAAGTAGGACCCGCTGACATTTGCAGTTTTTGACCAGCTGTACAGTTTGGCACAGCATCAGCGCCCATGACATCACCAGCACTGGTGCCAATCGATGCTGCTAGATAACCATTTAAAAAGTTCGCACGGGTCATCTTGCGTGTCGCTGTGGCTGAGGCATCATAAATTAAAAGAGAATCAGCAGCATTAATCACTGTCTCTGCCGTCGCGTTATTGACATCAACATCAACAGTATTTGCGGCCACGGAGATACCCGTTCCAGCACCGACATGAATCGTGCGAGTGGAAGCAATAGTACCACCACCAGTCAAACCGTTTCCGGCAGTTACGCTCACTGCTGAGTGGTCAACATGTTCATTAGCCACAAAGTTTGAAAGAGCATCATGATCAATATTAGCTTCCACAACATCTAAAGTCACGTCGTTGGAATTATTTGCAATAGAAAGTTTAGAAGAACCTGCCGCAATAGTTTTAAAATTAATGGAGGTTCCTGTTTTGTCTCGATAGATTTGACCCGTGCCGGCTCCCACGTTAGCACCGACGTTGGCTTCACCACCAGCAGCAGGAGTAAACACCTCCCACTTAGTTAAACCATTATTCCAACGCACACTTTGTCCGTTAGCAAGGCCAGTGAGATCCATTGTTAGACCACCAAGATGACCATCTACGTAACCTTTGGTAGCCGCATCACTTGCTGCACTAGGGGCTGGCATGTTGGTAATTTTACTCACACCACCAATATTCCAATTTCCAGTCAAAGCAACCGACCCATCTTTTTTAAGCACCGCAGAGTCGGCAGCATAACCATTATCAGCGACATAAGCATCCACTTCAGATTCTGAAAGAACAAGCTCAGCACGAGTGGCTTTCTTAATCGCTGTAGCGGAGCTGTCATAAATTAGAATGCTATCGGCATCGTCAACCGCAGCACCTAGAGCCGTTGAACCATTAATATCTACAGAAACAGCATCTGCAGCCACAGCAATACCATCTCCTGCTCCCACATTGATCGTGCGAGTTGCAGCGATAGTACCACCGCCTGTTAAACCACTTCCTGCCGTTACACTCACCGATGCGTGATTAATGTGCTCATTAGCTACAAATCCAGCCAAATTGTCATGGTTGATATTGGCTTCCACAACATCAACTGTCACGTCACTTGTGCCACTTGAAACACTCAGTTTCGTCGAACCAGCTAGTAGTGACTTAAATTCTAAATTTGAACTTGTTTTTTGCTTAAATAATCCAACACCACCACCCGCTGTCACGTTACTGGCCGTATTGGTCTCACCAGCACCACCTGTACCAATCATGTCTGTCCACCCACCATTCTCATAGGCTTCCATTTTATTGGTAGACGAGTTATAACGAATCATACCGTTTTCGCCAGTTGGACGTTGGGCCGTGGTCCCTTGCGGAACAATCACTGCATCCGTACCTGAAATATCTAAAGTGGCCGCTGGTGATGTAGTTCCAATCCCGACATTACCTGTAGATCTCTTAATAAACAGAGCATCTCTTAAAAAAGTGCCAGCATCATTGAAAGCTCTTATGTGAAAATCAGAACCCACATTAGACCCTGATTCTGCTGTTTCATTTTTATAAATTCTCCATCGAGAACCGCCGCTACTGTAGTCTCCAAGAGACAAAGTCGATCTCGCACCAGGAATGGAATTAATAGCTGCCAAAGCGCCCGTTACTGTTGAATCTGTCACAAGCGAAATCCCATTATGAATATGGAATTCAGCCGCTGGACTTGCCGTCCCTATCCCTACATTTCCACCATTTGGCTGAAGGATGACATCACCCTTAGTGGCGTTGGAAGTGGACTCAATGGTGATGTCATCACCGGAAGCCGTACCACCAATAAGACTTTGGCCTCCAGCACGGCCCGCTAATAAAGCATATTGGGCGTGATCATCGTCTCCAAGACCTGTCAATGCACCGTGATCGCTCACTCCCGTTTGATCAGTCGCACAAGACCAAGTGTAAACAGGGCCTGCTGACATTTGCAGTTTTTGACCAGCTGTACAGTTAGGCACAGCATCAGCACCCATCACATCACCAGCACCGGTGCCGATAGAGGCTGCTAAATAACCACTTAAAAAGTTAGCACGAGTTTGTTTGCGAGTTCCACCCGCAGAGTTGTCATAAATTAGAATGCTGTCAGCAGCATCCGCTGTGGCAGAAGCTGTCGCATTGTTCACATCCACTGCAATAGTGCGTGTGGCCGTGATATT
>JAGQZY010000132.1 GCA_020435205.1 Bdellovibrionales bacterium | reverse complement strand
ATAGAAAACTCAGGCCATTGATGACATCGTCGCTCAATCTCTTCTGGTGGTAGATCAAAATACAAAGGTTTGCCTACCGATTTTTCGCGAAGGTATTCAGCGATCGCTTCAATGTCTGAAAGATTAGCTCGGGAAATTTCAATGGTAGAAAGAGGCTCGTCTGCAAAAAAACGTTTTCCTAAGATAGCCACTTGAAAGAAGCGTCGAAACAAATGATAGCGGGGAAGCCCACCTGGGCGTTTACGCCTTCTCAAAAGAGTATTGTAGGCTTGCGACTCGTATTGTTCGAGAGTTGAAAACAAATAGCGGCAGTTTCTTTCTTCCATTTCTTTTTCAAGAACGGGCATAAAAGCTTGCTCCCAATTGAGAGTGGCCCCGCGGGACGCTTGCACGCGAAGATCAGTGACATAGCCGACCATTTGCTCTTGGTGATTCACGTATCCTTTGCGAAAAAGGACCGAAGCCATAGCTCCAATCTCCTGCTGATCGTTTTGTAAAACATATGTACTATAGTCTGGAGTGAGGGCTTGGTATTGACTAAAAAAGGAATTGGGTCGTTCTAGACGGTAATCGATATGCCCACTCATAACTTGTTTATTGAAAAAATCTTTAAGGACTTGATCCTGAGTCGGGCCCGCCTTGATCAGTTTCATTGAGGTTTCCACTCGTGATTGGCGATTCCTAAGCGATGGTTAATCCATCGTGAAAGAGTGAAGAAATAGTCAGATAGGCGATTCAAAAAAGGGATGGCAGGATACTCAAGCCCTTCTTGGTCATTGAGCGCTACACAGCTTCTTTCGGTACGGCGGCAAACCGTTCGGCAAATATGAGCCTGAACCGCAGCTATGTCTCCTCCCGGCAAAATAAAGTTGCGCAGCTGCGGGAGTTCTTTATCGTAACGGTCGATTTGTTTTTCAAGGGCCTCAATATCGTCCTGGGTAATTGTAGGTAGTTTGGCGGCCATATCTTCGTCAGCGCAGGCGAGTTGACTGCCTAACTGGAAAAGCCATTCCTGAATCCGCACCAACTCTGTCATCTCATGTTCAAAAACTGAATGGCTATCGAGATGAGTTATCAGTAGTCCTAGGTGACTATTAAGCTCATCTAAGTTTCCGTAGCTAATGAGCCGGAGAGTGGCTTTGCTCACTTGGCTACCATCAACCAATTGGCTGCGACCCTTGTCGCCCTTTTTGGTGTAGATTTTCATATTTGCCCCTATCTGGCTTTTAATAGGTTTTCAATTTATCCCATGCGCAACAGGGGGTCAATTTCGCAAAAGATATTGTCTTTGCTCCCTATCCAAATTATTGAAATTATGTGTCGAATTCATCTAGGGTCCCCTTTTTCATCACCATTCCCCATTCGGGAGAAAACATACCTAAAGAAGTCACCTGGTTGAGCTCGCTCTCCGAGGCCCATCTAATGAGGGATGTGGATCGCTTTGTGGATAAGCTTTATCGGCCGGTGATCGACGAGCTGCATTTGCCTTGCGTGGTCAGTCCTTGGCACCGATATGTCATCGACTTGAACCGTAGCCCTAACGAATTTGATGCCGACTCGGTGGAAGGAGCTGCTGAGCCCAGTGGGCGCCATCCTAAGGGTTTGCATTGGTCGATCACCACCCTTGAAGAGCCTTTGCTGAGGAAGCCGATGTCTATGGATCTGCACCAGACCTTGTTAAAAGAGTACTACTGGCCCTTTCATAACTCCGTTCAAGAACTGGGAGAATCTCTAGTTCAATCTGCAGGGCAGGTGTTTCATCTGGATGCTCACAGTATGCCGTCCTTAGGGACTAACCTTCATCCCGATCCTGGCCAACAAAGAGCCGACATCGTTGTCAGCGACTTTCATGGCAGTTCCTGTCGCCCTGAATTTAAAGAGATTGTCATGGAGGCCTATCAACGGGCTGGATTTGAGGTCGCTTACAATTGGCCCTATGTGGGTGGGGGGATTACTAAAAAATTTGGACGACCCTCGGAAAATTTCCATACCTTGCAAGTGGAGCTCAATCGTAAACTTTATATGGATGAAAAAAATAAATCGCAAATTCACCCTGGTTTTGAAGAAACCCAGGCAAAAATCAGCACGGCTGTAACAAGTATTTATCAAGCTTTAGAAAAATGGATAGGGATCGGTGGCTAAAAAAAATCAAAGCGCATTTAAAAAAATCATAAAAAAGCTAGCCTCTCTTAAAATTGCAGTTTTTATCATTGTGGCTATGGGGGTGATGTCTGCCTGGGGCACTATTGTCGAGTCCATTTACAATGACTCCAAAAGGGCTGGGGAAATGGTTTACCACTCATGGTACTCCTATGGCATATTCGCTTTGCTTGTGATCAACTTAATTGCCGTCATTGTTGATCGCTATCCATGGAAGAAGCACCATATTGGTTTCATTAGTGCCCATGTTGGCATCATTATTATGATCTGGGGGGCAATTCTGACTCGATACTTTGGTGTTGATGGCTCTATGGCTTTCTCTATTGGCGAGAAAAATGGACGAGTCACAGTCTCGCCAACAGACATTATTGTTTATAGCGGTTTGATGAGCGGGGGTGCTCGCAAGGTTTTTGAATCGGAAGTTCATTTTTTAAAAAATCCTCCCAGTGAAAAAGTGCCTTTTGTTATCGATTTGGGAACCGATAAAATTGAAATCGATCAGTTCATTCCCTATTCCTTTCCCCAATCAAAAGTGGAGACTTCGAGTAAAGAGGCCGATGGCCCGGGTCTCCGTTATCAGATTTCCAATTCTCGGGTGAAGCAATCGGATTGGCTTTTGGTGGGCGGCCGGCCTGTAGAGATTCAACAGTTAGGGCCTGCGCAATTGGTGCTAAGTAAAAAGGGCTTTTTTAATTATTCAGGTGGCAATGTTTTACTACTTGAGTACGAAGGCGACTCGCCAATTTTGCAGTACAAAGTCTATTCGCAGAGTCAGGGTGGACTCGTAAAGAAAGGTGACGTGCAAGCGGGGCAGGCGATCTCCACAGGTTGGATGGATCTTACCTTTAGGATCCTTAAATACCTTCCAAAGGCGACGCAAACTTGGGAGTTTCTTCCGCAAAAAAGATCTTCCGATGGGACTGTGCCTGCGATTCGTTTTCGTTATAATGGGGAGTCACACTGGGGAAGCCTCAATAGCTCCTTACGACTTTTTTCTGATCAAGCTTATCATGTCTTTGTCTTTGCTAATCGTCTCCTCGAGTTGGGTTTTCAATTGAAACTGGAAGACTTTCGTGTAGGCCGCTATCAAGGCACGCGGCGGGCGGCATCCTATGAAAGT
>JAGQZY010000131.1 GCA_020435205.1 Bdellovibrionales bacterium | reverse complement strand
CTGGTGGGGTCCGTCATAGTTTGGATCAGATATCGATTCTCTATTTTCAAGATCAATTGGGTTTTGATATGAAAAATAATATTCCAGACATTGCGGCTTACACTCTTATGGTCATGCCACTCGTAGCTTTTTTAGGCTCTTTAGGATCTGGAGTGGTCTCAGATAAATTTTTCCACGGCGAAAGAGGACCGGTGGCGGCAGCCCTTTATTTTTTTGAGGCTTTCGTCATCGCTTGCTCTGCGGTCATTTTGTATATGGGTTGGGTGGGGCCCAGTCACTCGGGCATCATTGTTGGTTGTTTGATTTTAATTTTTATTTCAGTCACTGTGAACTCGACCCATTCCTTAGTGGGAGCGGCGGCGCCCATGGACATCGGTGGAAAAAAGATGGCGGGTTTTGCAGCTGGAGTCATTGATTCCTTTCAATATTATGGGGGGGCAATTTCATTTATTGTGACTGGGCAAGTTCTCAAGGCCACCCAACAGACCCACGGTTACCTTTACTGGTACGTCATTATGTGCAGTTTTGGTATCACGGGTGGGGTGATCATGCTTTTGATGGAGCGTAAAAAACGACGCTTGGCTTTGCTTACTCAGGGCACATAGGGTGGCCTTTTAAATTTGTAGTCAATCCACAAATTTTGTTCATGCCTAAAATCATTTTTTGCTGATGATTAAAATAATTATCATCTCCAGCAACCGTAGCCTCAGCCGCTTGGTCAAAAATACTTTTGTAGCGTTCGCAAAAGATTCGGTTTCTTTTTTTACGCATGGACTCATATTCGTCATATTGGGGACGAATCACGGTCTCATAAGATTTAAACTGATTGGTAAATTCATAGTAAAAGGCTTTCGCGGCCTTTTGGCTTTCATTCATGAGGCCAACAGTTTTGTTCTGCAAAGTTTTGTTAAGTGCGGCATTGCGAATGAGTCCTCGTAAGCTGTAAAAAGCTTGGGCGGCTTTGAGTTCATATTCCGTAGCTTGATCAAAAAAGAAATTAGTCTTTCCTGTTTTAAGGGATTCATTGCGCACTCTTTTATTGATCGATTGATAGTCCTGAAAGAGCTGCTCAAAGGTCCTTTGCTTTCCAAGCAGAACCATCTCACGGGCGACCATCAAAAGAGGGTTGGCATCATGACTGTGCAAGGGACCCGTGGAGTCTATGCAGGTTTGTAGCATTTGTCTCGATGTGCTTTCATAGCCGTGGACGTCAGAGTCGTCGCCTCCAGTCTGGGTAGTTGTTTCCGCACTGGCGATAAAGGGGATGAGTAGGGCAATAAGGATCCATTTGGCTTTCATTGAGACTCCTTGGTTCCCTTCTTTATGTTCAAAGGTTGTGCCAAGAAAAGGGTCCGTTGAATAGCCGTATGATAAAATTGACTTCAGGGGTTCCGTTTTTTGTCACCTCAAAAAGATGATAACTGGGCATGTGTTTCGTTTTGAAACGAGTGGTGCCCACTGATGGACGACTTTCAAACTGCCATTCTGGAATACGCGACCTAGCAAGTTACTAATTTTATTAGACTTAATTTTTGGAGCCTGATCAGCGCGAAAGTTCCCACACTGGTTCCCTTGCATTTTAGACTCTCCCCTGGTTCCCACATTTTATTATTAGACTTTATTTTAAAGTTTTTTTCCTTTAGGCTATGCGTATAGGCTGATTGGAGACGCCTCACCCGCTAAAGAGAACCTCACTCCATTTTTATAGAAAAAACTCACTTGATAACCAAGTTGCGGGAGTTTGGTAAATATATCAAAGGAGTTTAAGATGTCTCGAATCGATTCTCTTAAAATTAAAGCTAAATTGTTGCAGAAGTCTAAACAAAAGCATGGCAAGCCCATTCAACTCAAAGAAGCTTACAATATTATTGCTAAGTCAGCGGGTTATACTTCTTGGCGAGAAATGAAGGAAACTGTTGGGCAATATGATCTCTTTCGTCCTTCGGGCGTCAGTCTTCCTTACTGGAATAACTGGTATAGCACTTACGAAGAAGCAAAAATGTATCAGAGAAAAAAATCAGATTACCTCTTACCCCATGAGCAACAGTTTTTTCTTTGCGGTATCGACTACATCGAAGCGCTTGGGATAGATCGCGATGATCCAGATCTTAAGCTGGTAGGAACCGATTGGTTTGTGCCAAAAGATACTGAGGCCTTTGCGCGAATTAAATCAAAAATTACAAATAAAAGGGCAGTAGAGTAATGGAAGGAAAAGCTTATATTCACCCAACTCAAGAGGCTGGTCGAAAATTATTTACCCGCGGAATAAGGGGACCTGTAGTCATGCTTAACCTATTGCGGTTTCGCGACATCGCTGACTACTCAAATCACACCTCTATTGCTCCTGAAAGTCCGATTTCAGGCCGAGAAGCTTTTGACCTCTACATTTCTCACACCCTCCCCTTTTTAAAACAATCCGGTGGAAAAATCCTATTTTTGGGGGAGTCTTGGGAATTTTTTATTGGACCAACTGATGAAACCTGGGATTTTATGATGCTGATTCGCCAGAACTCATTAACTGATTTTCTCAACTTTGCAAAAAATGAAGAATACCTTAAGGGAATTGGCCACCGCGAAGCAGCTATTATCGACTCTCGGCTTCTCCCAGTTGTTGAAAGTCAAAACTATTAGGATTTTCAGTATTCCTATCACCGTGGATGGGGCAATAGAGGAGTTGGTGCCCCAAACACAACACTAGTCGAACCCGCGGAAGCTCATGATATTATTCCACTTTTTTTATTTCGTGATGAGCGAATTATTGATGAGTGTCTTCCTCTCAAAGAAAAAGGACTTTCATTTGTCAAAATATCGCAACTGACGGGCTATCCAGAGTCCACAATTAGACTCAAAATAAAAAAACATTTAAAAGAAAACTCTGCGCCTGCTCCGAAAATAAAGCGCAAAAAGAAACGCCCCTCATATAGTAATCCGCCTTATGGATTTAGAACTGTGGCAGGAGTGCTTTTTGAAGATCCTGTTGAAAGACTTCATCTGGATATGATCATGGACTTTTACAAACGTGGTTATGGGTATCCAGAGATTGCGACAAGATTGAATCGATCTGGATTGAAAACTAGGAACAATAAGAGGTGGGGATCACCTTACGTTAAAAAGCTGATTAAACGTGAGCTTAGTAGTGCCAAAAATAACAAAGACTCAGAAAACTGAGTCTTTGCGTGTTTGCGATGGTATGAAAACAAGAGTTACTTAATAGTCACAAGTCCTTTTTGAGATAGACTCAATTGCAAAGAAGAAAACACCAACTTGTTTTTAAATCGATCATTC
>JAGQZY010000130.1 GCA_020435205.1 Bdellovibrionales bacterium | reverse complement strand
ATCAAACCACCTTGGCAGTTGCCGTTGCGAACTTTGTTTTTGTCGACGGGGGTGATCGAGATCAATTGTCCAAAAGAGGTTGGACAGTCTTCACAGTTGAAGCGAAAGTAGGAGGCAACACTGTCCTTGTTTTCGTTCCAATCAAGAAAGTGGGGTCTTTCGGTATTTTGAAGCTCTTTTTCTAGCTCATCGCTCGTGACAGAACCTTTGACTGAAGATTTGGGTGCACCACAGGCGACAAGTGAAGCCGAGGCGATAAATAGTAGAGCCCTTCTAACCACAAATTCTCCTTATAAAAATCCTCGCAGACATTATATGGATTTTGCTTTGTTTTCCCTAGTGACCTTGAAGAAATGACAAGCCTGTTTAAAAGTTGGTGTCCAAAAAAACGACAGTGGAGCTAAGTGCTATAAACTAGCCAACTCTATTGAATTTACAATGCAACTTGCCTCTAAGGATCGGCCGTTCTATTGAGACTTCTAAGGGATAAACCAAATGGGATCGTATTACTTAATGCCATTGAAAAAGCTGCCGTTGCAGTCTGTGGAGAGTCGTCTTCATGGCTATACCCGTCGTTTGCGGCAGGAGCTGCGCGCTAAGGGCTTGAGCTTTTCTTTTCACCTGTGGGTCTCCGACGAGTGGTTTTGCCCTGACGGGGTTCCCGGGATTGCCATGCCCTTTTATCTCTTTCACCCCGATCTCATGAATATCGAGCGCAACGAAATGGGTTGGGTCGAAGGGGAGAGTGAATCCGATCGCATGCGCTTGCTCCGTCATGAGCTGGGGCATTGTATCGACAATGCCTTTCGCCTTCGTCGAAATCAAGAACGACAAAGTCTTTTTGGGCCCTCGACGCTGGATTATCCAGAGTCCTACTTCCCTAAGCCTTACTCTCGTGCCTTTGTGGATTATCTAGGTGATCACTACTCCCAAAGTCACCCTGACGAGGACTTTGCTGAAACTTTTGCTTTGTGGCTTGATCCCGACTGCCGTTGGCGCGATCGCTACCAAGGCACGAAAGCTTATGAAAAACTTTTGTTTATGGACGAGTTGATGGCATCTCTTAAGGGGCGATCGGGTTTTTTAAAAAATCAATTTCGCATTGATCCTGTGGAAAAGCTCAATCAAACTCTGCGCGCCCACTACAAAGAGCGCCATCGTCAGCGTTCGGCTTCGCAAGACCGGTTGGAGCAGGAAATTTTGCGATTTTTTTCGCCCATCGCAGGTAAGCCCAATCCCATTTCGGTGGGTGATTATTTAAAAAAGGAAAGACGGGAACTCTGTCGCCAGCTAGCTGAGCGCATGGGAGCTTACCAGTATATGGTCGAGTTTGCCGTAGATCGCACCATCGAGAGAGCAAAAAGCTTAAATATTCACGGGACGAAAGAGCAGCTTGAGCACAAAACTCCTCTACTTATCGAGCGCAATTTCCGATATCTCTTAGAGAACCAACAAATAAAGTACTACTTATGAATCGATTAAAAGTCCTGGTGCTGGTTCACGAAAGTTGTGTGCCTCCCAAAGGGGCCACCGTGAAGCAAGCCGACTGGGCCATTTGGAAAACGGAATTTTACGTCATTCGCGCTCTTAAAAAATTAGGGCATGAAGTGCGCGTGCTCGGCGTTTACGGAGAGCTCGATCCTATCAAGTGGCATATAGAAAGCCATAAGCCGGATATTGTTTTTAATCTCCTCGAGGAGTTTCAAGGGCTTCCTAGTTTTGAATCCCATATTGTGAGTTTTCTTGAGCTCATGGGCATTCCCTATACCGGTTGCAATCCGCAAGGACTTTCCATTGGTAGGGATAAAGCGCTGGCTAAAAAAATCCTCAACTATCATGACATCGCCACGCCACAATTTTGCGTGGTTCGAAAAGGACAGAAAGCCTCATTGAACAACCTTCGGTTTCCGGTGATTGTGAAATCATTAGTGGAAGAGGCCTCGATGGGGATCAGTCAAAGCTCGGTAGTCACTAGCCTCGAAAAGCTACAGGAGCGAGTGCAGTTCATCCATGAAAACATTCAGACGGATGCTATCATCGAGGAGTACGTAGATGGTAGAGAGCTTTACGTCAGCGTCCTTGGCCATAATCGTCTTAAGGTGCTTCCGCCGTGGGAGCTCTTCTTTGGCGATCTTGGTGAGCAGGGTAAAGCTATTGCCACGTGGAATGTTAAATTTAGTAAGAGCTATTGTGAAAAGCATGGGATCACCCGAGGGGCTGCAAAATTGGATGAATTCACCATGAAAAGAATCTCAAAATTATGCAAAACTGCCTACATAGCCCTTAAGTTCAGCGGCTATGCTCGCATGGATATCCGCCTCACTTCCCAGGGGAAAATCTATTTCATTGAAGCCAACCCCAACGCTGAGCTGGCCAAGGGAGAGTGCATGGCCAATGCCGCTAGGCATAAAGGCCAGTCCTATGATAAACTGATCAAGGAGATATTGAGCTTAGCCCTGTTTAATAAAAAGGCAGCCTAGCTCAATAGGGAGTTATTGTCCTTGGAGGTTGACCTCCTAAGTGATAATGATTACTAATAATTAAGGAACTTGTCCAAATATGAAGGGGCCGACATGCAGCAGGACATAAAAACCTATGAAGTCGAAATTGCTGGGATCCCCCTTCGCTTAAAAGCGAGTCACGATCAAGAAACTGTGAATGAAATTGTTAAGATGGTTGAAAGCCATATGGATGAAACGTTAGCAAAAACCTCTCTTCAAAACACGGCCCTCTTGGCCTGTTTGCGGCTAGCGGAAGAACTCTATCTTTTAAAAGAACAAACTCGAGCCGAGTTAGATAATCTAGAATCACGAACTCTTGAGCATATCTCGCAATTACAGCAAGTTCCTTAACAAAGACTCTAAGTCTTTATTGAATTGAGACTTTTGATGCAGGCTAAGGCTTGCAAGGAATTGTTGTGGATAAAAGTGGATTGCGAGTGAAATTTAAAAAGCGTCTGGCTGAGCTTTCGGCTCAGCAAATTGGCCGCCAATCAGAGGCCATTAGCAAAAAGCTTTGCCAATATTTAAGTGAACAACAGGGGTATTGGGCTTTATATAGCCCTTTAGCTGATGAGCCTAATCTCTTGCCCCTTCTCGAGAGGTGCCCCAATATTCAATGGATTTTTCCAAAAGTAGAGTCGCACACTGAAATTCGCTTTTATCCAGTGAAGTCCCGTGAGCAAATGATTCGCAGCAGTTGGGGATTGGACGAGCCTTCAGGTGAAGAGCAATCCGTTCCCTTCCCACAAATTCAGGGCTTTATCATTCCAGCCATTGCCTACGATGAGATGGGTTTTCGCTTGGGACGTG
>JAGQZY010000012.1 GCA_020435205.1 Bdellovibrionales bacterium | reverse complement strand
AAAAGCCTCGCGTAAAACGAAAATGATCCTCATCAGGAATGAGTCGAGCATCACAGATATTGCCTTTTTCCATGGTGACGACAAACTCCTCAAAATGAACTTTGACTTTCCTGCGACGAAATAGGTCTTTAAATATCACCCATTCTTTTTTAGCTTTAATGAACTGAAGCAAGGAGTATTCACTTTTTGCAAGCTGCTGAAAAATCTTTTTTTCTTCAGGGTGGAGTTGCTGAAAGGTATCGATCTCCATGGCAAATTGTGCTGGCGGCAAGTCAGAACCGCTCAGTGGCCTAGAGAATAGATACCAATCAAAAAATAAATTCATCCATTGTTCGTAACGATCACTCTCTTTGTCATCAATACCCACGTCACCAAAAAACTCTCGCTTAGCAGTGATCACTTCATCCTGATACTTCTCGCCTGAAAAGTATACAGTGAGCTTTTCAATGGCATCCCAATACTTCATCCCTCTATCCACTCAATAAATTCATCAAAAAGAACTTCCGCGTCGCGAGGACCCGGGTGGCTCTCCGGATGGAACTGTACACTAAAACAATTAAGATCTTTACACTGAAGGCCTGAAACCGTGTTGTCATTAAGATTAATGTGGGTCACAGTCACATTATCTGGCAATGATTCCTGAGCAATGGCGTAACCATGGTTCTGACTCGTCATACAAATAAATCCACTGGAAACAGTTTTTACCGGATGATTGGCTCCGCGGTGACCAAATTTAAGACGAAAAGTTTTGCCGCCAAGGGCTTGTGCTAAAATTTGATGGCCCATGCAAATCCCAAATATTGGTATCTTTCCAAGGAGCTCTTTGACCTGTGGGACTACATCTTGCACAAAAGCGGGATCTCCGGGGCCATTGGACAACAAAATACCATCAGGTTTATCAGCCAAAATTTCACTCGCTGGAGTTCGACAAGGATACACCGTCACTTGTGGACAGCGTTTGATGAGCTCTCTAATGATATTTTCTTTGCAACCAAAATCAAGAATAGCCATTCGAGGGCCTGAACTTTTAGCGCCACTGATGATCTCTTTTTCTTGACGACTAACCTGGTAAACCCAATCCTTGTCCATCTCTTTATGGGCATTGATTAAAGGGGCTGCCTTTTCTTTCGCTTCATCGATAGATGCGGCCTCCACCATGGCCCCCACTTGAGTACCGGCTTCGCGCAAATGCAGGACCAAGCGTCGGGTATCGACTTCGTCCATGACAGGTATGCCAAATTCTTTGAGCCGATCCAACCATTCAGAGTTTCCTTGGCTGTTTTGCATTTGCAAACAAATAAAACCTTCAATCCAAAGCTGCCGGGATTCCCAAAAGGAGCGATCCACACCGTAGTTCCCTTGTTGGCTTGCACACATGACCATGATTTGCCCAAAGTAAGAGGGATCAGTGGCAATTTCCTCGTACCCGTTATGAGAGGTATTGAACACCACTTCGCCGGCTCGAGGTTTTCCGCCCAGCCAACTTCCCTGAAAAACCTCTCCACTTTCTAAGACTAAAAATCCCTGGCTCACTAGTGACTCCCTAATAAAATCTCCATAAGTGCGGCGCGCACAAAGACACCGTTTTGTTTTTGATCCCACATTTTAAATTGGGCGTGATTTTCAACACCTTCCTGAAACTCCACGCCCCAGTTCACCGGTCCCGGATGCATGATCAGTGCCTCTTTGGGAAGATTCTGTAGACGTTTTTCATCTAAGGAGTAATTTTTTATATAAGATTCTTTGCTAAAGCTTTGGTTGCGGTGACGCTCAAACTGCACTCGCAACCCCATGAAAACATCACAATTTTTCATGGCTTTGTCGAGATCGCTCTCTACATCGATGCCTTGGGGTATAAGGGTGGTCATCATTTTGGGACCGCACACCGTTATTTTAGCTCCCAATCTTTTTAGCAATCGAAAATGGGAGTGGGCCACGCGCGAATGGTCCACATCGCCGACGATCAAAATACGTCTGTCCTGCAAACTGCCAAAAATGTCCTCAATGGTAAAGGCATCTAGCAGGGCTTGGGTTGGGTGAGCGATACTGCCAAAACCAGCGTTGATCACTGGGATTCTGCTCTTTTCAATCCAATCCTCTAAAGGAGCCTCGCCTCCACAGCGAACGATAATCAAGTCTGGGCGTAAGCTATGGAGAGTCCAAAAAGTATCACTGAGACTTTCACCCTTCGAAAGGCTGGAGCGCTGCTGATCGTCCACGATTAAACACTGGGCCCCCAAACGCTGGGCTGCCATCTGAAAAGATAATTTGGTGCGGGTGCTCGCTTCGGTGAAAAACAAGACAATCTGTTTTCCTGCCAAGGTCGGTTGTGGAAGCTGGCCAGCATTAATTTGATTTTTAATGGATTTGGCTCTGGAAAAAAGCCGCTCAATTCCCTCTGTCGAAAGGCTTTCAACATTCAGCAAAGATCGATTTTTAAAGGAGGTCATTAAAAAAAAACACTCCCATGGGGGCTGCAGCTTGTCAACAAAAGGCCTAAAATAGGGGAGATTTTCCTTGAGAAAATGGCTCGGACGGGGCTTTTCCAGGAATTGTCTGCTTGCACACAGGGCAGAAATGGATCCTTACAACCAATGGAACATGCGAGGCCAGCGCAGGGTTAATTCTCTCTGACTGTTGTCGACAGATAGCCAAATCACTTTCACTAAGCTATCGAGATTGCGCAAAGGAACCACTCCCCAAGTCCGGGAGTCATCAAGGTGAGACCTCTGGTCGGAAAGCACAAAAAAAGCGTCATCAGGCACATCGACAGCTTCCATCTTTCCTTTCCAGGTTCCTGTGATCGCATAACTCAGGTTTTCCTCTGGCCATCTCTCCAAGGTCTCGCCATCTTCGCTCTCTATGTACTCCAGAGGCCGACCATTCACGATGAGGCGCCCCTCTTCGACACTGATCCGATCACCAGGAAGACCAATCACACGGCGAACGACCATTTGCTCAATATCACCAGGAAAGCGAAAAGAAACCAACTGACCACGACTGGGCAGTTTGCTGTTCAAACGATCGCCCCCCATGAGCGGCAAAGGAAAACCATAGGCTAGCTTCCAGCCAATGATGAAATCTCCCTTGTATAGATTTGGCTGCATGCTTCCCGTCGGCATATAAAGAATGCTCACGACAAACAGCCGTAAAAATAATGCTAAAAAGACAGCGGCAAGTATCCCTTCAAAATATTCACGAAAAATGACTTGCAGGGGATACTTCTTCATCATCGAATCCATTGAAACAGTCGGGGCCAGCGAATAGCCTCTGGCGGACAAAACATCGAAGACAACTTTTCACTATCTTCACAGCTCATCCAAATCAACCAAGCCTTGCCAAGAACTCGCTCTTCGGGAAGAGTGCCCCAATATCGAGAATCCATGGAACGGTTACGGTTATCACCCATTAAAAAAATCTCACCCTCAGGCACTTGGATGGAATAATCCATTCCGTAGACATCCTTCTCATATTGAACAGTATAGCTCAGATTATCATGAGACTCGACAAACTGGCTCATGTCACCCTCATCTTGGGAAGCTTCGGGTCCAACATAACTGTAGTCTTCGCCATTGACCTGCAACTTGCCATCATCATGGACAACCACAGAGTCTCCGGGAAGGCCAATCACTCTTTTGACTAAAAAGTGAAAGTCATCCCCCTTGCCTTTGAAGACGACGACATCCCCTCGTTGAATTCCAGAGGGCCCAAACAACCATTTTTTGGTAAATGGAAGGCGAAGCCCATAGGCAAACTTTTTTACAAAAACATAATCTTGTACCAAGAGATTGGGCCGCATACTGCCTGAAGGAATGACAAAGGGTTCAAAGCTAATCCAGCGCAAAAACATATAGGCAATAACAATGCAAGCTAGAGATGCGAAGACGTCAGACCAACGCCCTCTTTTATCCTCTCGATGCCGTCGACCCCACCTCATATCACTTCACTTGGTGAAAAAAGCGTTTCCAACGGATAGTCAATGGGTTGCATAAGAATGAAACCACAGGAAGAGTTTCCTCGCAAGAAAGCCAAACAAACATAGCTCGGCCGAGAACATAATCCTCAGGAACATAACTTAGCTCATAGCGAGAGTCTTTGGATCGGTTGCGGTTATCGCCCATCACGAAAAGTTGATTTTCAGGGACCACCCAAGGGCCCTGGGTCACGCCAAGATACTCGCCTTTCTGCAAGAGGACATCATGCTCGACGCCAAAAAGATCCTCGATCTTATGCTCGAAGTCTTCGATAGTAAGAAACATTCCCCCTTTTTGAAAATCACTGTCCCGGAGAAAACTATAATTATAATTATCCTTAGGACCTGGATCACGCAAAGGCATAGGCTCATCATTAATAAAGAGCTTCCCGTCTTCATAGAGGATCTTGTCACCAGGTATGCCAACAACTCGCTTAATGTAAAATGTGCTTTTTTCCGTAGGCACCTTGAAAACAATCACTTCACCTCGTTTTGGCTTTCCAAATTCGGCAAGCCATTTTTCACTGAAGGGGAAACGAATCCCATAAACCAGTTTATTCACAAAAATATGGTCACGAATCAGCAACGAGGGCAGCATGCTTCCCGAGGGGATCACATAAGCTTCCATGAAGGCCCAACGAATGGTGAGCGCTATTAAAATGGCCAGTGCATAGGAGCCGGCGCCATGGGTCCAAAATCTTCGATTCCACATATCTAATCCTCCACCTTAAGAATGGCCAAAAAGGCCTCTTGGGGCACATCCACAGTTCCAATTTGCTTCATTCTCTTTTTACCTTCTTTTTGCTTTTCTAACAATTTCCTCTTGCGTGTGATGTCACCGCCATAACATTTGGCCGTCACATCTTTTCGGAGAGCACTGAGTGTCTCTCTCGCCACAATTTTGGAGCCCATGGCCGCCTGAATAGCCACCTGAAATTGCTGACGAGGGATCAGTTCTTTCATTTTTTTACAAAGGGCTCGCCCCTTGCCCTGGGCTTGGGATTTATGGGTAATCAAAGAGAGAGCATCTACAGCATCCCCATTGATCAAAATATCCAAGCGTACCAGGTCGGCCTGTTGGTAACCCGACAATTCATACTCCATTGAGGCGTAGCCGCGAGAGATGGTTTTTAACTTATCGTAAAAATCGATCACCATTTCGCTCATAGGAAGACTGTACTGGATCACTACTTTTTTGTCAGAAATATAATCCATAGCTATTTGCACGCCCCGTTTCGCCTCACAGAGTTTAATGATACTTCCGATGTATTCAGACGGGGTGTGTAAGGTGACTTTCACTAAAGGCTCTTCAATGTAATTAATCAAAGTCGGATCGGGAAGGTTCGAAGGATTTTCTAATGATAGAGTATCACCCTTATTCAAATGAACCTTATAAACCACAGTGGGTGCCGTCGTAATGAGATTAAGCTCAAACTCTCGCTCCAGTCGTTCTTGCACAATCTCCATATGCAGAAGGCCTAAAAAACCACAGCGAAACCCAAAACCCAAGGCGGCAGAGGATTCCACCTCGTAACTGAGACTGGAGTCATTGAGAGCCAGTTTTTCAAGAGCCACTTCAAGCTCTTTGAAGTCCTGAGAGTCCACTGGGAAAATCCCAGCAAAGACCATAGGATTGATTTTTTGAAAGCCGGCCAAAGGAACGGTGGCTCCTTTTTTTGCTAAAGTCACCGTGTCGCCCACGCGAACATCGCGAATGCTCTTGATCCCACAAATGATGAAACCAACTTCCCCCGCGGAAAGCTCATTGACGGCCACCGGACTCGGAGTAAAGTAGCCAAGTTTTAAAACTTCGTAGTCAGCATCAGTAGACATTAGCTTGATCTTATCACCTTTTTTAACGTGACCGTCCACCACTCGGCAAAGGACAACGACACCTTGGTAACTATCGAACCAAGAATCAAAGACGAGAGCCCGCAGCTCCTTGGCTACCTCCGCTTGGGGGGGAGGGATTTTTTCCACCACCTGCTCGAGAATTTCCTCAATCCCAATTTGCTCTTTGGCACTCGCTAAAACAACATCGCTGCAATCAATCCCAATTCCGTCTTCGATCTGTTGGATAACGGCATCGGGATCCGCTGCAGGAAGATCAATTTTATTGAGGACAGGAATGATCTCTAAATCATTTTCAAGAGCTAAGTAAACGTTTGCTAGAGTTTGCGCTTCCACACCTTGGGCGGCATCGACAACCAGCAAGGCTCCTTCACAGGCGGCCAGCGACCGAGAAACTTCGTAAGAGAAATCCACGTGCCCGGGGGTATCAATTAAATTCATTTGATAAACTTGACCGTTTTTCGCCTGGTAATGTAGGCGCACGGTCTGCGCTTTAATAGTGATCCCGCGCTCACGCTCGATATCCATGGAGTCCAAAACTTGGGCTTTCATTTCGCGATCGGAAAGGGCTCCTGTTCGGCGAATCAATCCGTCGGCCAGAGTGGATTTGCCATGATCAATATGGGCAATGATTGAGAAATTGCGAATATTCTTTGGATCCATAGAGTGGGACAACTTACCGCGAGTTGTCCCCTTTGAAAACCAGTATTTTCAATGGATTCCGCGAGCATGGCTCATTTCTGTCCATGCTCCGGTCCGATGAAATTCCCTCTGTAAAGTTCTAGAGAGAAAAATAATTTTTGAGGGCGTCAACTTTGTCGAGCTTTTCCCATGTGAAGCTGTCCTCTTCGCGGCCAAAGTGCCCATAGGCAGCTGTGGGACGATAGCGAGGCTTGAGCAGATCAAGATCTTTAACAATTTGTGATGGCTTAAGTCCCCATAATTCTCTAACCGCTTTAGCGAGATCTTCACCGCTCACCTTACCAGTGCCATAGCCATCCACCATGATGCTTACAGGTTCAGCAACGCCGATAGCGTAGGCCAACTGCACCAAACAACGATCGGCGAGACCCGCTGCGACAATATTCTTAGCGATATGACGACCTGCATAGGCAGCTGAGCGATCCACTTTTGATGGGTCCTTTCCTGAGAAAGCACCGCCACCATGGGCTCCATGGCCACCATAGGTATCGACAATAATCTTACGACCCGTTAAACCGCAGTCCCCTTGAGGACCACCGATCACAAACTTACCGGTAGGATTAATAATGAACTTGGTCTTTGCGTCCATCCACTTTTCATCAATGGTCTTTTTAATCACATCTTCGATGATAAATTCTTTGATTTGGTTTTGAGTCACGTCGGGACTGTGCTGAGTTGAAATCACTACTGAATCCACACGAGTGGGTTTGCCGTCCACGTATTCAAAAGTCACCTGGCTCTTGCTATCAGGTCGAAGGAAATCCACCGCCCCTGTCTTTCTTTTGCTAGCTAAGTTTTGCACAAGCTTATGAGAAAGAGAAATGGTCAACGGCATGAGCTCAGGAGTTTCGTTGATGGCATAGCCAAACATGATTCCCTGGTCACCGGCCCCTTGCTCTTTGTTAGCACCTTCATCCACACCCATAGCAATATCAGGGCTTTGTTGGTCAATAGAAACAAGGACAGCACAAGTGTTATAATCAAATCCCTTTTCACTGTGATCATAGCCGATTTCTTTTACGGTTTTGCGAACAATTTCTGGGATTTCAACGTAGCACTTAGTTGAGATCTCCCCGGAAACGATAGCCATACCCGTCGTAATCATAGTTTCGGCAGCGACTCGCCCCGTTGGGTCCTGGGAAAGAATGGCGTCAAGGACTCCATCACTAATTTGGTCTGCCATTTTGTCTGGATGGCCTTCAGATACAGATTCACTGGTAAAAAGATAATTTTTCATTAAATATCCCCTTCTATAATAAGGGATAGACAATGATCGGATTGGGCCCCGCTGTCAATAGCTTCCAGAGCCCTGTGGCAGGGTGTCGGCTCTCTTAGAGCTTCACGAAGCAGTGCACCCAGTGAGCCTTTTCAGGCAAAGTGCGGGTGCCTTTGGAGGCATCATTGGGGTCGACCGGCTCAGTCGGCACATAAACTCCAACGCCATGGTGGGTGAAGTTATCATCTAAAATGGTGTCGCGGTGAGAAGTGGATGCCAACCAGGCTTGGAAGATTTCCTCTACATTCCCTGAAAAACGGGCCAAGTTTTCATCAATGGCCTGGGGACTCTTGCTCGCTAGTTTCATGTAGCGCTCGTAAGGACCTTCGTTAGCAAAATTAATGTGATAGAAATAACTATTATCAAACATGTCTTTGGCGTGCTTAAAAGAAGAATTGGCGCAAAAAGCATCGTAGCTGAGTTCGCTTTTGCCCTGACTTTTCCTGTAAGCGTTGATCTTATCCTGCATTTGGCAGGCGAGGTTAGTCAGACAATCACTGCGATCGGAAGGAGTTTCATTATCACTCGGCACCTCACTAGGGTTGCCAGAGCCATTGTTGCCTGCCGGCGGGGTGGCACTAGCATTGTTTGACGACTTATTGTCGGCACAGTGAGTGAGAACGACAGCTGTCGCTATTAAAAATGCTATCTTAAAAGAACGAAAAATCATTTTTCCCCCAAAAATTAAAACTTCCTATATGAGCCTTGTAGAGCAAGGCTGAGACCAGTCGTAATGGCTGCCTTTTTTATTTGAGGAAATTTGACAGGCGTAAAAAGGCACCGCTGCCCTTTTACGTCCTAAAGCAGCGTCTCATATTGAGACGTTTACAAAAACTATTTTTCGAAGCTCAAACCTTCTAATTCAAGGAGGCGCATTTTCATGTCGGTGCCTAGAGCAAAACCACCAAGGTCGTTTTGTGCAACCACGCGATGACAAGGAATCCGTAAAAGAAGAGGATTGCGATTGCATCCCGAGCCCACAGCGCGAGCCGCCCCAGGCTTACCTAAGGACTCCGCCAATTGACCGTAGGTTTTTGTTTTGCCAAAGCCAATCTTCTCCATTTTCTTCCATAGTTTTTTTTGAAAAGGAGTGGCCTGTACTGCCGACCAATCAATATCAAAATCGAGTTTATCAAGAGCACCATGCAGGTACTTATCAATTTGAGTGAAGACCTCTTTGCCTTTTGCCGACGAGGGTCCCTTTTTTGGATCGGCCTTTCCCTTTTCCATGGAGATGGCAAAGGCCCCCTTAGAGCTGCACTGAACATTCAAATGATGGCCTAAAAAATTGATTTCGAAGGATTCCATAGGGGTGTATCTACCACGCCCCCTTGGGTTTTAGAAATATTTTTTGCGCTTACTGGAGGGAAGAATTTTCAAGACATCCCGATATTTAGCGACGGTCCGGCGGGCAATCTCAATACCGTCTTTTTTAAGAAGTTCTACGATCTTTTGATCAGAAAGTGGGCGTTTGGGATCTTCATTATCCACAAGGTCCTTGATCTTCAACTTAACGGATTCACTAGCCAGTGAGCCCCCACCCGTTTTGCTGATCCCTGAGTTAAAAAAGTACTTCAGCTCAAAAATACCCTGGGGGGTGTGCATATACTTGGCGGTGGTGACTCGACTCACCGTGGATTCGTGCATTTCAATGTCGTTGGCAATGTCCCGTAAAATCATAGGCTTAATAAAAGCCGGGCCTTTATCAAAAAATTCCCTTTGGTGCTTTACGATACTTTCAGCCACTTTATAAATAGTTCGTTGACGCTGATGGATGGACTTAATCAACCAAACGGCTGAGCGAAGCTTATCCTGGATATAATCCTGGGCCTCACCTGCCTTTTTGCCTTCCTTTTTTTCTTCGGCTTGCAACATATTGCGGTAAAAGTTGGAAATGCGCAGCTTCGGTAAACCATCTTCGTTCAAAGACACCACGTACTCTTCCCCCACTTTATAAACGTAAACATCAGGGGTGACGTAGTGAGTGTCATTACTCACAAAAATACGGCCAGGCTTGGGCTCCATGGTGTTGATAATTTTGCACATATCAACCACTTCTTCTACGGAGATTCCCATCTCTTTGGCAATTCCTGGGTAATTCCTTTTTTCAAGGTCGTGCATATGATTGTTAATTAGAGTCACAAAATCATGGGTATCCTCTTGCAGATGTTTCGCCTGAATCAGCAAACATTCTTTAAGGTCTCTTGCCCCAACCCCAGGAGGGTCAAACTCGTGAATGAGTTTTAAAGTGCCTTCAAGCTCATCAACAGGAATGCCTTCATCCTCAGAAATGGACTCTAATGGGGTTTTTAAATAACCATCGTCGTTAATGTAATCGATAAGCAAATGGGCTTGCATCATCTCTTCGTCGTTAAAACCATAGAGGCTTGCCTGCCAATAAAGATGGTCATGAAGAGTTTCTTTGCTGGCGATGACATTTTCATAATTCATGATCTCGTCATTGTTGCCTGCGAAATTGGTCTCCCGACTCTTTTGCTGATTTTCAAAGTAGCTGTCCCACTCAAACTCATCTTGCTTGCGGGGGTCTTGATCCTGCTCGGAGTGCTCTCTTTCTGGTGGAATGTCTTCATTATTGATTTCCATGCCTTCTTCAAGGACAGGATTTTCTACGAGTTCTTTGCGAATGGCCGTCTCTAGCTCCAAGCGAGAAAGTTGCAGCAGCTTGATCGCTTGCTGTAACTGAGGAGTCATCCTCAGCGCCTGTTTTAGGGATAAAGTCTGCTTCATTCCAACGGCCATTGAACCCCTTTCCTCTTAGAGCCTGAAGTTTTCACCAAGGTAAAATTTACGAGCCAAATCCGACTGAGTGATGGATTCGGGCGTGCCTTTTACCTGTACCGCTCCGTCTTTCATTATATAACTAAAATCACAAATTCCGAGTGTTTCTCTCACATTGTGGTCCGTAATAAGAATTCCGATACCTTGGTCCCGTAATTTTTTGATGATCTGCTGGATATCATAAACAGCAATGGGATCAATCCCGGCGAAAGGCTCGTCGAGTAGCAAGAACTTTGGTTTCCCCACTAAACTGCGCGCAATCTCAACCCGCCGACGTTCACCGCCCGATAGAGCATAACCATAGCTATCTGTGATATGGTTAAGACTAAACTCATTGATCAGTCGTTCCAAGGTCTCCTGCCGCTGGCTACCAGTGACCCCTTGGGCATCTAAGGCCACCGTGATGTTTTCGCGCACGGTGAGCTTGCGAAAAACGCTAGGCTCTTGCGGCAAGTAGCTTAAGCCCATACGGGCTCGCTGGTAAATGGGGAAGGTGGTGATATCCTCACCATCGAGCTCAATGCGCCCCTCTTCAGGAGAAACGAGACCGACCACCATATAAAAACTGGTCGTTTTCCCCGCGCCGTTGGGCCCAAGCAATCCCACAACTTGCCCCGTTTCCACTTCCAGGGAAACCCCTTTCACTACATGGCGGTGCTTAAAACTTTTATGAATCTCTTTAACAGCCAACATTGACACTAGGGGCTCTCCTCTTGGTTAGCGCGGTACTTGGCCTTCGCTTTCACAACTTGTACTCGCTCTCCCCCATCGTAGACGATAATCTCGTCTCCAATCAACTCGTCCTCACCCTGCACAACAAGGGGTGAATCACGAAACACGTACTTATCTTCCTGAAAAAAGACCTCGGCTTCGCCGGCCTTTCCCCATTTGCCAATATCCTTAATTTTGACCCCACCATTGATTAACAGCGAGTAGAGGGCTCCATCTTTGTAGATAAATTTAGCCCGTGGACCAGTGATGGTCATAGAGTCCACATGAATTACCACATCCTCTTTAAAAAGAGCATAATTCGACTGGCCACTAAAAATAGCTTTATGACTTGCAATTTTCATATTGCGATTATCACTCATTGTTTTACGACCTCGTACATTGTCGTAAAGGTTGATAACGTTGGTACTAAGATCAGCGTCAAAACGTTCCGCTTCCATGAATAATGGCCCCCCCTTGCCGTTGGCTTCGGGTGGTCCTTGCATCTTCACAGGCTTTGGGCCCTCGATCGTTCGGCTTTCCGTCAGATAGTAAATCACTTCGCTATTAATGACATATTGGTTGGACGAAACGATCTCTACATCCCCCTCGATTTTTAACGACTTCTGGTTATCGGTGACAAATCCTTTCTCACCCACGGCTCGGTAAAAGACTTGGTTCTCACCAAAGAACTTCACCTTAACCTTGTCGAGAGTCCATTCCTCACTCCCTCGTTTTTTGCGAGCCACCTCAGACTCAAGCTCCCATTGTTTAGTTTCACCCTGGGACTCGACGAGATGACCCCCCGAAAGCACCTGTTCATGATCCACGGGGTCGACATGATCTTCTTTGTGCTGTTGTTGCATGGCCAAAGAGGTCTCGCGATCGCCACTGCTGGGAGCAAAGAACACCAGTTCAATGACAATAAAAAAGAATGCAATCGTTGCTAATATCCACTTCCACATACTATCTCTAGGTCTAGCTTTATCTGAAAATTTGTCTCGATACCAACCCTATTTTAAACAATTATTTGAAAAGCTTAAGTTCTAAATGGCCTATCCGATACGAAGAGTGATGACTTGGTTTATTCACTTTGACGAAAAGATTTTAGGCCCTTATGCAACAGAAAAGGTACTCAAAGACCTACAGAACGGTGATTTGAGCTACAGCGCTTATATTTGGTCCAAAGGACAAGTGGAATGGATCCCTATTTCCGAGTGGGAAGATAATCTCGAAGCCATGGTGGCTCCACAGGAGCGGCCCAACCAGCTCTGGAAGCTCAAGTCAAAAAAATCTATGAAGGACGGTATGACCTTTGACGAGGTTATAGCAACGCTACAGCAACTGAAGACATTCCAGTTTGTTTCTGTGAGCCCCAATGATGAAGAGGATTGGGTTCCTGTTTATTCCTCGTACACCTTTATGGAAGCCTTGAAAATGTCGCGCCGTAACTTTTTGCGCGCCCCGCTCATGGGCCTTGCCAAGGTCACCAAAGAGGGGTCTCGGTTCAGTTATGTCGTAAAAACGGCCACCGTGGGCCAAGGTGGTCTAGGAGTCTACGGCTTGGGTCCCAATTTCGAGCCAGGAACTCAAGTGCAAGTCAAAGTGGAAAGTGAAGACCTCAATGCTTCCCTCAGTCTTGTGGGTACCATTGTTTACAATACGGATAAGGGTTTTGTAGGCATTCGCTTTTCTGACCTTTCCGCAGAGGCCACCAGCATCATTTTAGACTATTGCCGACGCTTTAAAGAAAATGACGGGCAATTCAATGAAGAGGAAAAAGAAGAGTCAAAGAAAAAAGTTTCTTAAACTCACTCTCCAGCGACTTTTCGACAAGATTTGGGATTTCCATCACAAAGCTGATTCATCGTAGTTGCAATGGCAGATTTGGTGTTGTGAATCTCTATTTCACCAGCCTTTGCTTCAACCTGACCATTAAAAACATCGCAGGCTGTTTGGGCAATGCTTGTTAAATTTGTCCTTACAGTTTCTACAAGTTGATCGATTTGTTCATCGCTACAATAAGTGGCCACATGCTCTCTTAAATCCTCGCTTTCAAGATCCTTATAGAGGTCAAGACACTGAGATCCCTTGCCAAAGCGACCTTTTGCCAAATTGTCACAAGCCTTGATCGCTTTCTTCAATTCTTGATGATAGGCATCGGCACTTTCATAAAGACTTTTTAAATCTTTCAAGGGCCCACTGGAAGGTCGACCATCTTTAGATCTCTCATCAATCTTCTTCAGTTTTGTTCCAAAGCTTCCCGCTTCAGCGGCTTTCGCACGCGCGGCCTCACAGGTTGACTTGATTCCTTCAAAATCACATTCAGCAATGATTTTTTCCGACGTATTCCAATCTAGGCTATCGGCACCACGGCCGTGACAATAGGCTCCTCGAATGTCTTCAAGCTGCTTTTTCTCTTGAAAATCGGGTTCATTTGTTCTTCCGCGAAGTAGGTATTCTTGAATGACTGCCCGATTATGTTGTTGCCTCATTTGAATAGCGGTTCGCAGGCCATCGGCCTTTTCATTAATTTTATCCGCCTTGAATGTGCAGCCTCCCCCTTCACCTCTGGCAAATGCCGAAAGGCTGAGAAAAAAGCACAAATGGAAAATGAAAACTTTGAAGCTAAACATGAGGCTTTTCCTACTCGCCAGCGACTTTTCGACAAGATTTTGCATTCCCATCACAAAGCCGATTCATCGTAGTGGCAATGGCAGATTTGGTGTTGTGAATTTCAATCTCACCCGCTTTGGCATCCACTTGTCCATTGAAAACTTCACAGGCTGTCTGCGCAATATCAGATAGACTCGCTTCCACTCTTCCTATCAATTGATCAATTTGGTTGTCTTCACAAAATTGGGCCGCATGTTGCACATAGGTTTCAGACTCTAGGTGCTCATAGGGGTTAAGACATCGATTCCCAGCACTGAAGTGTCCCTTGGCTAGTTTATCACATCCCGCAATCGCTTTTTTAAGCTCCTTATGGTAATTATCGGCGCTTTGATACAGGCTTTTGAGATCTTTTAAGGGCCCACTGGCCGGTCTCCCATCTTTAGATCGCGCAGTGATTTCAGCCAATTTTTTTTGAAAATCACCCGCTTCTGCCGCTTTAGCGCGAGCCGCCTCACAAGAAGCCTTGATTCCCTCAAAGTCACAATCATTGATAATTTTTTCAGAGGTTAACCAATCATAGCCGTTCCCATCGGGACCGAAACAATCCTTACCGCGATTCGCTTCCAAGCTTTGAGCTTGATTAGCTTCCTCGAAAGCTTGTTGGGCCGAGGCTGACTCGCTATGGTTGACCGGAACCATAGCCGCCTTTTCAATGGCCGCTTCACTTTCCCACTTTTGCATTTGGATAGCTTCGCGCAGTTTTTGAGTTTTTGCTTGGATCTTGTCCTTGTGAAAGCTGCAGGCACCGCCACCAAGCGCTCGAGATTCACCACCCGATCTCGCTAAGACAGGAAAACTTAAAATAAATATGGTTTGAAATATGAGAAGTTTAACAATGTTCATACTAAGACCCCCACGCCCCTTCATTATATGCTAGGAAGTTTAGTTTTTGCAAAATGGACCGACCAAAATCTAATTTTAAAACAAGAAATCATCTCATAGTGATACAAACAAAGACCCTTCTTTAATAATGCCAATTTATGAACTAAAATAGACTGTGTTGTGGGCTCACTGCAGACAAAGCCTGGGAGGGACTATTTTACCAGCTAAGGTCTATGCTTTGCTTTTTGTAATAGCTGCTCTATTCACTCACTCCGATGCTTTAGCCTGTGAGGCCAGTGAGTTTTTAAGCTGTACAACGGACGGCTTAGTCAAGACGAATAGAGATTCTGCCAGTCAACTTCGTGAGTCCATAGGTATTCAAATCAATGATCGAATCATTACCGCCACAAGGCAGCCGGAAGTAAAACCTCCGCAAATTATCAATAGTGGTGCCCCAGCTCCAAGAGAACGCACAACCACTACCACAAATACAGGAACCGACAATACCGCTAGCGACACCACAACAAAAAATGCCAACAACAACACCGAACAACCAGCTGGTGGTGGCGGAGGAGGCGGAGGCGGAGGCGGTGGTGGCTCAGAAAGTGGTGGCGGAGCTTCTGCGGCCAGTGTGAATCCTGGTGGAGAAACTGACATTGGCACAGGCACAAAAATTGGTGGCTTGCTCTATAGCAACAGTGACAAAAAAGAAGCCGAATTTAAAACAGATCCTGTTGCCGACAAAACGGGAAGTGATACCAGTGTTTTGCCCCCGACTGCGACCAACCCCACTGGGGGCAAAAAAAAGTCAAAGGCCAGCGGCAATGGCTCGAACAATGCTCTGGCAGCAGCGGCGGCCGGAGGCCCCAATGGCGCATTTAACAATGCTGGATCAGGCCCTGGTAGTAAAGACGAAGCTGGCAATCCTTATGTGAGTGCAGAAGAAGAAGCCCTCAAAAAAATGCGAGATGCTGACGGCAATATGGGCGGGCTTTCCGCAGCGAGTGCAGGCCGCAGTCCTAGTCAGGAAAAAGCAGTATGGAACAAAATGATGGAAGATTTTAAACGAAAGAATGGTCGCTATCCAACTGGCGACAAACTGGCAGCTCTTCGTCGCAAATTTTGGGAAGCCTTAAATAAAGCTGGTGGCCAGCGACGAGGTTTGGCCGCTATGTACAAAGACATCAATGACAAAAGTGTTAAGCTCTTTCCGACCATGTGTACCTTCTATCACAGCTATGCCAAAAACAATGGAATTAGCCTAGAGGGTCGCATCTGCCCACAATAGCCCTGTTTTTGTCGATTAATCCTACCCACCCTCTGTCTTTTTCGCTATATAAGCCTCTTCCAGGAGGTTTTTATGCTTCAGTTATTTTTGACCCTTTTTCTATTTGTTCATACATCTTCTGCCGAACCCTTTGCTAAAATCTGGTGTGATGATAAATTCTCTGATGAAATTCGCGAAATCGATAATGTTTTAGTCCCTAAGGTTGACTCTTGTGTCAACGATGTGGTTTGGGGCTCCCCTAACACTTGCTTTGAGGGCAATCGGCAGAAACTCGTAGATAGAATCAATGGTGGTGACTACGAGTGGAAAAAAAGCTTCCTCTGGATGGAAAAAGGGGAGTTGGGTGACGCAGACGATGAGGTTTTTTATACTGGCGTGGATCAGCAAAGCTTTTGGGCCAACTCCAGTGACATTTATCACTGCACTCAAGAGTTTTTAGACCGCATAGGAAAATAAGAGGTTATGCTTCAACCAAAAATGACTTTTTTAGGCGCGGCTGGTACCGTCACAGGAAGTGCAACCCTCATCGAGTACCAAAAGCTCAAAGTCCTTGTCGATTGTGGAATGTTTCAAGGGCCCAAAAAAATCAGAGAACAAAACTTTAGCCTCTACGATAAGCAGCTGGCTTCATCAATAGATGCCGTAATCCTCACCCATGCCCATATTGATCATTCGGGGCTTTTACCAAAAATTTATCAGTTGGGTTTTCGTGGTAAAATTTATTCCACGCAAGCGACCTTCGATCTTTGCAAAGTCATGCTTCCTGATTCTGCCTACCTGCAAGAAGAGGATGCAAAACGCTATCACTCCTCAGACAAAAGCCGCCATCCTCTTTATACCGTGGATGACGCCAACGCCTGCCTGGGTCTATTTGAGGTGATCCACCGCAAGCAATGGTTTGAAATTGCACCGGGCTTTGGTTTTCAGTATTTTAGAGCTGGACATATTTTGGGATCCTCTTTTGTGCAAATTTCCATTCAAACCGGGAATGGGGTTCGCTTGGTTTCTTTTTCTGGAGACCTTGGCAATGGACGCCAATATATGATTAAGTCTCCCGAAGATTTGCCTGAAACCGATGACTTAGTTCTGGAGTCGACCTACGGCGATCGTTTGCAGGATCGCAACCCCCCTCATCAGAAAATCAAACAATTAGTCAGTGAAATTTGCGCCAGCGGCGGCGCTCTGGTGATTCCGGCCTTCGCGGTCGGCCGCACCCAAGAGATTTTACATATTTTGAGAGAGCTTGAGCAAAACGGTGACATCCCATCTATTCCTGTTTTTTTAGATAGCCCTATGGCTTTAGAGGCCACTGATATTTATTTAAGTGATAATGACGACCTCAAACTCGAGGTCAAAGAGGGAAAGTTAATTCCACCTCTGTCTCCTTCCAATTTTCAACGAGTGAGAAAAATGGAGGACTCCATTCGGCTCACCCATACCAAGGGACCTCTCATCATTATTTCTGCAGCCGGCATGCTGACCGGTGGCAGAATTTTATATCACTTAAAAACTCGCTTAGCTGAAGCGCGCAATATTGTGCTTTTTGTTGGCTATCAGGCCGAGGACACCAAAGGCCGTCTTTTGCAATCGGGACTCAGAACTATTCGCATCCACAAAGAACAAATTCATGTAAAAGCAAAAGTTGAGTCTATTGACTCACTTTCGGCACATGCAGATTCTGATGATCTGGTCGAATGGGTATCAAGAATTAACAAACCTCCCAAGAGAGTGATTCTCAACCACGGAGAACCCAAAGCGCTGAATGCCCTTTGTTATCGCTTGCGCTACGAACTGGATCTTGATGTGATTATCGCAAAACAAAATGAGAGTTATAACCTATGAGTCATCCCAATAAAATTGTCCTTACCGGCGGCCCCGGATGTGGAAAAACGAAGGTGGCAGCCCATCTTAAGAAGTGCTTAAATCATCGTCTCAAAGTGCTGCCAGAATCGGCTTTTATTTTATATAGCGGTGGCTTCCCACGCTTTTCCGATGAAGACTCTCGCAAGGTTCAACAAAAAGCCATTTTTAGTGTGCAGAAATCCATGGAAACTCTTTTTGAGATGAACTACCAGGAGCACACGATCATCTGCGACCGCGGCACTATGGATGGGGTGGCCTACTGGCCCGGAACTAGTGAGGAATTTTTCAAAACTATGGAAACCTCCCGTGAGACCGAGCTTGCACGCTATGATCTGGTTCTTTTTTTACAAACGCCAAAACAAAAGCACTATGAGAAGCTTGGACTACGCCGCGAGTCCTATGACCAAGCGCTTGACCTAGAAAAGAAGGTCTTCGAGGCCTGGTCACCCCATCCCAAGCTCAACATCATCCCCAGCACTGAAACCCTTGAAGAAAAAATGGATATTGCCACCGAGTTCGTTTGTAATCTTCTGGGAATTGAGTGAGACAATTCGTCCCATTTTCTCGCTTTGACTGAACGCTCTTCACCTAGACAAGGCCCCCGACCATTGTTTATTTATATCTATGAGAAAAGGAGGCTGATATGGCCGATATGGGAAGCCAAACCCTGATTTACGTAGGTAGAGATGATGATTTGCACACGCTCCTGGCTTGTTTCCACAGCAATAAAGTGAGCCACGTTCCTGTGGTTGATAGTAATAAGCTTGTCGGTATGGTTTCAAAAACAGATGTCACTGACTTCCTTTTGCAAAGCCTTGAAGACTCTGGAGAGATCTCCCTGGGGAATTTTTGTCGACAAAAAAAGGTGAAAGAGGTCATGATTCAACCTGTGATCGACGCCCAAGTTGACGACACAACCATGACGATTCTTGAAAAGATGATCAGTCACCAAATTAGCTCTGTAGTACTGAAAGATGGACCTAAACTTGCTGGAATCGTTACTGACAAAGATATGCTGCTTTACTTGACCGGCAAATGGGAAGGGCAGCAGCCTCTAAATGCCAAGATCACTGACCACATCGTAGCTTGGCTCGACAAAAATGGTGTTTTTCAAATCACCAAAGCTCTTTCTGATATAGGAATTTAGTTTATTCTTTGGGAGCGTTCTCTTTGGGAACAACGGCAAAGTTGATCAATGAAGCGCCAGCTTCTGTCAGCGTATACATGATTTTTTTCACCGTTAGCATGTCGATATCTTTATCGGCTTGCATAGTGACTCGACCGTAAGCGTATTTCTTTGCGCGCATTTCTTCGCGCTCCTCTTCAGTCATGGGCTCGCCATCTTTCTTAAAAGTTTCAGCAATGGCATTCTTGAGACCCGATTCCATTTCTTTTTTCTTTTCTTCGATAGCTTTGGCTAGCCCTTCTTGTAAAGGAACAATCAACCAGTGCTCTTGTTCTTTAACAACTTCAAATTTAGCAACAGGCTCTTCATCCAAGAAAATTTCATCCTTAGTGACCACAACCACATGAGCTGGCTTCAATTTTTTGACGGCAGATGCTTCTGGGAGAGGAACAGATTTCTTCAACTGAATTTCTTCCACTCGATAATTTTGTAGGAGGAAAACAGCTAACACTGTGAACATATCCACCATCGCCGTTAGCGATAACACAACCACGGTGCTGCGTTTACTGCCACCCGCCTTACCATGTCTCGAGCGTTTGCCAGGTGCATAGATCGCCATTACTCAGCTCCTCCTGTCGCTACTGACACAGCTGGAAAACCGGCCTGCAACAACATGTCCATTCCTTGAATTAAATAGTCATACTTCAACTGTTCTTCCACAGTGATCACACAATCGACTTTGTCAGGATAAGCTTGCTTAATCTGCTTAAGCTTTTCAAGTAGAGCATTCTTATCATATTCGTTATTCACTTTAGGTATTACATGCTGAGCCGTACCGATAATGATTCGGAAACCCGCTTCTTTGACGTCCAATCGAAAGGGGACATCCGCCCTGGGAGGTGGTGGCGGAGTCTCATCAGTCGTTTGCTTACCATAGATTGAGCTTCCGAGCTTAATCATAGAAACCTGAGTCCACACAGCTGTAATGAGTAGAAAGGTGATGAGTACACTCATCAAATCGATAAAAGGAACCAAGTTTAATTCAACATTGGACTGCCTTCGATTACCTGAACTATCCTCTACATGTGCCATGTTCTAACCTCAAGTCCTTTACTTACTTTATTTTATCACGGTTGGAAGCCACTAAATTAATAAGGCTCATGCTACTTTCGGTCATTTCATTAAGAATAATGTTAATTCTATGCTGAAAATAACCATAAGCAGCGATCGATAGAATCGCCACCATAAGACCAAAAGCCGTACAGTTCAGGGCTTCAGAAATACCTTTTGAAAGAAGTTCGGCTTTCTTTGCGTCATCGGCTGAGGACACACCACGGAAAGCGGTGATCATACCGATGATCGTTCCCACAAGACCAATAAGAGTCGAAAGGTTACCAAAAACAGCTAGGAAGCTCACCCAACCTTCTACGCGAGGTGTGTCGCGAAGAACGGCTGCATCCATAGCTACTTGCACTTCTTCATCTGGGCGCTTGTTCATCACTTGCACTAAGCCCGATTTTAATGTGTTTGTAAGAGGCGATGGCTTGCTATCGCAATAAGCGATGGCTTGCTGAATGTCTCCACGAAGGATCATTCCAAAGATATGCTCATTGAAATCCTTCTTGTCCACCCCTGCCTCTTTAAGGGCCAAAATTTGTTTTGCAATCACGATGAGGGCCAAAACTCCAACGCCAGCGATAAAATACATCGCGGTCCCGCCCTCTGCGAATGCACGTAAAACAAAGTTTTGCGTCTCTTCATTTGTCATGACTTCCGTCACTGCTCCTGTGGTCTCGTC
Organism: Bdellovibrionales bacterium; assembly: GCA_020435205.1. GTDB lineage: Bacteria > Bdellovibrionota > Bdellovibrionia > Bdellovibrionales > JAGQZY01 > JAGQZY01. Next base: position 22,106 of record JAGQZY010000012.1, on the reverse strand, counting down.
CACTTTCTACCTCCCATTATCATTTAGCCGCAAAGGCTAATGGATAAATAACATTCACAACATTATTTCTTGGAGGCTCAGGGAACCTCCATGTTCTTAAACGACCTAATACACAACTCGCAACATCACGACTCTTCATCGTTGAGTCTCCCCAATTAATTTTAGGAGATCCCACCACGCGACCATGCTCGCCAATGTCAAAGTTTAACATTAGCTTACCAGTCAGATTAGGGTTACGAATCAATTCACGCTCATAGCAAGACCGAATCGCGCGAGCATTATCAAAAAATACTTTTCGGATTCCTTCTTTATCAATCTGGCCACTAAATTCTTCGCCGCCGCCACCGGGAATGATCGACACGGCCTTTCTATCGCCAAGGCCACTTTCACCGAAGCCACCAGCGCCAAGTCCGGTTCCTTTGGAGATTCCGGAAACACCCACGTTGGATTTTCCAGTGCCGCCAGCTCCAGTATCTTTAAATTTTGATCCCAAACCATTTCCAGGGCGATCTTCACCAAAACCGGCTGTTCCCGTCGCTTGATCAGCAAGACCCGCAAGCTCACCGGACCCACTGTAGGATTGGTCAATACGGTCATTGCGGCCTCCGCTACCGAAGGCTGAAAAGATGCCTGAATTTTTCAGCTTTCTTTCGCTCTGCATTTGAGCGCCTTCTTTTTTCGCCGTTTTAACCGAGCCACCCTGCTTGACTGATGTGACCTGATTGGTTTTCTTACCCTCTTTGGGTCTCATTGACTTAGCCGTCTTGTCGTTAGCACTTCCTTTAGCGCGGCCCCCGCCAGCTCCGCCACCTTTTTTCTTTTTAACGGTTGTACGAGTGACCTTCTTAGGTTCCTTTTTCTTCATATCCACCTTGATCTTTTTGACCTTTTTGGGTGGAGGTGGCTTTTTAACAATCTTCTTAACCTGCTTTTTCTCAATTTTTGGTGGTGGCAACTTCACCTGAGGTGGTGGTTTTGGTGGATTGGTAATGATCAAAGCCGTACGATACTCATCTTCATTATCTTTATCGAGCTTATCAAGTTTATTCAGAGCCACATATAAAGACAAAATTCCGGTCAATACAATGGCAAGCAAAACTGCCAAGAACCCATTGCTGGAAAGATCAATAAATGGAATCACTACCGGTTTTGGCGCTTGCGAAGAATAGCGGACAATAACCTCAACACCCTCACCCATTTGGAGTCGAGCCATTTCACCTTGTTGAAGGTTAACGAACTGACCACTCCCACGTCCCATACTAGCTAGCTGATTAAAGGGAACCGCCCCACCTTCAGTGACCAAAGTTCCTTGCATACCTGGGTGTAAAATAATCTGAACTTGCTGATTCAATTGAATAAGGGGAGCTCTATCCACTCCAGCAGCCAATAGAGGAACCATAACATCACAACTGGGGTGGGTTCCTACCATAATGGTACCGGCTTCAGAGAAGTGATAAACAGAGATCACTCTTTCTTGCCAGGCTACCAAAACTTCAACGAGGGTGCCCTTGGTTGGTCGAACGATTTCACCAACATCACTATGGCTACTTTTAGGCGAGAAGGTGGCATTTTTAAAGCCACTTACCGATGACGAAACACTTTGCAAAGAACCACCCGCAGAGGCCGCCGCGGCAGCACTGACTGCTACGGGTTGCTCGAGGTTAATGGGTTGAGTGACCTCATCTGGAAAACTGCGGCGCTCGACTTGTGCAGATGAGGTCGCCACCGACTCCTCAGGGCCCTCCTGCAAATAAAACTCAATTGTAAATTCTCCGGCCCCAATCTTATCCCCACTGACTATTTCAGCTTCTAAGATCTTATCTTGATTTTTAAAGGTGCCCTTCTCAGAGCCAACATCACAAAGAATGTACTTATCACCGCGCTTTTCGATCGAGGCGTGAATAGGTGAAGCATCTCCTGGCAATGTCACATGGGCTTCTTCTGCTGATGAACCCAACACGATATGATCCTGGTTGAGTTGCTTTTCAGCGACCAACTCTCCACTTCTGTAAATTTTCAGAACCACTACCTTGGCCAAAACCTACTCCTTCTTTGGATTCTTCAACCGAACTCGACGACTTTCTTCAACTTCGTTGGCCGACTCGCGCATTTCTGGCAAAAAGTCTTCTCTCAGTCTGATCAAACGCTTGTAATTGAGCTGCTTTTTTTGCAACAAATATAGAAGATCGGGCTTCTGATTTTGTCCCTTAATCAGTTGGTCTTCAAAATTAATTGTGGTTCTTTTTGACTTGCCACTTTGTGCAAAAGACGGACTGATGCCCACTAACATAAAGACGATTAAAATAGAGATCAATCGGAATAGAATCATTTTGCTGAAGTCACCTTACGTTGCAATTCCTGTACTTTTCTCAGCACGTACTTTTCAGTTGGGTTTAAAAACTCAATCTTATTAACTATCTGCCGAGCTTTATCATATTTTTTCATATAATCTACCAACAAGATAGCATAATTTAAGTTGGTCGAGATATTTCGAGAATTCAAAGACAATGCTTTTTCGTAAACCTTTTGCGCCTCTTCATACTGGCCCTGGGTACGCAAGACGATGGCATAGTTGTTTGCAACGATCACATTATCAGTCATAGTGCTATAGGCATCCTCGACCAAGGGCTCGGCTTCAACATAATCCATATACTTTACATAAATACTTCCTAAATTCGCTTGGACAACAGGGTTCTGCCTTTCCATTCCGTAAGCCTTTTTAAAACTTAAGTAGGCATCTTGTAGATTCCCTTCTTTCAACTGAATAACACCAATATTGTTATACAGCCCAGCCTCATTTGGATGTTTTTTCAAAGCTTTTTCAAAAAAGATCCGAGCAGCTCCCAATTGATTTTGGTTCATATGCATCAGACCTAATGCCGAAAGTGCTTTGAGGTCATAGGGGTTTTTTGAAAGAATTTTTGAAGCCTCACGCTGCAACTCTTGGTGACGCTTTTCTTTTAGGAGCTTACCCAATTGAGAGTGGGACCCCCCCACTTCTTGTTGGCGCTTATTGAGCTCTGCCTTTTCCTCTGGACTTAAATTAGCTTGAACCTCTTCTCTAGCTTTTTGTTCCGCATCTTCTGCAGGCGCCGATGGTTTAGAAGCACATGAGGCTAGAGCCGTGGCGAAAGACAGAATCGCTAGTACTTTGATCACTTTTTCTAAACCCATCATAAATTATAACTCCATAGTATCTGGAATTTCTCCAACATCGTTGATTTCACCGGCATTGGTAAAGCCTTGAGGATCAAGGCGATACAGGGCTTGAGCACTGGAGATCATCTCTGGACCAAAAGCCTTCAATGCAATGCCTTTGTTAAAGGCCGCACGGTAACCACCAATCGCCTTATTAATAAACTCTTTTTCTTGAGTGGTAGCCATCTCTTTAAACTGCTTGAGGACATTCCCCTGGGCATACTCCTTAGGGATGGGAATATTCTTAAAAGTCATCGCAATGATCTCATAGGATTCCGCTTCAGCCGAGAGGGCCGCAACCACAGACGGGCCGTAGTCATACTTAATCACTCCTGCCATTTTTTTGATCAAAACTTTCTGAAGCTCTTTCATTTTATTGAGGCCTTTAGTGATTGAGCTTTCTGTTCTTCCCAATCTCACCGCCTTCATTTCATCAATGTATTTCATTGATAATATAAAGTCCGCTTGCGCCCCATACTTTGCTCCGAGCTTACGACCGCGAGCGGTGTTATTCACAATCCGAACAACTTTCTCGTACCACTGCTTGGCTTTTCCATGACTGCGAAGCTTGGTGTAAAAGTCAGCAATATGCCAATGGGCCTTGATCATTTTCTCAAGATCCGGGGAGTTTAGCTTAATGAACTTGTCATACTGGTATATGGCTTTCGAATACAAGTTCTGCCGACGGTACATTTCTGCTTTCGCCCAAGCGGCTTCCTGCTCACCTTTGGTTTTTGCTAAACCAGCATAAACATTGTAGGTGCTAAAAGCTTTGCGGTACTCATTGAGCGCATCCCACAAGACAGCCGCATTAAATAGGGCGTTTATAGCATCATTCCCTTTGGCGTTGCGACCATAGGCCTCATACTGTTCGGCAGCTTCTTTAAGGAGACCCATATTTTGGTAGATTTTAGCCAAGCTATTTCGAGCATCTTGCTTGAGTTGCGCTTGAGCGCCTTTTCCAGGCTTGGCGATGACCTTTTTATACATCCTCACTGCATCAAATATAGATCCTGACTTGTCAAAATTCACTGCCGAGTTAAAAAGGGCGGCATGGGCCTGACTGGATGCCGGGTTCGCAGCTGCAAAGGCTTCAAAGGATTGAGCAGCCTTTAAAGTATTACCTTTCTTGGAGTAATCATCCGCTACCAAAAATTTAGCTTTCTGTAGGTTCACTTTTAAATCTTTTCCGAAAGCAGAACTAGCGATCGTTGGATTGGCAAGAAAGGCTTTACCCTCATCTTGATACTGATCAAGATTATTTCTTAATCGATGAATATCTAAGATAATTTCTGCAGCTATAATGGCATCCTTTGAGCGCGGATTTTGCTTCACAATCTTACGCAAAATACTGAGTGAGGAATCAAATTGGTTATGTGAATAGTAAATAGTTCCTAGACGGCGCTGAATCTCTAAGGACTTATCTCCGTTAGGAAAAAATTTTAAATATATTAAACAAGCGCGTTCAAATTTTTTGACTGGAGGGCTCAAAGGAATGGGCGAAAGCTTGTCCTTGAGATTAGATCGCATAGCCTCCATTTGCTTATTGTTTGGAATGGCCTTTTCTCTAGCAAGCACATTGTTAGTCACAGATTTTTCAAAGTATTTACCTTTACGGTCGGCTAAAGCTACAGCTTCATATTGATCTGCGGCTTTTTCATAATCTTGAAGGTCATAGAGAAGTTCACCATAAAAGAACCTCATTTCTGCATAATTAGCAGCACCTTTAAAATAAGTGAGATACATCTTGTAAGAACCTGCAGCCAATTGCTTAGAGTATTTTGTGCGAGCATTGAGAGCTTGCTGGTGAAGCTGCAAAGTGTGATTTCGTAGTGAGCTTTCCTGCAGATCAAAGTTTTCTTTGATGACTTTAGGATCACCTTTATTAGCTTCGGCCCACGCACTCGTGGACCCAAACTGATCCAACCAAACGGAAAGTTCTTTACGAAACTCCTTAACACGTCCTGTAGACTGAAAGTCCTGTACGATTTGATGTTGATACTTGGCCGCTTTGGGGGCACTCGGATTTAAAGCAATGAGCTGTTTAAATAGATAGACCGAGGCCGTTAGATTTCCACTGTAACTATAGCGATAGCCTAATTGTTCGATCATTTCAACAGTGCGCTTTTCTGAGCGGGTAATATCCATAAAGTCATCATAAGCTTGCTTATAACGCCCAGTCTGTTCATAGAAAGTTACGTAATCACCTAAAGCTTCCTTGGCGAGACGCAATTTATCCAAAGTGCGAGTTCCCTCGACAGACTCGCCAGAGTCATCACCACGACTCACCTTAATAACTTGTACTAGAGTTTTCAAAGCTGTCTGGTATTTACCTAACCGAAAATAACACCACGAAGCCTTATACAGAGCAAATGTAAAAAGACGAGAGCGTCGGCGCTTCACTACTTTTAAGTATTGAGGAAGAGCATGTTTCCAATCCTCTTTTTCAAAATAATACTCACCAAGGGCAAAATGCGATTCACTGACATAAACACTTTTAGGGTATTTCTTGGTTAGTTCTAAGTAATATTTTTCACCTTTTTTGAGGTTACCAATCTCAAAGTTATTATAGCCGAGAGCATACAGGGCCTGAGGCACTTTGCGATCTTTTGGAAAATCTCGAATAAACCACTCGTAAAGACGGATCGCTCGCTTATGAAAATCGCGAACTTCACTTCGTGATGGTGGGCGTGGTTTTACTTTGGTTTTTCCCTCATGATATTCTTTGAGTTTCCTGTCGTACTTATCTTGAAGCTGGAAATCAATGATCTGTGCCTTTTCTTTATATCTTTCTCCTAAGCGAAGCCAAATCTCACCGCGACTACGACTTCGCTTATATTGACGAGACAATTTATAGAGACGCTTAATTTCCTCATCAACAAGGCGGTTATATTCGGCCTTCAAAGGATCACCATCAAAAACCTGAAATTTTGAAGAACTCGGGGGTTTAATTAAACCCACATTTCGAGCTCTGACTTTCTTTTTTTCCACACCTTGCGATGGTGGAATATTTGACTTCAATTTCTGCAGGGTCAAGTTACCCATTTGTTTACGTTTCCGATTCGACTGAGCCAGAGACTGGTCGCCTGCAAACATAACCATCGAAAGAATAATCAGACTCCACAAGCCCTTTTTCATAGCGTCCCCTCTATTCACAAGCTTGAACCCCAACGTAGTGGTAGTTTCCTAGCTCATCGAGCCAGTACTCACCTTGGTATGGCCAGTACTCATATCCATTACCAATAAAGAAATCTCGAGATTCTTCATCTGTAATTTGCTTCTTCTCGATTCCTTTTCCTGCAATCTTTTTGCGAACAGCTTCTTTTTTACCACTAATCATTTCAAACTTTAAAAAGTCACTTTGCTCAAAAAAGTCTCGAAGTTCTGACTTCAAGCCTCGCAAATAATTTTTTGCTTGCTTCGCTACCACATTCTTAGTTGAAACAATACGCTTATCGATGACTCTTTTAGCATATTGACCAATTCCGGAAGCTCTCCAGTCTGTAGAAAGGTTCTCCATACGCTGTTTTTCTTTGGAAAGAGCCTCAATATAGTTGAGATTTCTGCGAATATTAGGCTGATTAATCACCTTGTTCAAAACAAGCTTTGGTAGGCGAGTATTATATGGAGGTTCCTTCTGCCTGCGTCCTGCCTGATAGTTGGCCTCTCCTTTGATGATCTCGTCAAGGTAACTCGCCGTTGAAGCACTGCCAACAAATCTTCTGATTTTCATTTCAACCGGCTTGTAAACGCGATCAAAGAGGTTAAGGACTTTACCCATTTCGTCATATCGACAAATAAAGAGATAAACCATACCTCTTAGCAAAAGTGATTCAGGAGCATAAATGTCCTCGTAGTAGGCTGAATGCAGGGTATGAAAATTGCTTAAAGCGGATCGAAAATAGCGGCCAGAACGCAACATAGCCCAACTCTGCTCAAAAAGAGAATCGTGCCACTGCCATGTATCTCTTGGGATATTGCGATAATATTCGATAGCTTTATCCCATTTCTTATTTTGATAATAAACTCGAGCCATTGCCAAAATAGCATTCACACGATTGGTATCAGTAATTGGCTTATTTTTACTAATATTATATAGCTCATCAAATGAAGCTAAGGCCTTAGCACCCTGCCTGGCCTCAGCATAGGCCAAGCCTTGTTTATATAAAGCCCGCGAATAAACTGGCGATTCTTGCTCGACGCGTGAAAAAATCTTCGCAGCTTGCAAATAGCGCTTCTCTTTTAAACGAAGTTCACCTAACCGAAAATAAAATAGATCTTTTTGTTCTCTTGGAAAATCTTTCACGCGAATTTTCGAGATTGTATATTTTAGAAGAACATCACTATCCAGAGCATTACTTAAAAAAGAAAGCTTACCAAGAGACTGGCGAAGGTAACGCGTGGTTTTACCAGACCGCACTTCTCCATTAATGACATCATAAAAAACAAAAGAAGATACTTGGTACAGTCCCATTTCCATGAGCATAAGACCTAAGATATATTTGATTTGCGAAGAGTCTCTACGATAGCGAGAACTACGAGTGAGAGAAAAAAGAAGTTTAGAGGATTCCTCGTAACGCTTATCAACCGCTAATTTTTTTGCTTTAGTCAAAAGATCCACACCCTTTGACCGACTTGAGGATCTTTTTTTGCTTCGTTTTTTGTTTTGAGCAATCAACCACTGCGGGTTGTCTAGCTGACTTTGAATCTCTTCATCTAAAGAAGTGCCGAACTCACGGCTGTTGGCCTGGGCGATGCTCGTAAACAAGAAAATAGGAATTAGGAGTATAGATATTTTCCTCATCGGTACTTCGCCTCCGGAAAGAAGAAACTCAAGCCAACATTGAGAAACAAGTTATTGTGTAGGCTTTCAGAAGAATTAATCGTCGACTTCGCGCTAAAGAAGTGCCAGGAAAGATCCCAGCGAAAGGCCATCCATTTTGTTAAGGCAAAAATTTGCCCCGTACCCACTCGATAAGTTAAGGCTTGATCTGGTGAGAAGCTAGTGTTTGCTGCTGAGTCACCAAGTTTAGGTGTGGTCATCCCCATACCCGCTGAAAAATAGAGATCAAAAGGGATGATTTTTTCATTGAAGTAGGCATACTTTCCATAAATGGGGGTCCATTTAATATCTGCACCCATATACTGGTCCGTTGCGACCATTCCTTCAGTATTGACACCACGATTGAGCAGCTCATTAGTAACATCGCGATTGTCATTCTGAATATAGCTATAAATTCCTTCGATTCCCCAACGTTCACTGAGATAGTAACCAAAACGAAGGTTAATTCCATTCCCCACAAAGAAGGAGTCATTAAGATTTGTCCCGCCAGCTATATAGAGTTCAAATCGACCTGTCTTGGGAAGATAGCGTCTTTGAATAACAGCAATATCGTCAAAAGTTTCTAGCTTACTTAAATCCGCTAGGTCTTTAACCTTTGGCCCTTCCGATTCTGCTTTCTCAGGAGCACTCGGGCGAGCACTGCGCACATCTTCTTCCTCAGTTTCATTGAACAACCCTTCGATCTCATCAATGGATGCATCATCCTTTGCATCTTGAGCAAAGAGCGTTGGCGAATAAACAAGAAGGAGTAAAATAAATAGTTTCTTCATATGTCGTTCCAAAGTCGTCAGTCTGCTAACAGATTATAGAAAAGTTTAAGGAATTTGTAGACTTATCAAAAATAACTGGACCCGAGTTGGTCCATTGACAAAAAACCAACCAGGATTCAGCTGTTATGTTACAAGGTTTAGACTTAGATCAAGATGATCAATGCAATAGAAAGTTGCATGTCATAGTTCATACGTTTTTCAAATTCGCTCACCTCTTTAGCAGAAGTGGCATTTTCTAAAGGCGATGCACTACCGTCAGAAGCTGCGAAGTAGTTAATGCCTTGGTAAGCTAACATAGAGAGATCTGCTCGGATCCCCCAATTGTTAGAAAAATAGAACTTTTGACCAATACCAACATTGAGGCCCGGGGAAAACTCACCACCGATATCCACGCCACCAACTCCAAGCAGACCATAAAGACTGAGATTCATAACGAAGTCCTTAAAGACCGAGATTTTTCCGTAATAGGGGGTAATTTGATAATTTAAAAATCCGTGGTACTTGGATTCTGGAGCAAAATTCATACGGATGTAGGACTGTACGCTATCAGGGCTGTCATCAACCAAATCAGTACCAGCCAAAGTCTCCCCATTCTTACTCAATCCACCCTGGTACATTTGCATCATAAAAACAACCCCATGGGTCTCATTAAAATGATAGGCCACATGACCACCAAAGCGCATGGTATTGAAAAAGGGCTCATTCATAGCAAATCCCGTTCCGATTCCAAGCTCAATGCGCTTTGCAGTCGTTACTCTGCGAGACTTCACAGCAACCGTATTGTCAAAGATGGGCAAAACCGATTCACGAGCCAATTCTTCTTCTGGGAATTCAATGGTGACCGCCAAGGCCTGGAATCCGATTAAAAAGATGATCAAAGCTGCCAATAATTTCATTGTTTACCCCTCATGATGATAGCCATTTTCCAAAATGATTTGGCACAGATCACGAACCGCGCCAAAGCCACCATGTCTCTTGGTTATATAATCACATTCCTTTTTCACTTCTTCAACCGCTTCGGGAACAGTTGCTGAAAACCCAACCAGCTTTAACAATGGAATATCAAAGACATCGTCACCGATATAGCAGATCTCTTTGTCCATGAACCCAGACTCATTTTTCAACTCTTCATAGGCTGGCAATTTGTCCAGTTTGTTTTCATAAAAGTAATCAATTTTAAGATGTTGCATTCGTTTCTGCACATCCTCGGAATGGGCACCCGTAATAACGGCAGTCTTATACCCATGCTTACGTAATAGATTAATTCCGATCCCATCACGTACAGAAAAAAATCTTTTCCATTCCCCATTGGGGTCCAGCATTATTCGAGTGTCCGTCATGATGCCATCCACATCCATGACTAACATTTTGATATGTTTCAATTTCTCAGTATGCACATCCATAAAAAAATTGTGCGCCTGCTTTTTAAAAAAGACAAACTCTGACTTTGGTATGGGTTTATTTAGCGGATTTGGGCTCGGATCAAATCTTGGAGATGGATAAGTCCTACTGGTTTTTTGCTGGCAGAGTCCACCACAAAGAGGGACTGAATAGAAAACTGTTCCATGATGAATAGAGCTTTAGCCGCTAACTCATCAGCATCAATCGTTTTCGGAGTTGTGGACATGAGCTCTTCGACTTTAGCTTCCAGCGGATTTTTGTTTTTTTCCAAGTGACGACGAAGGTCTCCATCGGTGACCACCCCTTTTAAAAAGCCTTGCTTGTCTACCACCGCGGCGACTCCACGCACGTCCCCACCTGTCATGGTAGCCACGACACTCACCATCGATGACCCTAGCTCAACAATAGGAAGCCCCCCATTGTCGTGCATAAGATCATGCACGCGGGTAAGAAGCCTGCGTCCAAGTTTTCCACCAGGATGAAACTCGGCAAAGTCCTCTTCTTTGAACCCTCTTCGCTTCAATAAAGCCATAGCTAAAGCATCGCACAAAGCTAAGGTCGCCGTCGAACTCGAGGTTGGCGCCAACTTCAATGGACAAGCTTCTTCTTTCACACTGATATCAAGAACAACGTTGGCGCTTCTCGCTAGCTCACTATCCATATTGCCGGTCATGGCAATCATGGGGACTCCTTTGCGAGAGGCATAGGCAATCAAGTCCTGCAATTCCTGAGAACCCCCACCATAACTGATCACAATCAGTACATCCTCTGACGTGACCACCCCTAAATCTCCATGGGAGCTCTCTGCAGGATGTAAAAACAAAGAGGGAGTGCCAGTGGAACTTAAAGTCGCCGCCAGTTTCCGACCAATATGGCCTGATTTACCCATACCAGCGACTACAACTTTAGCTTGGCCAGCCATAATAATTTCTATCGCTTTAATAAAGCGATCATCAATACGATCCTTAAGATCAAGAATGGATTGAGATTCAATATCGAGAACTCTTTTGGCTTCTTGGATATCAGTAGACATAGCTTCCTACATGGTCATAGCTTCATTGACAGAAATGGTTTCGCCGGTGCTCTTCTCCGATTTGTTATCCCCGGCATGGATCTCTCGATTTTTTAAAGAGGCCTTAACAAAGCTGGTGAACAAGGGATGGGGCGAAAGTGGCTTGGATTTAAATTCCGGATGAAACTGAACTCCAACAAAAAACAAATGATCAGGAATCTCTATGATTTCGACCAGGTCTCTTTCTTTGCAAATTCCCGACAAAACCATTCCATTTTTCTCAAAAATACCGCGGAATTTATTGTTGAACTCAAAGCGATGGCGATGGCGCTCAAGAATAGTTGATTTTTTGTAGGACTTTTTCGCTACACTTCCCTTAGTTAATTCACAAGAGTAAGAACCCAGGCGCATCGTTCCACCTTTGTTGGAAACTCCTTTTTGGTCTTCCATAAGGTCAATGACAAAGTTTCTTTGGCCTTTTACTTTATCCTCAAACTCGCGGCTCGAAGCATTTTTTAATCCGCAAACATTGCGAGCAAACTCGATAGCGGCCAACTGCATCCCAAAGCAGATTCCAAAGTAAGGAATATTATTTTCTCGAGCATATTGTATAGCTTCAATTTTACCCTCAGCCCCACGCTCGCCAAATCCTCCCGGCACGAGAATTCCATCCACACCCGCTAGCATTTTGACGGCGTTTTTACTGTTTAACTTCTCCGAGTTAATGTAGGTCAACTCCACTCGCGAATCACAAGCGATACCACCGTGAACAAGGGCTTCATTTAACGATTTATAGCTCTCTTTGAGGTTAACATACTTGCCGACAATACCAATATTCACCTTACGACTTGGACTTTTAATGGTGTTAACCATTTTTGTCCAATTTTCCAGGTGAGGTGTGGAATTTTCTAGTTGTAACAAGTCCACAACTTTAGCATCGAAACCTTCATCATGAAGCATGAGAGGAACTTCATATATCGTTTGAGCATCGAAAGCTGCAATCACGTTTTCTGGACGAATACTGCAAAACAATCCAATTTTAGATTTAGTTTCATGGGGGATGTGATGCTCGCTTCGACAAATTAAAATATCAGGTTGAATTCCCACCTCACGCAAAGCCTTCACCGAGTGCTGAGTGGGTTTACTTTTTAATTCACCAGCGGCTTTTATGTAAGGAACATAAGTCACATGTACATAAAGGGTGTTCTCTACACCTAAATCCACACGCATTTGACGAATGGCTTCAATGAAGGGAAGGCCTTCAATGTCACCAATCGTTCCACCAATCTCAACAATAGTGATCTCCGAACCTTGAGCTGCTTCAAAAATTCTCGATTTAATTTCGTCAGTGATATGGGGAATGACTTGCACGGTTCCACCAAGATAATCACCACGGCGTTCTTTACGAATCACGCTTTCATAGATTTGGCCAGCCGTGGTGCTATTGGACTTATTCAAAGAAATGCTGGTAAAGCGCTCATAATGGCCTAAATCCAAATCCGTTTCCGCCCCATCATCAGTGACAAAAACTTCTCCATGCTGAAAAGGAGACATAGTTCCTGGATCAACGTTGATGTAAGGGTCACACTTCATAAGAGTCACTTTAAAACCGCGCGCCTCAAGCAAGGTGGCAAGACTGGCTGCTGACAAACCCTTACCAATGGAAGAAACAACTCCGCCAGTTACAAAAATAAATTTTTGTGTAAGAGGTTTACTGCGAGAAACTCGCGCGGATTTTTTAGCTTTCGCTTTTTTCTTTTTAGCCATATTTCTTCCTTAATAAAGCTTCAACAATTGGTAAATCATCAGGAGTATCCACTCCCCAACTCTTATAATCAACTTTTAATACAGGAATTCTTGCCCCCATATACAGAGCTCGCAACTGCTCAAGCCCTTCCATTTTTTCCATGAGCTGAGGTTCACTTTCACAAAAGGATTTGAGAAACTGTTTTTTGTATCCGTATATACCAATATGTCTTAAACAGGCCTCCACAGGGGCCACCGCTTTGCCTCGGGAATAAGGAATGGGAAAACGGCTGAAGTAAATAGCTTCGCTATTTTTATTCAGAACAATCTTGGCAGTATTAAAACTGTTTAATCCCTCTTCGTCCATGGCATGACCGAGAGTGAGCATCTCCCAGTCCTGGTGGCTGGTCATATAGTCAGCCATGGTATCAATGACGGAGCCATCGATCAGAGGTTCGTCCCCCTGAATGTTGAGGATCAGCTCCTCGGGATGATCTTTGATGGCTTGGTAAACTCGGTCACTGCCCGAGGGAAGCTCGGAGTCCGTCATGACCACTTCGACATCAAAATCAGCACAGGTCTGCGCAATGCGCTGGTCGTCGGTGGCCACAATGATTTTTTTGATTTTTTGACTTTGAGACACCCCTTCAACCACCCACTGGATCATGGGTTTACCGAGTATGGTCGCCAGGGGTTTGCCCGGAAATCTTTGGGCCCCGAAGCGCACTGGGATCACTGCAAGAACTTCGGCCATCACTCTCCTAAAACCAATGACGTATAGCATCCGAAGGGAGGCTTGTCATGCTTTTCTAGGAAATCCACTGCTGCAAAATATGTCCCGTGAGGTCGCGAATTCCCCACTTTTTTAAAGAGGATAAGGGCATACAGGGGACCCCCAATTGCTTCTCCAAAGCTTTGGCCACAGCAAGATATTTGGAGCGAGAGAGCTTGTCAGCTTTTGTCAGGCCAACAGCGACTTTGAGGTCTTGAGCATAGCAAAAATCCAGGAGCATGGACTCTTCATCGCTCCATTTTCGGCGAATATCCATGAGAAGAACCAAGCCTCGAAGCTGCTCACAATTGAGAAGGTAATCCTCAATCATTTTTTCCCAATCCCCCCTCTCTTTATGGGATCTTGCCGCATAACCATAACCAGGCATATCCACCAACCAGAATTTCTTTTCCACATCAAAAATGTTGAGGAGGCGGGTTTTGCCAGGGGTCCCAGAAACCTTGGCCACCTTCTGACCGGCCATGGCGTTGATGAAGGACGATTTGCCACTATTAGACCTGCCGGCAATGGCCACTTGGGGACGCCCACTGGCCGGAAATTGCTGCCAGCGACTGGCACTTTGAACAAACTGAACTTTGGACACAGGTTTCTCCTCATCAAGAGCTAACCTTAGCCCCTTCAAGATTCAAGAAGTTTCCGGATTGCCAATCCACAGATTTGGATTCCGGACTCATAAAACCCCTCTCCAGAGGTCAAGGGGGCCTAGTTTGGCCACAAAGGCGGCATAGGCTTTGAACCGTCCTCCAGGAGTAAAGGAGAAATCATGGAAACACAAAAAATTCAGTGGGATGCTAAGGACAAATTAGAACAAGCCTACCTCCTCGGCACGACCGACAAGCAAAGCCAAAAGATCGGGGACTTTCTGACGATCGGCAGAGATATTGGCAATCACTTGCAAATCATTGATCCTTTTGTGTCGAGCCGCCATGTTCGCATTGAAAAAAGAGAGCGAGGCTACCTGTTGCGGGATCTACAAAGCCGCAATGGAACCTTTGTGAATGGGACCCGCGTGATTGAGGCCTATTTACACAACAATGACACTATTATGGTTGGTGAAAGTCGTTTTGTGTTTTCAAAGTTTCAGCAACCTTTTAATCCCATGACCTCAAAAAACCAGGATTGGAATCAACAACTTTCAAGGCTACCTGCTGTCGCCAACACTGACTACACCGTCCTCATACTTGGCCCCTCTGGTAGTGGCAAAGAGGTGGTGGCCCACTGGATTCATCAAAACTCCCACCGCAAAGAGGCTCCCTACATCACGATCAACTGCAGCGCCTTGAGCGAAAACTTGATTGAAAGCGAATTGTTTGGCCACCTCAAAGGCTCCTTCACAGGTGCTACCGAAAATCGTAAAGGAGCTTTTGAGGCGGCAAGAGGGGGGACACTTTTCCTTGATGAAATTGGGGACCTTCCCTTGTCTTTACAACCCAAACTTTTGCGAGCTCTTGAAAATAAAGAAATTCGACCGGTGGGTAGCGATCGCAGCATTAAAACCGATGTTCGCATTATTGCTGCCACCCACAAAAATCTGAAGCAAAAGGTTGTCAAAGGGGAGTTCCGTGAGGATCTTTTTCATAGATTGAACATCTGCCGAGTCACTCCACCCGCACTGATTGATCGCATGGAGGACTTTGAGGCCTTGCTCTATCAGTTTTGTAAAGAGCAAAAAGTCGCTTTTACTTTCGCAGCTATTGAAAACTTAAAAAATCATAGTTGGCCCGGCAATATCCGAGAGCTAAAAAACCTTGTCGTGCGCTCGGCAGCCTATTTTCCTGGCCATCGCATACAAGCCGAGGACCTCGAACAGTTACTCGATCTCAATGGAGAGCGGGAAAGCTTCTCAGTTTTAGAGGCTGAAGATGATTTACCTCCTCTTAAAGAAATTGAACGCAATCTAATCATACAAAAATTACAGCAATATTACGGAAACCAAAGAAAAGCCGCTGAAGAGTTGCGCATGCCGAAAAGCACTTTGCACGACAAACTGAAAGCTTACAGTATCGATGCTAGGCACTTTAAAAAACGAGGTCGCATTTAACGGGAGAGGAGAACCGATTTATAATACACGCCGAGAACGTAATTGCCTTTGAGATGATCGTTGACCCTCATGCGTACAATCTTCTTGACCTTCTCTTTGCCTATGGGAGTTTGCAAATCACTCCAGGTGATCTGCTCAAGAGTTCGTTGAATAAGATCTATGAGCTCTGACTCTCGTTTTTTGATAACAGGCTCTAATTCTTTATCACGAAGGTTTAAAAAAAACTGAAATTGACCGTAAGAAGGCCGGTCGCCTTCTTGCTTCAAATTAATGTTGGTAGCGCGCAGTGGGTACGAATAGGCTCGCGAGCGATATTCATCAAAAAGAGGCACTTCTTCATCATCAAGAGCATAAGGAAACACGACCTTAGATACCTGCTCCATACTTAATAAGTAGGGCACTTCAAATTTTGGAACTAAATAGCCACCAAGCAAAAGTGCAACCAAGAGGACGCCCAACAAGGCCACTGAACCGCCCAAGATAAGGCTGAATCTCTGTTGATCAGAAAGGTTATTAAAGAAGGCGCGCCATCGACTAGGAATTTCTTCTGCGGAAACAGCCGCTTTTGCTTGCTCTTCTGTAATATCAAGCTCTTTAAAGTCATCGGCACTGATCGAGTCTAACTCCTCAGCGAACTCAGGGTCCGCTTCGCGAATATAGCCATCAACCATAGCCAATTCAGCTTCATTCATATCAAGAGCGCCTTCGCCCTCTTCGACCTTAATGTTATCAAGAATTTCATCAAGGTCTTCAGCCAAGCGAGGCCGAGGTGTTACCCCTTCCCCGGACGAGGCTTCATCCTCCACAGCCTCAGAGTCGTTGCCGATATTTTCAGTACTGGATTCCCCAGGCACAGGAGCTGTGCTTTCTTCCCCAGGACTGGTGGATGGAGGGGTGGCCGGTTGTTGGTCTTCGCTATTATCGTCTGCCATGATGTCTTTTCATAATAAGAGCCTTTTCTACAAAAGGCAAAAGCTAGGCTGAGGGGATTTGTGACTCATGCAAAACTCTCAATTTTTCTTAAAAAGAAAACACCCACCTTGATCTAGTTTCAGTTCAGACTTTTGCCTAGAAGTTCTTATTCCCTCCTCCGGCAAAGCAAAGCCAGACTTCAGAATCCCCTTTATTTTACCGAAAAATATATGAATTCTTTTTATGTTGGAGGATCTATGAAATTTGTGGTTTTAGCGATCTTTGCTATGTTTTTGTGCTCTTGTATGACAGCCCCGGTGGGCACTTCCCAGAGTATTCACCCCGAATATTCGGAGCTGGATGATATTGAGCGCATGCTCCTCTCTGAGCAAGAGGAAACCCTACAGGCTAACTTTGACCTTGGTGAAAGTCGCCATGAGCGCAATGACGTTAAAGTTGGGATGGCTCGCCGTAGTGTGCAAATGCATCTTGGATCACCAAGCGAGGTGGAACAAGCTGGAAATCCAAAATATGGAAACGAGCGATGGACTTATGAAAAATCTGTGCCGACCCTCGACGGCTACTACAAAGAGAAAAAAGTCATCTATTTTGAGGGTGGCGAAGTCGTCGGCTGGGAAACCAAGTAATTAGTTTTGCGAATTGAGTCGACGCTCCAACTCTTTAGCGTCGATTTTCCCCTGATTGTATAAATCAATAGCATCCACCACCAGGTCAGGCACCGAAGGTTGCCATTTTTTTTCACTCACTTGACCAGAAAGATCCATTGGCTCTGAATCCTCAGGTTCTGTCTCCTGGGCAAAAAATAGACTGGTCATATAGGCAAGCCCCATTGTCGCAACAAAAGAGGCTACTGTATTTAAGGAGCTCATTGATATGTCAGCCAGGCGACTCACCAAATTTCCTAAAGGCTTCACACCATGGGAGTCTGCCAAGTCTTTAACCTCTTTTTTACTCAGAGGCCGGCCTTCTTTTAAAGAACCTATTAAATAATCGGTTTTAAAAGCCTCCATTTTGCTGATATATCGCCCCACGCGATTGCGCTGATGGAGAACCTCGTTACTTTGTAATCTTTGTTTTCGATGGGACAAAATATCTATTAAAGTCTGCTTATCAACCGGTGAGGATTGAAATTGGTTCAGTAAATCGTTTTCCCTTGCAAAACTTTTGATGGTGTTCCCCCAAAATTTAACATTTGACGGACTCTGCACAAGATCGCTCACCCGCATATCCAAAGTCTCTGGATTTCGACTTTGCAGAGCATCAGTTAATAGAAAAGACGGTTTAAGATAGCGCGACCAACTGGCCACATAATCACTCTCGACTTCCCACCACAAACGATTGTGCATTTTTAGCAAGAGGGCGCGGCGTTCTTCTAGACTCAATTCATTCCATGACTTTTTGTCTGATAAGGTGATTTCCTTTTCAGCGGCGGTTCTCAATACATTTTGCAAACGATTGATGCGAAAAAACAAAACAGCATTGAGTTTTTGCCGAAACCAAGACTCTTTGGGAAGTTTCTGTAAGAATTCAGCCATGCGCTGCTGCTGCTCTGACTCTTTACTCTCCAACTCTTTAAAAAAGTCTTGCCATGCCTTTTCTTTCCCACCGACTCGACTTAAAGTCCAAGCCTTCAACGAAAAGGCTTGGCCACAGGAAAGAGCTGCCGCTTGCGCAGGCAGGCCGAGGTGAAAAATAAGAAGAGAAACAATAACAAGCTTCAATTAAGCGGCCCCCTGAATCACTTTTAATAGGTGCTCGCGATAGTCTTTCATTTCTTTATTCAGGGTATCTTCTTTTAGGTTATCAAGACTTTGTTGACGGATTTTAGCCCAATCCACATTGTCATTCCCTTCTTTAACTCCAGCAGTCACTTGCTCAATAAAGGCGAGCTCCATAGAAATCATTTGGTAACTTTGATACATCGATAAGAAGTCACCTGTCGTAAGCTCAATATCTTGGCGCTGTCTTTCGTGGAATTCACCGGCAACAATCCAAGCTAAAAAGGACCCTTTAAACAATGTTGGTGCGTATGCATCTGTCATTCTCGTGATAAATCCGCGACTCGCTTTAAACAATAAATGACGAGTTAGAATCCAAGACGCCATGGCTGCCATTCCAGGGATAGCAAATTCATCATAAATAATCGCCCAGCGGTAGCGTCTGGCCGTTAGCAAGTGCTCTGAACTGGCTTTGGTGTCAGTGAGCATCTTGGCTAGCATGTCTTTACTGCTTTGCAGCTTAGCCTTGTACTCAACAAGCTCGCCATAGCTGGCCACCTTAGATTGAACATCTCTTTGCCAAAAATCTTCAAATTGTTTTTTAATTTGAATTTCTGTCATAGCAAAAAGAAGCTCATTGAGATCCACTAAGAGCGTATTAACGTCTACCTGCATCGATGTGTGAGCATTGGCTTGATCCGACTGCCAGAGATACATAGGTACAGATCCAATCAGCCCGGTGGTTGAAGCTCTTTTTAACCAAACTTTAGCGCGGGCACTCCACTGACCAGCGGCTTTGGCAAGCCCACCAGAAAGCTTATTTTTGAGGAACAAACTATCCACAAGTACGGTGGCATCCGCCATAATAATAGCAAAGTTGGAGGTTTGAAAACTATCTTGAACCTGTGAGTTCGCTTTCATGAGCGACAAGCTCTCTAAAACTCTTTCGTGTAAAGACTCAAGCTTAGCGATGTGGCTGGTGCTTTCTTCTTTTTTAGATTTCACAAAAGCCCATGGCTTAATTCCTTCAACTTCAACATCAATTTCAGTTACAGCTTCAGAAACCTTGTTCAAAGTGGCCAAAAGGTCTTTCACTTCCTCTTTATAGCGGTAGGGAACGTCTTGTCCTGGCATCACTTGAATGCGAGTGGGTGCTTCCAAAGACTTTTCAACCACCTTATCGGGGAGCATGCGCTCCTGTAGCTCTGCATACCAAAGGGCTTGCTCAGCAAGGCCATCATTTTTAGGAAAAGGCTTTTCTTTATTAAACTTTTCCATTTCAAGAAGGAGAACTGCAGTCAGGACACCTTGAAGCTCCACTTCTGTCCATTCTTTCAAGTCGGTAAACCCTCGGCTATCAATTTTATCCAGAACACCTTCAGCCTGAAAAGCCTGAAGCACACGAATGGTTTCCGGGTTGTTAAAACCAAAATAATCGCCCCACCATTTGTGCATGTAAAAACCTGTGGTGATTGGCATAACTAATCCCGCTACAATTTTAGACAGGGTATTCGTGCGGAAGATAACGGCCATTGCGCGGTCCGCTTCTGACTGCATAAAGTACTGAGAATTAATGTAGGGAATACTGATTCCGTAACCAAATACTTTTCTTTCCACAATACTTTTTATGCTTGTTGTCCGACCGCCAAATTTATCAGCAAAGGCTTGGTAATCCTTTTCATTGAAATCCTCAGCATGATCGTTTTTATAATCCCAAAGCATCAAGTACTTAGTTCCCAACCAAATCGGATAAGTCTCCGACAGACCGTAAACAATATTCGCGGGGTTAAAACTCTTGAATACGGAGTTCCAAATTCTGCGCAGGTAAGTGATCTTTCCGTTGAATCCAATATCCTTACCCATATTTGCGTAAGTCATCGGTCCACCAAAGGCCCAACCCACAGCATTTAAAGAGGTTTGTGCAATAAAGTCGAAGTGGACTCCTTTCATTCCCTCAGACGTTGGGAAAAACTCAAGAAAGTTATCTCCTTGCCCCCAAACTCTTTCATCGGGGTCAACAAGCCACTGGCGGGCAAGATATTGAGTGATCATGTCCCCACTCACATCGGCAAGTCCTGTATAAAAAGCTGTTTGAGCGTGTTCACCAGTGGCAACAATATCTTCGATGCGACCATCCCTAAGCACCACTTGGTCATGGCGAAGAAAGCGGCTGATAAAATTTCCTACTTTAGGATTGGTTTCAGAAATTCGATTAAAAACTCGAGCAGGAATCATATAGCGTGTGTGGAGAGTCGAAAAGGCCGCCATATAATCAAAGAAAGGATGAACCTTACCCTTAACAATCCACTGGCCCTTGATATCCTCAAGCTCTAACCAGCGTTTGTGAAAACCCTCAAACTGAGTTTGCCAAGCCTTGAGGCGAGCTTTCTGAGCAGCATTGGCTTTTTTAAGAAGCTCTGCAATGCGATCAGTCACCAAGGCAGGATCCCCACCTTTTAAGTAAACCATTTCTTTGGTGGTGTCGACTCGTCCAGCATGCTCACCATTGACTCTCATTTCCATTTGAAGGACTTTCCCTTTGATCCCCATAATAGACTGTTCAATTTGCACGCTCTCTTCTAAAACTTTTAGCTTATCAGCATCTTTAGCAATTTTATTATAAAGGTTTGCTAGATATCTTTGCTTACCAGCATGAGTGAAGGAGTATTTATCAACCCATCTTTTTAAATATCCATGATATTTTTGCAGACCTTTGGGGGCTACGATCTCTTGCAACTCAAGTTTATCACCACGCAGTTTAGCGCCAATTTCATCCCAAGCCTCTAGCAAGGTTTTGGCTCGCTCTTTCATGAAACCGTTCCCAATCTCATCCAAACGCACCATCTCAGTTTGGTAGAGCTTTGCTCTCAACTTTTCAAACTGAACCACACGTTTCTCAGACTTTTTAATCAAATCGACTGGATGCATTTTTTCTAAGTAGTTTCTCGTCATACGAGAACGCAGCGCTGTTCCCCAATCCTCAACAAGGAACTTGCCCATTTTGGTGTTTTGCGCACCTAATAAAGTCACTGCCTTCTTTAAGAACTGATGAAGTTTTTTACCCATGGCTGTAGCCAACTGCTGCCCCTTCACGCCTTGGGATTTCATATAGACCACCGCAAAGGTAACTAAAGAGGCCGTAATGAACCATTTACGACCTTTCCAAGTATTTAAAGAAATTTCTTTTTCGAAGTCAGCAAGCTCTTCTGGGCTAAACAGCTTCGAGTTCTTCAGCCATGCTCTGACTTCGTTAAAATCAATCTGACTTTGGATACTTTGAAAAATTGGATCCTTTTCTAGTTCACCTAACTCTAGCTCGGGATTATCAAAGGCGCGATCTAAACGATCCACCAACGAGGCAAAAGCTCCCCAGGCCAGAAGTTGCTCGCTCCAGGTGTTACCCATAACTTCGTTTTTCCACTTCATCAAAAATTGCGTTCTTTGCACAAGACTTCTGACTTTTAAATCCGTCAACGAGGTTGCGAAAACTTTACCTGCCCCAGACTCGATTTTAACGGAGTCAAAATCAGGACCCGTCGCCTTAAGTTGATTGAAGGCAAAATCCTTAGGCAAGGCATAGCTTTTATCCATAGAAGGATGAAAGGGGTTTGACCAGTCGTACTGCACAACCACTTGCGCTTTTTCATCAAG
>JAGQZY010000129.1 GCA_020435205.1 Bdellovibrionales bacterium | reverse complement strand
AGTAGCTACCAAGACGACTGGCTTTATTCGCAACCTCTTCTGTTTCTTTTTTGTAATCACGAACGGAAGCGACAATTTCCGCTAAATAGCTTTGGCGTTCTGGTGGGATAATAGTTTGTTTTTCAACCCCACGCAGATTTTCACGAGTTTCGCCAGCAAGACCCCAACCATGAGATGGGTCTTTCTCTTTAAGAATATCCGTCAATTTAAAAAATAATTGATTAGCGCCAAGATCATTAAACTGCGCGGCCTGAGTTAAAAAGACAGGGAGACTATGATCCTCAGCTTCAAAACATTTATGAGATCTTTTGTATTGTTTGCGAACATCGCGAAGGGCATCCTGCGAACCACGATGATCCGCCTTATTAATGGCAATCAGATCCGCATAGTCGATCATATCAATTTTTTCGAGCTGGGATTGAGCACCAAACTCTGAAGTCATCACATAAAGACTGAGATCTGAAAACTCAGTGATCGCCACATTGGCCTGACCAATCCCAGAAGTTTCGGCAATGATAAGATCAAACTGGTAGTTTTTCATGGTTTCCAGCATCAGCGGCAAAGAGCCTGCGATTTCATTGCCAGAGCCGCGAGAGGCCACCGAACGCATAAACACACCTTTTCGAGAAAGGCTATTCATGCGAATGCGATCGCCTAGTAAAGCTCCGCCCGTCTTGCGCTTAGAAGGGTCCACACAGATGACACCAATTTTTATATCTTTATAGGCGTTTAAAAACCTTTGGATGAGCTCATCGACGAGGCTCGACTTTCCCGCACCCCCCGTGCCGGTGACCCCGAGAACCAAAGGCTGTTTTTCCCCTTGAAAAGCTTTAAGAGATTGCAAAAGATCTTTTGATAAATCTTTATTGCTCTGCTTTATATCAATTTGATCAAGAAGGACTCCCAGGAGTTTGTGAGGCATGTCTTCTCGGCCCGGCAAAGAACCACTACCATCAAAAAACTGAGAAGCTTCTTGCTGTAAAGGATAGTCACAACCCTTTATGATGATATCAATCATCCCCTCAAGCCCCATTTTGCGTCCATCATCGGGATGAAAAATAAAATCAATGCCGTAGTCTTCAAGCATCTTCTTTTCTTCGTGGACGATCACGCCGCCACCGCCACCGTAGATTTTTACATAATCGGCACCGGCCTCGCGCAACAAATCCTTCATATACTTAAAATATTCAACATGGCCTCCTTGATAGGAGGACATGCAAACCCCTTGCGCCCCTTCTTGCAAAGCGGCAGTGACGACATCCAGCACGGAACGGTTATGGCCAAGATGAATCACTTCAGCGCCCGCATCTTGCAAAAGTCTACGGATCAAATTGATGCTGGCATCGTGACCATCAAAAAGGCTCGCCGCTGTAACAATGCGAATAGGGTTTTTGGGTTGATAAGCCATTAAATACCTTTAAACTCTGGCTTGCGTTTTTCAATAAAGGCTTGGGTTCCCTCTTTTACATCTTGCGAGGAAAAGAGTTTAGCAAACTCCTGTCGCTCCACTTTCATGGCAGCAGAAATGTCCATGCCATAGGTACTATCAATAGTGTGTTTAATGGCTGCAATGGCTAAGGGGGCACGCTTCGCGATGGTGTGAGCCACCTTAGTCACCTTTTCTAAAAGCTCCTCTGAATCACAAACTTTGTTCACAAGACCTACTTTTTTAGCCTTATCAGCATCATGCATGTCACCGGTAAAAGTCCATTCTTTGGCTAAATTGGGACCAATCTTTCGAGCGAGTCGCACCGACCCACCAAAACCGGGCATTAAACCTAAGGTGCACTCAGGTAAACCAAATTTAGCATTTTCGCTGGCATAAATAAAATCACAAGCCAAAGCCAGTTCAAGACCACCACCCAAAGCAAACCCATTGACTGCCGCAATGACGGGAACTGGGAAGTTCTCAATTTTTGTAAATAGATCTTGGCCAAACCCGGCAAACTGGGCAGCGGTCTCCACGTTAAGACCATGAATCTCTTTAATGTCCGCACCCGCAACGAAAGCTTTGTCGCCAGCCCCAGTGATAACCAAACAACGAAGGTCTTTGTCCTGACCGGCTTCCTCTAAGCAAGCCTTCATTTCTTTGAGAACAGATGAGCTCAATGCATTGAGGGCCTGGGGTTTATTGACGGTGAGCCAACCAATACTTCCATCTTTTTCGTACTTAATAAATTCCACGCATCACTCCTACTCGTATTGATAAAATCCGCGACCAGTTTTGCGACCAAGCCAACCTGCTTCCACATATTTTACTAACAACGGGCAGGGACGATACTTGGTGTCGCCTAGACCGTCGTTAAGAACATTCATGATAGCAAGACATGTGTCCAGGCCAATAAAGTCAGCCAAAGTTAATGGCCCCATGGGTTGGTTGGTTCCGAGTTTCATTGCTGAATCAATGGCCTCCACTTCGCCAATACCTTCGTAAAGGGCATAAACCGCTTCATTGATCATAGGCATAAGAATACGATTCACAATAAATCCTGGCATATCTCGGCCTTCCACAAAGACTTTCCCGAGGGATTCCGTAGCATTGCGAATTGTGGTGAAAGTCTCTTCTGAAGTTTGCAAACCACGGATACCTTCAACCAGTGTCATGATAGGGACCGGATTCATAAAGTGCATACCAGCCACTTTTTCGGGACGTGAAGTGGCCCCAGCAATTTTTGTAATTGAGATGGATGAAGTATTCGTAGCCAGAATGGCGTCTTTGTTAACAATTTCATCCAGTTGCTTGAAGATCTTAATTTTAAGCTCGATGTTTTCAGTGGCAGCTTCAATCACCATCTCACAATCGCTGAGCGCCTTCATGTCTGTTGAAGTTTGGATATGACTAAGCAAGTGGCTCTTTTGCTCTTCAGAAATCTTTTCTTTTTTCACCAAACGATCACAGCTTTTTGTAATGGTTTGCATTCCCTTGGCAAGAGCGGCTTCACTAATGTCGAGCATAACCACCTGGGTGCCAATACCAGCAAAGACTTGCGCAATGCCATTACCCATTTGTCCAGCACCGACCACTCCAATTTTTTTCATTTGGGTCTCCTTTTATAGATAGATGCCAGACTTATAACCCCCGAGCCAATCTTTGTAAACTCTCAGGAACACAAAGAAAAACTGGCCTTGAGCGAGACCTTATGACGCCCCACAATAGAGGAATGGTCCTCAGTGTGTTTGCCTTCTTATTTTCATTTCAAGTGTGCGCGCAACCCACACCCGTCTATTTGCAACCTAACAACCCAGCTGCCACAGGTCATTTTTCCCAAGAAGAACTGAAAAAAAAGGCCCTCACCTACGAAACCTATGAGTGGCTTTGGCTTAGAGATTCCTTTGGACATGAAGGCTGGGCACTAAAATCATCGGTCATGCTCCCTTTAGATTTCTCT
>JAGQZY010000128.1 GCA_020435205.1 Bdellovibrionales bacterium | reverse complement strand
TGAAGAATCTCTGGCTGTACTGGATCAATTTGTTGATCATCGCAACTATGATACGGACTCCAGCCATCCTGGCCGCTGGAGAAGCCTGGCTCTCAAAGCACAAAATGGTGACCCGACCAATACCTATGCCCACAGCCATTATCGACAAGCTGCTAATTATCAGTTAACTGACATAGCTCAGCACTGTCCTTACACTATGGATATGCTCTCACTTTACACTGACGTTAGTAAGTGCCAGCGAATTCGTTTTATGTTGCTCGAACCCGGAGCTAAAATTCATGTTCACACGGACTCACAAGGTGATGACGTCACTTTAGCCGTCAATATTGCTCTGAATATGCCCGAGGGCTGTGAGTTTTGGATCGACACTAACCCCGACGGTAGCCACAATGAGTACACTCAAAAAATACCCGTGACTGGTGGGCAAGCCTTTTTACTTAATAATGCTAAATTTCACTATGTCGTTAACAACTCCGACACTCCTCGTATCCATGTGATTTTCCACGGGCCGCTTCGCTGCTCAGATAAAGAACTTTTGGACGCCGCCCGCGAGCAAAATGGAACGGGCTATGAAAAAGGTGTGATCAATAGTCTCGTGGTAAAAAAGTCTTTCCTTGGCGAAAAAATTTCCCACGACAGTAAGCTTTACTCTCAGTGGATCACCGCAGGTATACATACACCACTCTTACCAAAATTCATGAAAACCGTTCTTTTATTCGACGACCAAAAAAATCCCGAAGTTATGCATGAGGCGAAACACTATATCACCCAAGCTAGCATTTTCCCACTGGAGCACGAGCTGTGCGAGTATCGACACCTTGATACTAAGCTTGAGGAGTTTCATCAGAGCGGGGTGCGCTATTTGATTGCCATTGGCGCGGGGACCTATTGCGAGAGCTTTGCCGATTTTATCCACAATACTTTGCTTGCGATCCATGAAATGAAAGCGAACAACTCTCCAGCGATGGCTCATATTATTGACCACAAGGATCGAAAAGAGGGGTTGCCCTATTTTCATGAACAATTTTTTATTTTAGATTTGCAAAAGTGGGACGAGTTGGGGCGGCCAAAAATTCAAAAACCTTATCACCACAATGAAGCTAATTTCCCAGCTTACAAAAAAGGACCCTCCTTTCACGATGGATACACTCCCAAATTTCTACATCCCCAAATCCCTCAGCGCGCTTGGTTTTTTACTCGTTCGCACCAAGAGGAGACGGGAATGGGCGGGCTCGGCACAGAACTTATGGCTTCAGCTCTTAGACACGGACAAAGTCTTTTAAATGTACCTATGTATTTGCGGGACAAGAAAATGTATTCCTATCCCTTTGCTGGTTCATGCTGGCAAAGAGACGAGGTCAAAAAGAGAATTGAAAATCGTATTGGCTGGGATAAAGATCATGTTTTTGTGTTCAACAATGAAGATCCTTTTTCTGAAGCTTTTGAGCATCTCCCTAATTTTTGCCCACAAAACCTATATAGTGTTGCGGCTGGGATGAAACCCTATATGCTCAACCAAAAAATTCAAGACCGCTGCGGAACACCTGCTAATCTTCACTTTTTTGACTTTAGTCAGCCAGCCCTAGAATTTCATAAAAATATGGTTTTTGCTAACAAAACCGACTGCATCAGTTATCTTGCCGATCAATTTAAAAACCAACTCGGAAATCTGCATAAAGACGCTATCCCTCTGGCTAAGGAAAAATTGGATTCATTGTTAAACACTCATTACCAAGGCGAGTTTGGCCCCCTCAAAAATCAAATGGCCATGGGTGGAAAGAGCTTTACTGAACTTAATTTGCTTAAAGAGCCAGAAAAGCTCATCGCTCAAATTGATTTCTCAAAGCCATTTATGATTTGGCACTCCAATATTTGGAAGAGCAACAACTCTCTTTACTATTTGAACCAAAATGAACTCAGAAAAAACTACGACGATTTTATCCAAGCACTGAGCGAAAAACTGAAAATGAAGGCCTGGATAAACCCCAGTGAAAATTTGCACGACGCGGTCATCGGAGAATCTTTGCAGCAGCCCTTTGCCCTGATCACTTGTGGAAATGGGTGGTGTCGGCCAAGTTTAAAGTGGCGGCAAATTTGATTTTTTGGGCAAACCGCTGACAATTGTCGGCGGGGTGCTGGGCCCGCCCCTCTATCCTCTCGAGTTAAGATTCTAACCTATTGAAATTATATAACTTATATGAGCCCCTCCTTTGATTTCGCGGCATAGGCTTTGCACTTCCTTCTTTTTATGAAAAAACGGTCTATGGCCTTTGCCCTTTTGGCTCATTTTATTGGGCTTGTAGTAATGGTCTCTTGCGGTGTTCGTGAAGAGGTCCAATCCAGCTCTCAGGTTATCCCTCCTCAGGGTGATACCTTGTTTTCCCTTTCAATTAAAAGTGCGTCAATAAGCGATCCCAATTCTATTATTGGACTTTGGGAATCTGTCGAAGAGACTCTTAAAAATTCGGATGTACAATTTCGTATGCGAGTTCTCATTCGTGCCAACGAAATCACTACAGCGGTCAGTTGCGACTTCTCCGATGGCGAAAAGGTCGTTGCTCAAGTTAAAGCGGCTATACTGGTGGAAGGCAATGGCCTTCAATATTTGGAAAGCAAAGTCGACCAACGAAAAGACAGCAAAGGTCGGAGCTGTGTTGCACAGATTTTTGCATCCAAAGTTGGGGAGTTTGAGCAACAAAACGTGAGCTCTGGGTACTGGCGCGGCAGCGCTGGTAAGGCCGGCTTAACCTTCGAAAAAATCGGTAATTGATACCTACAAATATCCTAAAGAATGAATGGCTTTGTATAAAATTCGGACGGCTGCTATCAGTAGAGCTGATCTGAAAATAAGGCGAAATGATTTTTCGTTAATTCTCTTTAGAATCTTGACTCCTACCTGAGTTCCGATAATCACACCGATAACCATACAAGTGATCAACAGTCCATATTGACCATAATCAAAACCGAGATAAAGAAAAGCTGGTATCTTTAAAAAGTGGCCCACCAATTGAACGGAAGCTTTAGTTGCGACAATTTGTTCTTTACTGAGATCATCTCTTAGAAAGAAGGGGGCCAACATGGGCCCTATGGCCCCAATAATGGGGGTCAAAATGCCGGCGATCAAACCAAGAATAGAAAATGCCCAAAATGGAATCATCAGCTTCGGCATCTTTTTAGGCTTAAAAAGAACATAAAAAATTAAAGCCGCAATGAGAAAGTAAAACACCTCTCGGTTAGAAATTGATTTAATGAGCTGGGTTGAAATAAAAACGCCCAGGGGAAGCGTGATCACCGTGGGAATAAGAATTCGTTTTTCTACATGAGAGATAAGACTCAAAGCCCTGGTGGAGTTCGATGCCAATTGAACCACTCCATGAATGGGTACAATTGTGG
>JAGQZY010000127.1 GCA_020435205.1 Bdellovibrionales bacterium | reverse complement strand
AACTGACCATAGCTTTACTTCAACCTGTGACTACAAGGTCATCAAAGGGAATTCTGGTTCGGGTGTCTTTTCTTCCGCAGGGAAACTTAAAGGGGTGCTTAGTTGGGCCAGGAAAGAGGGGGAAAGCTCCTATGAATATCTTGGGCAAAAGTATGAAATTGAAAATAAAATTGGTGGCGGCACAAATGCTCACTGTATTGAGGCTCTCAATCCAAATTCTCGATCGAAATCTTGTGATCTCGATATTGATCGCGCCGCAGGCGAAACCATGTCGCGAATCATTGGAATCAATCGAGCTCTACGACAGGAGTGGGAAAGCCAAAAAGAAAATTTTGCAAACCTGCCAGGATACCGATGGAAAGAGGCTCAACTTGATAAAATTCACGAATATTTTGAACAAGCTAAAGATATCCAAAGCATGGTTAAAATACTGTCTAAAAAACCCAATGAGGTTGGTCCCAAAATCATTCAAGATTTCTTGGTGAGAACTCTGCCCATGGGAATTGAGTGTGTGGAACCTAGCCTTGGTGACGAAGGCTTGCTCTTAGTTAAATCTGTCGAATTAGACGGCTTTGCTGAAGATGGGTTTTCTATTGAAAAATCTGGCGCCTACAAATTTAAAACCCGAATCGGCGAGATCGCCCTTCACGCTAAACGTAAAGGCGACGCCTATCAAATTGGACTGGATCTACCAGACTCAACCACCATCAATCATTACGAGGAAGAGCAGCAAGATATTTCGGATTATCAGATCAAATGTTCTAAAGCTAACAAATACGATCTTGCGGGTTACTGCCAAAGCTTCCGCCAAAAACGTCTACGCCATCGTCAATGGTACCAGCATGATTTAGACAAAAGAAATCGAGCCCGAGTTTCGAGTTATACAATGACCCGTGGACAAAATGGAAAGGACTTTGAACAGAGCGTTCCCATTTGCCAATAGCCCTGTGTCGACCATTTTGGTTACTTTGTATAGACTTTGATTCTAAACTTAATTGATAACAAGGATCGCAAGGTCTACCAATTTCCCGTCAGCCAGTAGAGCCAATTTTGGTCCCCTTTTTTCCTCGTCAACAGCCGTCGAATTTTTAAACACCCAGAGCGCACAATTTAGTTTAGTTATTTTAGATAGTTACAAAGCATTTCCCTTTTTATCACCTCCCCTCTTAGGCACGATTTTGGCAATTTTTGAATGAAATTGCTCTTGCCAGGAGAAAGCCATGATTCGCTTACTGACCATTTTAGCCATGCTCGTGACGATGACGTCTGTAGCTCAAGCCCAATTCTATCGTACCCAGTATGTGACTAAAAAAGGTGGGGCCAAGATGATGATCACCCCCGTTGTTGGCACACAGCTGATCGATATCAAATATGGTAATGATGAAAAAATGCAGGGCATGAATGTTGAGCAAGCTCAGCAAATGGGCATATCAGCAGGACTTGCCATGACTATGCCCCTTGATGAAAACTTTTTTGATTTTAACTCTGGTCTTCTTTACAGCTACGCCAATCACCAAACTCGCCTCAGCCGAGACAACAGCGATGGTGACCTCGAAGCTATTATCAACACAGAGCTTCACCGATTGAGCCTTCCCCTAGGATTAAGTTTCTTTCCGTTTCGTAAAAGAAACGGCATCTACATGAAGGCTGGCGTGGTTGGTCAATACTTTTTGCAAGGTCAGCAAGAGACTGTAGCTACCTTTAATAGCAAAACCTCGCGTCTAGAGAGTTATCAACGCACACAAACAGATGCTATCGAAAAAGGAGCTCAGTACAAAGACTTTAGTTTAGATGGCTTAGTCGCCGTTGGATTTGCCGCTCGTGGCAGCTATGGCATTGGAATTCAAGCTGAAGTAGCTTACCAGCCAGGACTGACTGATTTGAATGATGCTCGTACACGTATTGATAGTATGCAAGCTATCTTAGGGTTGAACTTTAGTTTTTAATTGAGGTAGTAATGACAAAAATTTTGATAACACTCATAGGTTTGCTCTTGTTATCCCCTGCACTTTCCTTGGCTGAGGAATCGAAAGACGTTTTGGTTCATTCTGAAGACGAAATCACCAATCCCGACCTCACCTATTATATGATTGAAAGTAAAGACGAAAATATTCCAACTTTAGAGTACGGTGATCAAGGCCCTTTCCGCATTATCTTCAAAGATGGTCGAGTTGCTAACATTGGTGAGTTTGTCCACAAAGTCGACGTTCAGCTTCCTGGACGCTTAAGCGAAATGACTTGCAACTATGATTTCAATCAAACTCCTTGTAAAGTGAATGGCGAGATTCTTACCATTCTTTATCGGCTCTACTGGGAAAAGCACCCCGACCCAAGCAAAATTGGCAATATGGTTAAAATTGCAAGGGTCAGGGACTCCAATGATCCAAACGCTACTGAAATCGTCCCCGCCTTTATTTCTGACGCAGTCTTTACTAGAGAATCCCGATTCCATAAACAAAGAAAGAGCTTGCAGTACCATAAGGATAAACTCGAGGACCTTAAGCCCATGGCTTTGGTTTGTGAATCGACAGATTGGTTTAAGGATCTTCTAAAACGACAAGGTAGTAAAAATGAGCTGTCATTACTGGAGTGGAGCCAAGAGTTTATGACCAGTAATCCTGAAACTCAAGTCAGTGAAAATCGCAGCCTCTTATCCTTTCTCGGCGTAACTCTAAGTAAAGAAGGCCAAGGAATACAAATCGACAATATTCAAATGGCACCCCTATCCAATAGTTTTTTGGGGGAAGACATTGGTTACAGCATGTTCATTGGCGATGTAGTGGGCTGGACGGTGCCCACCCGATCGGAGATGTGTCACCTTTCTTTCAATATCACGATTGACCAATTAGTGAGCCTATTCGGCAGTTTCGACACCATGAACCTTGATAATAAATTGAAGACTACAGAGTTTAAGGATCGCTATCAGATTTTTTCAGTGATAGCCGACAACGACGATGCTAGCTCGCCAGGAGATACCCCTAAGTTTTTTAAAATTTATGAAAAACTAAATCTTATTCAATCATATGATTACCTCAATAAGATGGTCACCGTAAAAAAAGATGGATCTGAATACGAGCAACAGATCAACTACAAAAAAGTCATTTTTAAGGATTTTCTATGAGAAAGGCAGGGGTTTTACTATCTTTTCTGATTTTTATCTCCTGCGTGATGGCTCAAGCCAGGGATACTGGCTCCAATTTTCAACGCTTTAGGAGACTCTCCTATATTCTCACTGGTAAGCCACTTTCATCCTACCACTTGCAAGAAATTTCATCTCTT
The DNA here is from genome assembly GCA_020435205.1 of Bdellovibrionales bacterium. GTDB lineage: Bacteria > Bdellovibrionota > Bdellovibrionia > Bdellovibrionales > JAGQZY01 > JAGQZY01. Next base: position 174 of record JAGQZY010000127.1, on the reverse strand, counting down.
GAAGGAAATCAAAAAGCTTTAGATGGGCTATACAATGAATACGCGCAAAAATGGGTCGACCAAGAACCGTTTGCTGACAAGATGAAGGAGCGAATCGATAACCTTTTTCAGGTGAAGCAAAAAATTCACAACAACGGCAACCTTGTCAATACGGCCTATGATCGTCTGGTCTTG
>JAGQZY010000126.1 GCA_020435205.1 Bdellovibrionales bacterium | reverse complement strand
TTTTGATTTTCTTCAAGGATTGCCCTAGATCTGCAAGAGTGAAGGACTAAAAGCGGAGACAAGAATGAAAAAAGGGAAGTGTGATGTTTGCCAAAAGGAGTTTCCTCTAGAAACTTTGACTCATGGAAGCCAGGTTTACCAGGGGGTTTTCGATGAGATTGCGCAAAGAAACTCTGAGTTTTCTGGCGATTCTCTGATTTGTTTGACGGACCTGAATCGCTATCGATCTTTTTACGTGAAAAAGATGATTGAAAAAGACATTGGTGAGGTCGAAGAGCTAGAAGCCGAAGTGATCAAAAGCCTAGAGGAGCACGAACTCCTTTCCGAGGATATTAATAAAGCTTTTTACGGCCAGCTCTCTTTTGGCGATAGGCTTTCTGACAAGCTCGCTGAGTTTGGCGGCAGCTGGACCTTTATATCTTTGTTTGCGTTGATTTTACTTGGGTGGATTGTAATCAATTCCTTGGTGCTTGCGCAGAAGCCATTTGATCCTTATCCTTATATCCTTTTGAACTTAATCCTTTCCTGCTTAGCAGCGATTCAAGCCCCGATTATTATGATGAGTCAAAATCGGCAAGAGGCCAAAGACCGACTGCGTGCTGATATGGATTACAAAATCAATTTGAAAGCGGAGCTTGAGATCAGGCATTTGAAATTGAAGCTTGATCAATTGGCTTCCCACCAATGGCGTCGATTGTTAGAAATTCAAAATTTGCAGACTGATCTCATTGAAGAAGTGGGCGAAAAGATCGAAAAATCATTGCAGGGAAGAGCTCACAACAAGCAGTAAAAAGAAAAATGAGCCATCAAAATGGGCCCTTGCTCAACTAAGGTTTAGAATGTGGAAGAAGTGTGGAATCACCCCAGGTCTCAGCATTCTGTATCAGGAGTTTTGTGTTTAAACTCTTACGGCTACCTATGATATAATGAACGCATGAGGAGATTTGTTTTCATCTTTCTTTTGTTGCCGTCCCCACTTCTTTCTGCTGACGCTAAGGAAAAGTGTTGTGGGGATAGCCGTGCATTTGTTTTTGAGATGGATTACAGTAAAAAGCAACTAGTAAGAAAAAGTTTTTATCGTCATCCTAAAAGTCATTTCTGCAAAAATTTAGAGCCTAAAAATTTTGGGAATGCATACTTAGTTATCAAGAAAAAAGATGGGAAAAATAAAAAAAATGACACTCTTCTAAAGATAAAGATCTATTTGCCACCAGTTTCTCACGAGGAAACACTTGTTAAAGAAAGACAGCTTAAAAATGAAATTGGAATTATACAAAAAACCCTCGTAAACGTTAAAGTTCCTGAGTGTATTGATTTTGATAGAAAAGATTTGCTTGTTGAGATCTTTAGTTTGGACTCACAAACCTTGATTGCTAAAGGAGTCCTTAATCAATGAGGTTTGCACTTATTCTTTTTTCCTTGTTTTCATCGATGTCTCAAGCGGCTGTGATCACTGTCCTTACGGATCAGCCTGGCGGAGACGCGGCTAAACGCCTTGTTGCAAGGATGAAAGAAACACCCCCGTTTTCTAGAATCAAAAATCTTGAATTTAAAATTGTAAAGAAAAAGAGGCTCAGCTGTAAAAAACAACAGGGCATTACTAGTGAAAGTCATGAGGATAAGGGTGGGAAAGACTCACCATCGCCAACCCGTCAACTTCCAGCAAGCTGCCAGGTGCCAAAAAAACAAAATGTAAAATCTCGGGGGGCTGCGCCAAACGATGATTCTGATCGACTCATTTCTTATGATTGCTCAATATTTTCGGAAGTTCAGGCGCAAACCAATGCTGATTATTTAGTGTTTGTGAAGGATGATAATCAGTTTGGCGGAAGTGGTGGTCAGTTTCCAACGATGACCTCGGGGTCACCGCCAGAAACCGGAATTCACGAGTTGTTGCATCAAATGGGGTTTGCAGACGAATACTCATACTATACGGCCTGTGAGGCAGATATTTATTGTCAAAATGCTCAGGTGCAAAATGCAAACACTCGCAATGGATTTTCATTTTTACCATCGGGCTCTATGAATGTTGCTGTTTTTCCAGATAAACCTCCTTATTCTAGTGATGCTCAGGCAAAGTCTATGCATGCGGGGCAAATCCCATGGTTTGGGTCAATTAAAGCGACAACGCCCATTGTGTCAGGGAGTCAACTTGGAACTCCTAAATCAGGAGTTGTAGGACTTTTCCCTGGGCAGACTTGTGTTAAAAGCACAGCCGGGGTCAAATCTTGGGTTTCCGGGGATGAGGACAATTTAATGCGCTCCCTTTACTCTAATTATATTCCGAGACCATTTTGGGATGCCATTGGCGAGGCTCTTGGAGAGCCAGTGGAAGCTTATGCTGTAAGAAAAGAGAGAGTCTGTCGAACTGTTTTTGACCCGAAAATTCAAAATTATAAGATTATTTGTTCAAAGCCTTCAGAAGAACTTCCCCCTGCCGAGCAAGAGGACTCTTCCCCATAAAAAAAGGGCCTTGCGGCCCAGAGAACGAAGAACAAATGCGTGAGTTATGTCACTAAAATCAGTTTAGACCTTAATTTTGTAATTTTGATGGAAAAGATAAAAATTATTTTTTATGAAACTTCCACAATTCCTCAATAATTAAAGATTAGTTTATAACAAAGGAAGGATTTTTTTGGGATCGGCTAATTATTGGAGGTAACCAAATGATTCGTCGATTTCTATTATTATGTATTAGCATGCTCATTTCCACATCGGTGTTAGCCAATGTGGACACGTATAAGCTCCAGCGAGGGAAGTTCGTAGCCCAAGCGGCAGCCAACTCTTTAAATCAGCTCAATTCAGTGGGAGACTATCTTAAATGGATAGAAGCTTTTGTTCCGGAGAAGCAAGTTGATGCTGTCAGAGCTTATACCAGGTCTCTAGGCATTAGTGAGGCTGACAAATTTCCTCAATATAGTGTTTCTGGCAACAGGATGTATTATGGTCAAAATTATATCCAATTTAACGAGGACTCTATTGTTGTCAATGGGCACCGCTTTGAGGCGTCGAACAAGCCACTCCCAGAAATTATGCAGGAAATATGTGGGAAAATTGGCTGCAAAAATAAAAGCCGAAGGGTTTCCTTACTTGAAATTATGTTTATAGAGGAGGCCCACGCTCTCGCTCCCGTTGCTTTATTTGGAATTGGAGCCGCTGTTGGTGGTCTAGCCACTTGGTTATTTTCAAGCCCTGTCAAAGCCGCTGAAACGGGTAACAATTCAAGTATCTGGAATCAGTTTCTGTCCAATACATTGCAGATTGGGACACAGTTTATAGCACAAGAGCTTCTTGGTGTTGGTAATGGTGGATATTACGAGTGCCAGAACGGCCAAGTCTATGTTGTAGGAAGACGAGGGCAGGTCCTCAACATGTTTGGACTCAGGGGGAGACGTTTGCAAGTTCCATCCCATCTACTGAACTCCTCTCAAACCTGCCAACAAAATGTCGATGCGATCAATGGCTCAATTCGGATCAATACAAATAATGGCAGAATAACGGCCCCCAGTGGAGCGACCCGAATTGATAATAGTGGAGCGCCAACAGGTGCGACCCGCATAACCAACTAGGGCGCGCTCAAGTTTTAAGCACAGGTATTTTTCCATTGTTGAAAGGGTATGTTTGCAGATTGTTT
>JAGQZY010000125.1 GCA_020435205.1 Bdellovibrionales bacterium | reverse complement strand
AAGAAAATTCTTAAATATTCCACAGCGCTTAGTATTCCTGAGGAGTTAACCCAAACTCTGGTCCAAGAGAGTTTAACTGATCCCTCTCAATTTGCAGAGATTGAGATTTCCCAACAGGAAGTCACCGAAGAGGCTTTAGAATTTTCCCCCACTTGGGTGCATTTCATCATCCCTCAAATGACTAAAATAAGAGGCTTTGATGGAAGTGCTGCCTGGATTGCTAAGGGGCTAGGGTTGTCTCCAGATAAGGTTGATGAAGCTCTAAAACAACTTGAGAGCGGCGGCTTTATTAACTGGGTCAATGGAAAGATTCAGTCTACGGGCAATTTTGTTTACACCCTCGGTTTTGACGACAAAGAAAAATCAAAAAGCATCTTCAAAAATATAGTGAAAAAGTGTCTATCTATGGCTAGTCACAGTCTCGACCAAATGGATAAAGATTGGCAAAACATGACCCACTCAGGAAATTTTGTCGCGGGTTATGCTGCTAATGTGCCTTATGCGCGCAAAAGGCTTATGGAAATGCGTCGTGAACTGATCAGTATCTTAGAGTCAGCTCCAGAGGGAAGTGAACCGCCAGATATGTTATTTAACGTTTATATCGGCGCTCACGAAATCAAAGATTTTTCTATAGATCCACAAAATCAATCCCCTGAATCACGCCCTCACTAATGATAGAAAATGAGTAATGGAGGGGGAAGAACCAGGAAAACCCTTCAAGGATACCCTGCCACTCCTCCTGAGGCGGGTTACCAAGAGACTCCAAAGAAAAGCACATGTCGTAGTTCTCTCCGTCCTGAGACAGTAAAACGATGCGAGGATTTAAAACTCCTTGTTGGATCAAAAACTCTTTAAAAATACCTCGCACTTTAGGAGGAAGATAAGTTTCACTAGGAGTTCCAGCGACCATTTCTTGGCCTTCCTCCATTTCGACCTCACCATTTTCACCCTCTACCTCAGCATCAGTGACAAACTCATCACGAACTAAAAAATTCCATATCATTCCATAGGAAAATATATAGTCGGGTTGTTCATTATTTGGGTTCACGGCCAAACCCACACCTTTTTCACCAAGCCAGTCAAAAATATCCTTGGCTGGTTCACCCTGGTCAACAATCTCTACGGCTAGATAAGGCAGGCCATCGGGTCCCTGGATGGGACTATCACTCAAAAGGTCAAATTGGCATTCTGGGAGCTCCTTAAAAAATGCCGCCTCCCAAGCCTCGTCTCGCTCTTCATAGGGGACATTGAGCAGTTCTTCCATTAGGGCCTCCTTAGACAGGTCGAGCCCCATTTAAAGCATCAAATGGCAGTGATGTCTATGGAATCTATGCTGCTAGTAAAAGCTGAGAATACCCGCGAGGGCCGCTTGAACCTCTGACCACTCCAAGCCCTCAGGGCCAACTTTTTTAGTACAGAGGATGTGAAAGGAGCTCGCGTCCGTAACAATCTCTATGATATTCACCGCGTTCATAGATCGTTCTTCCTGACGTTGAGAAACTTTGATCACCTTTAAAACCAGGCCACTATAGATAGCAAGGTTTGCCTTAACTGGATTATCAAAATGGCAGTGAGTCTTTTTTATCGCTGACTGGGGTTTTCCCAGTGTGGAAAGTTGACTTAAACGATAAACATTACCATCCACGGCAAAGCTCTGACCATTAGACAAAAATAGATCTCTGGCTTTCGATTCATTTTCGATACGAAGTGATGATTCAGAAACAGGAAGGCTTTTGTCTTGATCATCACCACCATTGACGGCACCATCGGGAGCGCCATCACCAGAACCAGAACATGCACCCAAAACTAAAAATGATAGAATTAGAATCCATCGAAATTTTGTCATTCCCACTTCCACAAGTAAATATTGTTACCTTTTAAAATATACGGGGCTTGACATGATTCGACAATAGGCAAAGATTACAGATACAATTCGTCTAAAAAGTAGACACTCTATTGCAGATGGGATCTCAAAAACTTCCTGACTTTCTTTTTTCGATCCGCTGGCCTGTCTTTTGCCATGCGATCAAGAAGAAAATAAATCCATTGGTTGGAATTCAATATATCATCACGCACTTTAGCAATACTCTCCTTGGAATAAGGATCACCATAGACCACTGTCTTCCCCTTATTTTCCATCGCCTCAGCTAAGCGCAACTGAATCATTGGCTCAAAGTCAGATCCCTTAAGAATAAAACTCATGGATCGAAATACGAAACTCATTACACTTCTTTCATGGAGATTCGGAAGATCAAAAATACTTGAGGGCAAATTCATCAGATCCTGGTAGGTGGGCTTATCAGCTGTATGAATAAAAATGTAATGATTGGATCTCAGGTCAGCCATCATTTGTGCTGGCGTCCATGCTTTTGCCGTAGCGGGGTTAGGAAAACTGTAGTCTTTTACGATATGGAGGTATAAGACAAAGGTTCCATGTTCAGCAAACTCACTCATTGCGAAAAATTTATGGTGATCATCAACTAATCGCACTTGGCCGTTGATATCCCGGTAAGCCGGCAAAGGATCAGCCTGGGTATCTTCCTCTAGGAATTTTAATTTATCCTTATTTTTGCCCTTTTTAGGCGCCCATCCCTGATACTTGTCAATAAGCTTATCGGTTTTGGTGCGTGCCCATTCAACCCCTAAAAAACTTTGGGAAAAGCCAATATCTTCAGAGCTCATGCGGTAACTGGCTTGAAAGATACTGGAGCAACGAGGAGCCGACACACCCCACGCGTTTGCGGCTGTAAAATACAAGGTGATGGCCATCACCCAAACTGAGGCTGTTTTCATGTTGACTTTAAAGTAACAAAAGCTCTGTAAAGGAACAAACACTCGCCTCAATCCTAACCAAATCTACAAGATTTAAAAACTGATTCTACTAGATATCTTCTAATGACTTCTATGTAGGATGGATGGACCTGATGTACCAGTTAAGCTGTAATATCTTCAGAACTGTCCAGGTTTACGACTTTGTAGCCGCGAACAACGGCAGCAATGGCAACGCCCGCAAAGGCGAAGCTATCAATGACCATCGATGAGACAACTTCCGCGAAATCACTAGCAATGATCGGTGCATTGAATATTTAAATTGTTGGAAATGGTAGGGCCTACCGGGGTCGAACCGATGACATCCACCTTGTAAGGGTGGCGCTCTACCAACTGAGCTAAGGCCCTATAAAAAGGAAAGTTGTTTATAAAAGAAAAGGGGCTTAGCTTCAAGCCCCAATTCATCACGTCCAAGAGTTCATTTTTATTGAGTAATTTTAAACCCTTAGCTTATTGATTGCAGGGTTCTTCTGTACTGCCATCATCAATTTTGGTCAGGTCGGGAAGCTCACAGATCAAATCCGCTGTCGCATTCAAATCTTGATTGGGCGTGCAACTGAGAGGAGTTTCTAACATGCGAACTCCCAACATATGTTCAGCCGTTTCACCGCGACGAACAGGATAAATGGACACACCAAGAGCATCACCGATTTTTAACTTCACCTGAACGAGACGAAGTAGAATAGGGTCCTGCAAGTAATCGCTACTAGAAAATAAATAAATGTACTGCCCAACTTTGTCTTTGGCGAGAGGAAGAGGAATCCCATCTTCTGTGCTCACGCTATTCCCACCTTTTTGGTAAAAGCCTTCACCCCAACTAATCACCTCGTAGGTCTCTAAATCCAGTTCAGAAACACGAAGCCAGGTAAGCTCTTTGTCTTCATTTTCAAGCATTTCCACATTGAGGAGATGTTCTTTCTTATCAAGAGTTGTAATCTTCCACAGGCCTTCTGAGGAGGCTTTATTGATGCGAGTTTGGTCTAAGAAAGGCCAGGGAATCTCCCCACCATAATTGACCAAACCGCTGCTGCCCGGAGCCCAAGGGCTTCCCCAGTAGGGTGGATTGAAAGCCAAGGCCGAAGCTGCAAACAGAGAAACACTTCCCACAAATAGTAATTTCATCGCCAAGTTTCTCATAGCTGCTCCTCTCTCATACCAGTTTCCAACCCGCGGACTTGGATCTTTACATCCTTGCTAAAATAATAACCATTCTTGGCTAAGAAAATGTACTTGGGCTTATTGTAATCAGGTTCGATCACTTTT
>JAGQZY010000124.1 GCA_020435205.1 Bdellovibrionales bacterium | reverse complement strand
GCTTGGTGTACCTCTCTACAGAATCATGAGGTTCAATAGTTTGAATCACTCGGTGCACCCTTGCCATGATGGCGCTAAAATCAAAGTCGACATTTACATTTTTAAAACCAAGATCTTTGGCTCTGGAGACATCTTTTAAAAATTTAGCAGACCGAATCAGAGCCTTGCTGGGCACACATCCTGTGTTGAGGCAGTCGCCCCCCATCTGATGCTTTTCAATGAGAGCAACTTTAGCTTTGGTGGCAGCGCAAATGTAGGCTGTGACAAGGCCAGCGGCACCTGCGCCAATGGCCACCATATTGTACTGATACTTAGCCATGTTTCCCTCCGCGTTTTTTTTGTAGAAACCCCATGACTTTCTTTGCGATAAGAGGAAAGAGTCCCAATAAACAAAAAGAAAGAATGAGGCTTGGACTTAATATACCTTTCAAAGAGTCCAATTGTGCGAGCTGAGTGCCAGCATTCACATAGACCATGGTGCCCGCTAACATCCCAATTTGGCTGACAAAGAAAAAAGTCATTGTCTTCATGGGGGTGAGTCCCATCACGAGATTGATAATGAAGAAGGGGAAGGCGGGAATAAGTCTTAAGCTAAAAAGATAGAAGGCTCCCTCTTGTTCGACACCCTGATTGATTTTAGCAAGGTGTTTTGAAAACTTGGATTGTACCCAATCTCGTAAAAGGAAACGAGATACTAAAAAGGCCAAAGTCGCACCAATAGTGCTGGTAAAAGATACAACAAGGGTGCCAGTGACTAAGCCAAAAAGAGCTCCTCCAAGAAGGGTGAGGACAGTCGCTCCGGGCAGGGATAATGCCGTCGACAGAATATAGACGGTAGAGTAGACAGCTAGAGTGGTGACAGGGCTGCGTTGATAGAATCCCAAAAAAAGATCCTTTTGTTCTTTTAAGAACTCCAAATTGAGAAAGCGTCCAAGATCAAAATAGAAAAAACCAGAAAATAGGGCGACCATCAACGCAGCCACAACGAGTTTCATACTGTTCTTCATTATTAATCTCCCTATGTTTTAAGCTCAAAGCTCTATTCGTTAGCATTTTGCCTTTGTGACAAAAAACCACTATTGCTCAAATTTAAACATCTCCATGCGGTTGGCTAGGCCATCTAGGTCAAAGTAATAGTCAAAATAAAAATTGGACCAATGAGGGTGGATGTTGTGCAATGCTAGGCCTTCCGCGGCCCCGAAAGCATAAAATGTCACCCTTTTGAAGGTTTTCAAATCTGGGTTACGTAGGAGGATTCCGATCTCTTTAAGGTAGGCCTTGTGGACCTGGGCTAGCGCCTCGTAATCAGGGAGGGCTTTAAAATCTGAAGAAGGTTTGTAGTGGGATTTAAGGAGCCCTGCCGCTATGATTTCAAAATAGCGAGCAATACCTTCCTGCCAAGTCTGGAATTTTAGGTACTCTAAGTCATCTTTATGGAGAAGTTTAGTTAAACCCCTTTTTAGGTCCATGTACTCATAAAATAATTTCTTGTCTTTTTTAGTAATTGACGCAAGAAGTTTATTTCCCAGTTTTTCCATAAGCTTTTCTGTCATTAAATCGTTATAGGGGAAGGGGTGGTTAAGTATCCACTTGGAGCCTTTGTTTTTCTTATATAGTTTCAAGGCTTCTAGGTGGGAGTAGTAACCAGGATGCTCAAATTGAATTTGATGAATATGTTCATGGATAAGAGTCAGTGCCCAGGTTGTTGAACTTTTTTTCGAAGTGTTCTCCCTGCGACCAATGACAATAGTAGTGATATTACTAACAGCAGGATAAGAGGCGACTAAATTTTTTGGTAAAACTCTTTTGCGAAAGTATACATGGCCAAAGTCTTCGTCATCATAAAAAGCATTGAAGGAGTCATCCGGTTGGGGATGATTGAGTAGAAATTCAAAATCATCATCAATCAGTAGAATAGGGTAAGGAGGCTTGAGCCAGGTCTCCCAGACTTGCGGGCACTTGGAGAGGCGCTTTTTTGGTGTCGCGGTTGTCCCCCTGTGCTTTTCGTCTATTTTCCATTCCCCAGCGCAGATTTCAAAAAGAGTACCGACCATTTTATAAGCTTCAAGGATTCGAATTTTATCGATTTCACGAATTTTTGTTGGAGGATTATCCATTCGTTGGGCGCCAAAGTGAGGAATGCTTTGGCAACTGCACAGTGATAAAAACAAAAGAAGAATAAATGATCTCATAAAGCAAACATGACTTCGCGAAGGATTTTTAATAAGTCGGGGTCATAGCGATCCTTCAATTTAGTGGTCATGAAATCAATAGCGTCTTTAGGCGTCATCGGCTTGTTATAGGAACGTTGTGTGGTGAGAGCGTCGTAGGTATCCGTGATAGCAATAATGCGCGCCATGGGATGAATCTCTTCGCCGGGGAGTTCTTGAGGATAGCCGTTGCCTAAAAAACTTTCGTGATGCTCGTAGCAACAGGCCTTAATGGCCTCTGAAACATCTTCGTATTCGTTAAGGATTTGTAAACCATACTCGGGGTGGTTCTTCATTTGAGCCCATTCCACATCGTCGAGGGCTCCTTTTTTGCAAATGATATCGACATCCACCCATTTTTTACCGACGTCATGAAAAAGGGCTCCTCGCCCCAACTCTTCGAGTTCAACTTCGCTGTATCCCGCGAGGCGTCCAAGGCCTAAGGCATAAACCCCCACATCGAGGGAGTGATTGTATGTATAAAAGTCATGACTGGAAAGACTGATCAAGTGTCCCATGCCTTCGGGCTCCTGCTCCATGAATTTGACAAAGCCGTGGATCAGTTCCTTCGAATCGGCGAGAGCTTTGCCAACATCAGGATTTTCATAAATCTCTTCAACCAAGGCCAAAGAGCTTTCGCGCAAAATTTGTGCTTTGATTTCTGCCGGCACCTCCTCCAAGGCCAGTTGGCCATAGATAAAATCTTTAAAATTTTGCCTTTGGGATTGAGGGATAAAAAAGCGATCCGATTGGTTCAGCTTAGCTATTTTTTCAGGGGAGAGAGTGTTTCCGGCCCGAAGATAGTGAACATATCGGTTCTGAATAACCACAAAAAGATCAAAGGGGAGTGGTCGATCTGGTAGCAGGGAGCCGACGCGAATGTTGAAGTACCTAGAATCCATTGCTAAATTTTGCCATGCTCAGCCTTCGTTGAAAAGCTTGAAGCCATTTTTTTGACTTGCTGGGAGCAAGGCTCTAGGATGGGCGGTTTCAGGGGGAATATGGCCTTATACATTGACACTCCGATTCAGTACCTCAAGGGGGTGGGGCCCAAGCTGGGCGATATGCTTAAAAAAAGAGGCTTTCGCACCTTAGAGGACCTTTTTGACAATTTCCCAAGGTCCTATGAAGATAGGCGTGCTGGCCGAAATATTGCCTCTTTGCAGCCAGGGGAGATCGTCAGTCTCAAGGCTGAGATTCTCAAAGTCAGTTCAATAAACATGGGGAAGAGTCGTAGAAAGATCTACGATGTCAGCCTTAAGGATTCCTCTGGGATCATTCATTGTAAGTTTTTTCGAGTCCCTTATCGAGGGTATTTTGAGCGGTTCCAGCCCCGCATGCCTGTCCGTGTGGTGGGGAAGGTGACCCTTTATCGTGGACGCATTGAGCTTCATCATCCTGATATTCAGGAAATTCACGGGGAAGAAGAGCTCACTGATGAACTGGTGCCTATATATTCAGAAACGGAAGGTTTGAGTGGCACTCGATTAAGAAAAATCGTTGCTAAGGCTACAGAGTTTTTAAAACAGGGTGAGGTTCAAGGGGTCCATGAAACTTTGCCCCAGTGGATTTTGAAAAAATACAATTTGCCGAGTCGAGTGGAAACCATTTTGAATATACACAATCCCCCCCATGGGGCCGGCGAAGATTACATTCATTATCGCTCAAAGTACCATCGCCGAATCATTTTTGAAGAGTTCTTTTGGTTGGAAATGATTTTGGCAGCCCGTAAGCAGGGGGTGCAAAAAGAAAGGGCACCATCCTTTCGGTGCTCCGGAGCCTTGGCCAAAAAATTACAAGGGTCCATCCCCTTTGAACTCACGGGTGCACAAAAAAGAGCCTATCTTGAAATTCGCGAAGATCTCATGAAGCCCTACCCCATGCACCGATTA
>JAGQZY010000123.1 GCA_020435205.1 Bdellovibrionales bacterium | reverse complement strand
CTCGAGGACACGGAGTGTGCAGGCACTTGACCCATTTGCGCAACCACCACTTCTAGGTCGGCGACAGTCACGGAGATGGGGTCATCATCGTTGCGATAAAGATTCAGTTTGGCACCCACTTCGTCGATGACGTCAATAGCTTTATCAGGGAGTTTTTTGTCGAATAAGTATTTTTGCGACAGATCCACCGCGGCTTTTAAGGATTCAGAAGAAAACACAACATTGTGAAACTTTTCATAGCGAGGCTTTAAACCTTCAACGATGCGGTAGCACTCTTCGACCGAAGGTTCTTTGACATCAATCTTTTGAAAGCGTCGAGAAAAGGCTCGGTCTTTTTCAAGGTGCTGGCGATACTCTTTAAAAGTGGTAGAGCCAATACAGCTGAGTTCACCATTGGCAAGCACAGGCTTTAAAAGGTTAGAAGCATCAAGGCTCCCACCGCCTGTGGCCCCAGCTCCCATCATAGTATGAATTTCATCAATAAATAATATGGCATGGGGATGGGCCTGCAATTCGGTGAGCACGGCTTTCAATCTTTGTTCAAAATCGCCGCGATACTTTGAACCAGCGATGAGGCTCCCTAAATCTAAAGAGTAAATCACAGCGTCTTGTAAAAGTTTTGGAACTTCTTTGTGTACAATTTTTAAGGCAAGGCCATCAGCTAGGGCCGTTTTGCCAACCCCTGGATCACCGACTAAAAGGGGATTATTTTTCGTTCGGCGGCAAAGCACTTGGATCATTCTTTCTAAAACATCTTCGCGACCGACGAGAGGGTCAATCTTTCCTTTTTTGGCCTTTTCATTGAGGTTGGTGGTGAATTGGGCAAGGGCCCCTTTGCTTGGTTTTCCCTCTTGGGTTGTCGTCACCGGAACCATTTGGTCACCACTTTGATTGAGGCGACCATGGGCTACGGAATTCACCACGTCATAAATTTCGATTCCCACTTTTAAGTAAAAGTAACGGGCGTGTGAGTTTTGCTCTTCGAGTAAAGAAATCAAAATATGCTCCGGGAACACGGTTTTTTTACCCGAGTTTTGCACTTGGATCACAGCTCTTTGCAAAACCCTGTGCACGGCAATGGTAAACTCCGGTTTATTTTCAGGGCGATTGTCTAAGCGAGGCGTGTGCTGGGCAATAAAATCAGAAAGTTCTTTTCTTACTTTCAGAGGGTCGATCCCTAATTCTTCACTGAGTTGGACAATGGGTGGAAGTTGTAATAGCGAGATTAGCAAATGTTCAAGGGACACATATTCATGCCGTCCCTGTTGGGCGAGATGAATGGATTGATTGAGTGCGAGTTCAACTTCTTGGTTCAACATATTATTCCTTCTCCATGGTGCACTTGAGGGGATACTTATTTTGCTTCGCGAGATTATTAGTCAGAAAAACTTTGGTTTCCGCCACTTCATAGGTGAAGACTCCTGCGATACCTTGCCCTTGTTGATGAACATCCAGCATGATTTTTTTAGCGTCCTCTGGATTTTTATTATAAAACTTTTGCAGAACATGGGTGACAAAATCCATGGGAGTAAAATCGTCATTCAGTAAAATCACTTTATAAAAAGAGGGCTCTTGCACCTCAACCTTTTCGATGATCCCAGTGTCGAGATTGTCTTGGCCGTTATCATCATCATTTTCGGACTGCAGTTTGAAGTATCTCATAATGATAATTATACCACGGCCGTCAAATTCCATATAATCTTGAAACATAATATTTTAAAATCCTTGCGCCATTATGGGAAAAGTCTGTTGGATTTCAGTTAATTAGATATATGGACTTTACTATAGGGGCCGAGGGTTTATAATTTAGTTGTTACTTTTTTCCAATCACAAGGAGTGGAACGTGTTACGAAATAACAAAGGTTTTTCTTTGATTGAGCTGATGGTGGTTGTGGCCATTATTGCCATCCTTTCCATGATTGCTGTGCCCAGCTATCAAGGTTTTCAAGCCAAGGCTCGCCAAAAAGAGGGATTTGCCCTTCTCAATGCTTATTACACTTCAGCCCAAGCCACATTCGCTGAATTGAACTTTTATCCTGGTAACTTTGTCGCTTCAGGTTTTGCTCCGACTGGCCAGCTCACCTATCGGGTTCGTTCCCAAGATGGTCAGGATCCACCATTTGGCAGTAATGATAACGCTTGCACGACTACGGCAGCGGCTTGCACTTGTGGTGGTGGTTGTCCAAACTTTAGAACTTGGGGAGAGAGACCTGTTGGTAATGCCGCTACGGGTGTCACCGGTCCCGTGAACTGCGCTGGTATGCAGACCACTCCCAGCACTTTTCGCGTAGTGGCAGGAGCCATCATTCGCAATAATGGTGGGCCAGACTGCTACCGTCTCGATCAGCTAAAAAACCTGGTGATGATCAGTGATGGTTTGAACTGATTTTTGCTAAGCTTAAGATTTCTAACAAAAAGCCGCGTGACGCGGCTTTTTTTTTATTCCAATAATAAAACATGATTCTCGGTAGACTGATTCTTATTGCAGCGTTGATCGCCAGTGTGGCCTCTCACGACTTGTCTTGGTTCAGTGGCCTTCCTAAAGAGCTTTCCCGCTTTCAGGTGCCCCCTAAGCAAATGCAATACTATCACTTTGGTTATGCTGACCTAACTTCATCGAGTCTGTGGGTGCGCCTGCTTCAGGATATTGAAATTTGTCAGAATCAAAGAGAGCAAAAGGGTCTTGAGTCCCTGGATGCCAACAAGGATGTGCTCGGCCAAGTCCTCAAACGCGAGCTTCCCCAGTCCCGTTGCCATTTGGGCTGGACCTATAAAATGCTCGATGTGATCACGGATCTCGATCCTACTTTTTTCATGGCCTATTATGTGGGCGGAACTTTTTTGAGTGTGCTGGTTGATGATCGCGAAGGAGCTCAGAGGATTTATGAAAAAGGTCTTCACTTCTTTCCGGACCAGTGGAAGCTTCTTTATGCGGCGGGCTACCATGAGCTTTTTGAAATGCAAAACCCCGAAAAGGCGGCTGAACTTCTCGAAAAGGCGGGGCGGCGCGGCGCCCCCAAATGGGTCTATGCCCTAGCAGCCAGACTTTACACGAGGACGGGGCGGGCTCTTTACGCCAAGAGTATCCTTGAGGCCGTTTTGGCCAGGGACCCCAAGGGGCCCAGGGTCGAGCAGCTCAAGATTCGCCTTAAAGAGATCAATGCTCTTTTGACCGATCCAAGCTCTGATTCCTCCAATTAATGACCTTGACCTTTTTTGAGCCCGCCCCATATTGATGGGGCGAGGATATTCATGGCTCAAGATTATTATGCAGTTTTAGGCGTTCAGCGCTCGGCAACCCAAGATGAGATTAAAAAGGCTTACCGCAAGTTAGCCATGAAGTACCATCCGGATAAAAATCCCGACGATAAAGCGGCTGAAGATAAATTCAAAGAAGCGGCTGAAGCTTATGATGTCCTTGGCGACAAGGAAAAGCGAGCTCGTTATGATCAATTTGGTCATGCTGCCTTCCAAGCTGGAGCGGGCCATCAACACCCTGGCTTCGATAATGTCGAAGATATTTTTTCAAGCTTCGGCGATATCTTTAGCGAATTTTTTGGCATGGGTGGCATGGGTGGTAGTCGTGGTCGCCGTCGCGGAACAGGCCCCAGTCGAGGGGCTGATCTTCGCTATATGCTCGAAGTTGAGCTTGAAGAAGTGATCAAAGGGACCGAAAAAAATCTCGAGTTTGATACAGAAGAAAGTTGTCATCGCTGTAAAGGGTCGGGGAGTGAACCTGGCCATGAACCTGATCGCTGTCCCACCTGTGGTGGCGCCGGTCAGGTTGTAAACAGCCAAGGCTTCTTTTCGGTGGCGACAACATGTCCGGCTTGTCGAGGCGCGGGTCAGGTGATTAAAAATCCATGTAAAGAGTGTCAGGGCCGCGGCCGCAAATCCGTAAAAAAGAAAATCACAGTGACCATTCCCAAAGGTGTGGACACGGGAACTCGCTTGCGAGTGGCCGGGGAAGGTGAGGGTGGCAGTCGCGGCGGACCCGCGGGCGACCTTTACGTAGAGATTCGTTTGCGAGAGCATCATAAGTTTGATCGCCATGGTCGCGATTTACTTTCCTCAGTCAAAGTGAGTTATATCCAAGCTTTGTTAGGGACTGAGGTGGATATTGAAACTTTCGACGGCAAGAAACGTTTAACCATCCCTGCTGGGAGCTCCCACGGGCAGATTTTGCGAATGGGTGGTTTGGGTGTTCCTGACTTGCGTGGTGGTGCTCGTGGCGATATTTGTTTGCGTCTTGAGGTCGAGTTCCCTAAAAAATTAAAAAAGGACGAGGAAAAACTTTTGCGGGAAATCGCCGAAGTACGGGGCGATAAGGTCCT
>JAGQZY010000122.1 GCA_020435205.1 Bdellovibrionales bacterium | reverse complement strand
AAATATTGAGAATAACGCTAAAGCTTTGGCGACCTTGGAGCTCGCTCATAAAGGAAACTACCTAGAGCAAGAGTCAGAAATCATGAACCTCACCAGTCTTTTTATTTATGGTGGGATTCCGTTGAAAGCGGCCCAGCTTCTTGAGAAATCTATGAAAGATGGCAAAGTGAAAGCCACGCAAAAGAACCTCGAAATCCTTGGTGATGCTTGGGCGCAAGCGGAAGAAATGGACAAGGCTCTTGTCGCTTATGGAGAATCGGCGAAGAAAGCCACCGATGGACGAATTTTTGCAAAGCAGGGGCGCCTCTATCTTGAAAAAGAAAACTGGGAGAAAGCAGAAAGTTATTTATCCCAGGGTCTTGAAAAGGGAAAGATCAAAAATCCCCAGCACATTCATATGGCATTGGGTGTGGCCCGCTTTAATATGCAGAAATTTGACTCTGCTATTGAGTCTTTCAGCAAAGCAAAAAAGGCCTCTGAAAAATTGGAGCGTCAGGCGGATCAGTGGATCTCCTATGTGCAATCAGAAGATCGTAGACTTCACCCTGATAAATACGCTCAAAAAGCTGAGGAAGAAGGAGATGACAGCGAAACTCTATAAAAGTTCGCGACGACTCATCACTGGATTTTAGATAAGATTTTGTCTTTGAGGGGGGGATCCTTTGAAGGCTACTTATGAGAAATCTCCTTAAAAAGACACTCACTTTATTACTCATTGCTCAGATCCTTTTTGGATCCACATCCGCATTTGCCAATGGCGGGGTTCAGTGCCAGAAAATTTTTAAGCCAAGTCTCGATACGATTCGTCTTATTGATCAGTGGGCTTCCACCCCTGTGGCTGGGGGCAATCGAGTGGGTGATGCCATTGATGCCTTTATAGATCTTTTTTTATTTCCCTTTAAAAAAAATAAGAATACAGCACTTCCACCTGTTCAAGAACCTACTTTTTTTGAAGGCTCTAGCTTGGCGACAGCCTACTTTGAGTTAGCGAGCCACAATAAGCTCATTAACCAAATGGATCCTCGACTATTGAATCATAATCTATTGGTTCCCAATGGAGGGCTTTGTGCCTCAGCCTGTGCTGCCAATTTATTGGGTGCAGCGATACTGCTAAACAGTAACAAGAGCCCGAGAGACTTCCAGTTTGACTTTTATAGTCCTCAGTTTATCGATGCTGTCGTACAAATTTATGGTAAGCAATTGAATAAGTCTTTTGATGAATCTTGGGATGGCCAGTTGCTAGGCTCTCTTTTAAGGGCTCTTTTGCCAGAGTTAACAGATGCCCGCTATGGAGCCAATGGTGATATCCTTCTGGAAGGATTGCAGTCGACCTTCAGAGGCTTGGGAGTGAATCTCATCCGCGGAATTTATCTCAATGAAAAGAATCTTTTGGATTCCACAAGAAGAGGAGTCATGTTTTCAACGGTCGAGGTGCTGAACGTTAATGGAGCGCCTATCCATGGAGTGCATAGTTTGCATGCCATTGTGATTTTGAAAATGGATAGCGTCAATCAGCTCATTACTTATTCAGACCCCAACAATCCCAATGTCATTCAAACTAAAAGCTATGTCGTTGACACCAATGGAGAGGTTTACTTCCCAAGTCAGGTGCATTATGGGCAGGGGCCCAATTTTTTTCGGCTGACTCGCTCCCACCATTTAGAAATGAGGCCAGCGCTGGATTTAGCGAATTGAGAAACTCGTGGCCTCATTCAATGGCTCAGAATAGTTTTTTGATAAGATTTTGAGCGATGTCACCGCCATTGTCTTGCACATACTTTGTCACGATGGGTGCAAATTTCGCGATCATTTCGGGGCTCAACCCTAGCTGAGAAAATGAGTCAGTTAAGCTAGCCAAGTTTCCTGCAGAATCTGCACCGAAAGCGCTCAGTGCGGAGCTAACCATACTGCCTAGTCCTTCTGCACTCCCTGTGCTGGGAGCTTTTGTCAGCATATCAGCAAGTTCAGGAATTTTTGAGGTGAGCGTAGAAAAATCATCTCCGCTCAACTTTTCCTGGGCCAGTTTAACGATGGCACCAACGCCACCTTGAGCTTGTTCAGCGCTTACTCCTAGCTGAGAAGTCAAATTTTGAATTAAATCGTTCATATGCTTCCTTTCAGTTATTTTTTTATGGACCCTAGTATGCCTCTAATGATTTGTCTACCCAAGCTTGTACCAAGGGATCTGAGCATGGACTTAATAAAGGCCTCGGTGGGGGTCTGTCGGTTGGAAGGTCTTCTCACAGGATCTTTCTTTTCGGCCTTCGCTGATGGAGTCTGTGCTTGGGAAAGTCGCCGTTTTTTCAAAACCTCAAAAGCAGATTCCCTGTCAATAGATTGGCTATAAATCGCTTTCAGTGGATTTTGAGCCATGAGGCTGTTGCGTACCTCCTCAGGGAGTGGTCCCATCTGAGAGCGAGGGGGAATATTTAAAACCTTTTTCACATCCTCCGGGGCTCCTTTCTCTGATAATGGCGAGACAAGAGACTCACCAATGCCGAGACTCAGGATAGCCTCCTCGACATTATAGCCTTTCGCCGATGGATAGTTTTGTGCAACACCTTTAATCATTTTCCGATCGGCTTCGCTGGAAGCGCGCAAACCATGCTGAATTTTATTGCCCAGTTGAGAGAGGATGTTGACCGGTATATCTGCTGGACTTTGTGAGATAAAGTATATGCCAACTCCTTTAGAGCGGATCAAGCGAATCACAGTTTCCATTTTTTCCACGAGATACTTTGGGGCATCATCAAAGAGAAGATGGGCTTCATCAAAAAAGAAGACCAGCTTAGGTTTTTCTGGGTCACCAACCTCTGGAAGATTTTCAAACAATTCGGAAAGAATCCACATTAAAAAAGAACTATAGAGGCGTTTATCAAGCATCAACTTTTGAGCATCGATAATGTGGATGAGTCCCTGTCCCGAAAAGTCATTTTGTAGAAGATGGTTAATATCGAGTGCGGGCTCTCCAAAAAAATGGTCTCCACCAGCGCTTTCTAGAGCCACTAAGCGACGGACGATGGCGCCAACTGTGGACTTACTAACATTGCCGTATTCAAGTTGAATGTCATCCGCTTTTTCGGTCATTTCTGTTAAAAGTGCTTTTAGGTCTTTAAGGTCAATGAGTAGGAGTCCATTGTCGTCAGAGTATTTAAAAACAATATTTAAAACATCAGTTTGAATGTCATTAAGGTCTAAGATTCTGGCCAGTAAAAGGGAGCCCATCTCGCTAACCGTTGTTCGCAAGGGCAAACCTTTTTCACCGTAAATATCCCAAAAACAGACTGGAAATTTTTGAAAGGAAAAATCGTCGATTTGATTAAAGTCGACACGTTCTTTGATTTTGGGGTGATCTTTGCCGTTCGCGGCCAAGCCAGAAAGATCTCCTTTTACATCCGATAAAATCACAGGAACTCCAGCTAAGGAAAGCTGTTCAGTTAATGTCTGCAGTGTGATTGTTTTTCCAGTTCCAGTGGAACCAGTGATAAGTCCATGGCGGTTCGCCATTTTTAATAAAATTTGAACAGACTGACGGGAATCATCGCTGCCGACGAGCAAGGAATTCATAATGACCTCTCGATAAAGTTTATAGGGCTAATTTTTCTCGTTTCCCTTGGATTTACCAGCTTTTTTGCGACAATGGGCCTTTTTTCCGTCTTTGGATTTTTTGACCCAGCGACAATCCTCACGACTACGACATTGAGAGACCTTCAGGTCGTTGCATTCCTTTTTGGGGGGAGCTGAGTGGACCAAAGTTGGGAAAAGCAATAATAAGAAGGTGAGAGACAAGAACTTCATAGTAACTCCTTTTTTGTACCAAACTACTGCTTAGACCATTAGAAAAATAAAATGCAAATACTTATTATCGGTAGGCTTTTGGGCCTAGGTTTGTTGCGCGGCGGCACTTGAGGGGGCTTAAGAGGGACGAAAGAGAATGCCAGGCTTTCCACCTTTAGTAGGGTATTTTGCGCTGACCTCAAGGGGCTCTAAATTGATGATATAATAAGGAATCAACAAGGGGGAAAAGGGTGAAAGTCGGTAGTGGCGCCGGGGACGCCAAGGAAACGACAGAATACTACAAAGATCGCGAACGGCGAATTCGGGACCAGCATCGTGATCAAATCGATGGATTGAAGCGAAGACAAACAGATCGAGTGAACCAGATCAATGCTGACCATGCCAAGAATATAAAAAAGCTAAAAGGCGATCAGGAAAATCGGGTTAGTAAGAAAGATATTTTTTACCAGAGCGAAATTGATCGGTTGAAAAAAGCACATCAAGAATTTAAGAGACAGGAGTCAGCGAGCCGCTCCCAATCCCATCGCACTATTCAAGAAGAAAATCGTCATTCGATGGAGAAGTTGACAGATAATTTTAAAAACGAAAGTCTAGAGCAAAAACAAAAACTTCAAAAAAACCATTTTCAAGATATGGAATTGCAGAGATCCATTCATA
>JAGQZY010000121.1 GCA_020435205.1 Bdellovibrionales bacterium | reverse complement strand
AAGTGCTCCAAGCGCTAAGAAGCAATAGAAAAGCGTCTCTTCATGAGACGCTTTTTTTTTATCCCCAAGCTCTTGCCTTTGCATTTGCTATAATATGGATAAAACGGGGGATTTATTTGTCCAATCGATGGATGACTTTTTTCATTCCATTTTTTCTATACTTAGTTGCCTTACCATTGGAAGCTCAAGAGGTGATTGAGATTGATGGGAAGTCCTACTTGCAAACGGGCACTAACAACATGGCTCCCCCTTCTGTCACAGGGACTTCCGTTGTCTTACCTAATGGAAATACCTACACAGAAATGTCTTTTCAAAATGGAAATTGCCAAAATGGTTATGGATGTCCCGGCGCCCCGACACCGGCAGCAAAACCCGGTTGTGTATCTGGGAATGAGCCGGGTTGTGGTGGGAGTGGTAGCGGCGGCGGTGGTCGTGATGCTGGGGGGGCAAAGAGCACAGCCTCGACCAAAGAAGACAGCACGGATACCACCAACCAAGGTGCAACGACCGCCAGTACAGAGCCCTCGGGTCCCACTGGCCCAAGTGCTCAATGCCAAAATGCCGTGGGGCAAACCTCCTCGTGTTCGCAAGCGCCGGGGGTGAGCGGGGCTAATACGGCCCATAATATTTTAGGGAATTACGATGCTGTTTCAGCTCAACTCAATCAATCTTCACAAACCTTAAATGCCTTTGCTTCTCGTTGCCAAGCTTTGATCAATCGTTGTGCCAGCGCTTGTAACACAGGGAATCCATATGACAGTCAATTGCAGGGGCAGTGCTATCAAAACCAAGGTGTGGTTGGTGGTGCAAAGGCGGAAGCCTCTCGATTGGATGGGATTTCTCAGAAGGTGCAAGCCGCCGCTCAAGAAATCCGTAGCGGTGAATCTGACATCAATAAAGGCACAGATAACATTGGCCATGGGCAAAGCCTTTCGAAACTCAGCCCATCCCTTGCTAAGGTGAGCGGAAATTTTAACAAGTTTTCCATCTCAAAAGGTAAAGGCTCTGTAAGTCCCTCTCGATTTCATCAACTCAATGAAAAATCTGGACAAGCCGTTGCTGCAGGATCGCAGGCTGTCGTTGATAATCCTTATCTCAGTGGTGGCCGGGTAGGGGCTGCTGCGGTTTCCATGGCCAAGGCGGGTGATGATAGTGAGGCTCGCGCTTTGAGAAAAGAGAAGGAAGAGCATCTGTTCACGAAGATTTCTAGAAAGATATTTAATGGTTTTCTTGGTGTGGGTGGAAAATCTAAAAAATCAGGGGTGGGATTGTCTAGAGATTCTGGTGGCAGTGACTCTGAAGGACGCTCCTTGAACAGCACAAAAGTGGCTAAAGGACTATTGAGCCCTGAAGATATTCTTCGGCAAAAGTGGGAGAAGTCAAAAAATCGCCGCGGTCTTGCTGGCCTTGCCAGTGACGAATTTATTTTTCATACGATGTGTATCCGCTACGATTTGTATGAAAGAAAGCATGACATTCAAGAGGGACAGACCGAATGTCCCCCAGCCCATTAAAAATCGTAAGCTGTGCCTATGGAAAAATAGTCAAAGGCATCATCAATTTCAAAGCCGTATTCCATAAGAAAATGAAACCCGCGTAACTCCGGAATTTTCCATTGGTCAGGAGTCCATTGCACGCCAAGAGTGGCTTGCAAGGTGAAGTTAGTATCCAGGGAGTTTTTCTGCAGTCCGATAGGAATTCCTAGGTAAGGGGCAAATACTCCATAGTCGCTTTCCAGGTTTTTACTAGCCAGGGGAGTGATATTAAATCCATAGGTGGAGTAGTCATTGACTGAGGCAAAAGTAAATCCCATGCGTGCACCGATCGCTGGTTGATCATCAGTGTCAGGGATAGGGACCCATTTCCAGAATCCACCAAAATAGTAATCAATGGTGCCAATGCCCACCTCGCCTTGAATCTCAGAATCTTCATTGAGGCCGGTGGTGAAGCGGCCATTGAAATTGAAGCCCTTGGGAGCATCCATAAGAAACTGTCCCTCACCTTGCACACGATATTGCTCGGGCTGAGTCAGGTGGCCTGTATCCATCACGCTAAAGTAAGCAAAGCTAGGGTTAGCAAGGGCAGTGAAAAGTAAAAACAGGATAGGTTTCATGATCGTCTCCTATGGATGAGTTCCCAATTTAGCCATAGCCATTGCTGTGTTCAAGTCTTCACTTCATATTCATGGCGCAGCGTCGCTGGGCTTTTGTCCTTAAGATCCTCGACCCTTGGGGGGTTGATTTTGGCCATTGGGGCTATTGTGAGCATTCTTCATAGGGCTACGGGGCAAATTATGGAACAATAGGTTGTAAGGGTTGAGAAATCCTCAAAAAATCCGATACGTTTACTATGGGAAAAATGGGTCAAAAAATATTCTTTTTATTGGTTATGATTGTACCGCTGATCTTTTTTGCTCGTCAGGGATTGGCCGAGAATCCAGATTGCTCCTGTCCAGAGGTGACTTGCGGACCTTGTCAGAAGAAAGTTTCTATTGGTAAAGAAGTGCGTTTTTGCAGTTGGGGTGAAATCAATGTTTGCCGCAAAGTCGTTTGTGAAAACGTCCATTATTATTTTGGCTGCCTCACGCAAATGAAAAAAGGAAACCAAAAGAAGAATGCCAATCAGAAAGGTGCCACCTCTAAAGATGAAGAGCTTGTTCTACCTTATGAAATTGGTAAAAAATCTGAAAAGAAGAAATCCAAAGATCGCTCATTGGCCTCTGTGAAAAAGCGAGGCAAGGGAGATCTGAAGGGGCAGGGTCTTATTGAGGTGGAAAACGATTCGCGCGTGATTAATGAGACCGTGTACAGTGATAAAGTGGTGGGGAATGTTACCGCCCTTAAGGGAAGTCTCGAAATTTTTCATCGAGGTCAAATTCGACGGGTGAAGAATGGGGACCGCCTTTATGTGGGGGACGAAATTTTTAACCGTCAAGATAAAGAGCAAAAAGTGACCATCCAATTTGAAAATGGAAAAGTCAGCTTTCAGATGCCGGTGAAAAGCAAGTGGGTTTTGCAAGATCCTTACTCGATGGTTGGACGTTTTCAGCCTTTTGCTCACCTCATCTACGGGGCTCTCGAAGTGACGACCGACTTGCAAGAGGGTGGATTCGACATTCTTGCTGGTCAAATGTTGGTGCGCCTTAAAGAGGGCTCTGCCCATGTCACTTATGAAATGGTTCATGGAAATCTGACGGTTAAAGCGGAAGCCTTAAAGGGCAACCTGGAGGTCACCCATGCAAAAGACCTTTCTGGGGAAAAAATTCCAGTGCAGGAGGGACGCTTCATTAGTTGGATGAGTGAAACTCCGGCCCATCTATTTAATAGTGATGAGAAGCTGGCTTTAGCGGGTGAGGGATTTCTTACCCCAGTGTTTGAAATGTCGAGAAAGCAAAAAGAAAAGCTTGGTCTCATCAAGGAAGAGCCCAAAATGATGTTTGCAGACTGGTCTAAGCAGAGCGCAGGGCGCAGCCCGGCTTCTGCCGGTGATAGCCTATGCCAATCCCCTTCGGCGCAGTATCAACAGTGTGCGTGGACCTGTGAGGGGGGTAAAGCGGGGCAATCCATCTGTGATGCCTCAAAAGCCGGCGTTCATTGCGTACGGCGCATGTGCAATGCTGCGGGACAATGGGGCCCGGCCACACCTTTTGCCTCCTCCTATAGCGATTTATGCCCAGCTCAGGGGACACGGGTGGGGGATTGCACCCCCTAAATCCAATCTTTTGGGTTGCTCAAATCTCTAAAAATTGTCATAAAAGAGGACCTTGTGGCGGTCGTAGCTCAGTTGGTAGAGCCCAGGATTGTGATTCCTGTTGTCGCGGGTTCGAGCCCCGTCGATCGCCCCATTTTTCAAATCATTATTTATAGTCGCTGACACTTCCCAAATTCTTGAAAAATGTTGTTGAAGGTTCCCTAGTTTTTTGGTTCCAAGCTTTTGCGATACTTCATACCTTCTGGGCAATCGCGTAAATGCAAAAGGTGAGCATTGAAGTAAGTCCCTGCTTTAGAAAGCTCCCAGGGTGGGTATGGAAAATACTTAGCCTCTGCGCATTGGCCAACTTGGGCCACTGCCCACTGGCGATCTTCGCTCGATGCGGTTTCAATGTTCCCCTCTTTATCCTGAATGGCGATGGCGTAGGAGAAAATATCTTTATTGTTGGACCTTTTATTAGAGGAGGGCTCTGAACCAAGAATGGTCATTGAAGCCCCAACATGTTTAACATCCACAATGATGCCAGACACCTTTTTTGAAAAAACGTAAGACCAATAGCGGACGGTGATGACGGAAGAAATGACGAATAGAATGATGATTGTTGATAAGGTTAAAAATTTTTTCATCTCTTGATCCTGATTAAGTTTCACAATTGGATGTCAGCATTTTTACCCCCAGTCTGCCTGCAAAGCAAATTAACTTTTATCAAGGGAGGGGGCTTTTGTGGATTAAAAATATCGAGTCATTTAAGTGCTTTGTAGTATAAATCTCGAAAGAGGGCG
>JAGQZY010000120.1 GCA_020435205.1 Bdellovibrionales bacterium | reverse complement strand
TATATGGTTTTTTCATTGAATTGGAAACAGGCTCTGGCATTTTTTATCTCATTTGTGCCGGCCCTCGTATTTTATGCGCTGCAAAAGGGATCGCTGGCCAATCTGCCCCCTTCCCCGATCACTCCGCCCGCCCATGCCTTGCAAAGGGTCTACGATGCCTTCACTCACCAATTGCAAGACACCATCAATATTTATTTTGATTTAGTGAACACCAACAAAGAAATCCGTGTTCTGCGCGCGGAAAACTCACAACTCTCTTCTAATTTACAGCTTCTTGAAGAGTACCGAAGTGAAAATATTCGACTGCGTGAGCTTCTGACTTTTCAAAAGGAACTCCCGCGGAAAACAGTGGCCGCTCGAATCATTTCTAAGGATATTTTCATCGACCAAAAATCGATCATCATCGACAAAGGCAGCGACGATGGCATCAAGCGCTTGCAAGGAGTCGTTTCCACCAAAGGGATTGTTGGTTATGTCATCGATATTGAACCCCATAGCGCCAAAGTCCTGACCATCACTGACCGTGGTGCCAGTGTAGACGCTCTAGTGCAACGCACCCGTGCCCGCGGTATCGTATCTGGAATTTCTAAAGACCAGTGCCTACTCAGATACCTCATGCGCGAGCAAGATGTGGAAGCCGGTGACCAGATTGTCACCAGTGGGCGACAAGGCTTTTTCCCAAAGGGATTTTTAGTGGGAGTTGTGACCCAGGTCGAAGAGGGAGCCCTTGGGGTGAGCTACCAAGCCCAACTCACTCCAGCCATCGAGGTTGATAAACTCGAAGAGGTTCTCGTCATTGTCGACCATGTCGTCAGTGAAGATGACAGTAAAAAGGTCGCTGGCAGCAATGAAAAATAGGGCACTGACACTTGTGATATTTCTTTTTGTTAGCTTGATTCTGAGTGGACTCCAAGCGAGCCTTCACTTTTTGCCTTTTGCCCTACCCGCCTTTTGGTTCACAGTGATGGTCTATTATTCCTTTGAAAAGCCTTTGCTTTTTTCCTTAATAGCAAATTCTTTCCATATCTTTGTGCTTACTGAGTACACATCCGCTTCTTTAGCACCCCTCCTCTTTTCCATGAATATTGTGAGTTTGGTTCTCGTTTTCCTCAGAGGACGATTTCATCTCGGCATGCTCGAGAAGACCACTGCAACAGCCATCTCTTTTTTGTCCTTTCAGCTATCCTATTGGATCCTGGCCTCTTGGTTTCTCGACCAATTTTACTACCCAAATCTTTTAGCATGGCTGGGAATGGCTCTTGTGACGACTCTTGCCTTTCCTCTCGTTTTTGTTTTTTTAAAAATGATTGATAGTCGATTAAACACCCAACGGGTCGATACCTTGGAAATCTTGCGCGTATGAGTATTCATTTTCCATCCAGCGATGAAAGCGATAGTGGGTTTTACCTCCACTCCAATTTTCGTTGGGCGCGTATTTTCATTTTGCTGTTTATGCTTATTCTGGTATCTCGGCTTTGGTTTTTACAGATTTTAAATGGCGAAGATTTTCGTGTTTTCTCTGAAAAAAATCTGCTCAAGGAAAGCGATGTCTTTGCCCCTAGAGGAAAAATATTTGATCGGGATGGCAAAGTCCTTGCCGAGAATCTTCCTGCCTATAAGGCCACCATTACTCCTCAGTACACAGAAAACCTAGAGACCTTAGCCACAGATTTGGGGAAGGCCTTGGATATGGATCCGGATGAGATTGTTGAGAAGGTTAAAAAAAGTTTAAGGCAAAGCGGACGCTTTTTCCCTGTCGATATTAAACTTCATTTGACTCGAGATGAACTTTTTAAAGTTGAACTTTTAAAGCTCGATCACTTTGGCTTGGATGCTCAAGAATTCATTTTGCGAAACTATCCTCACAAAGGAGTCCTCGGTCACCTTTTGGGCTATGTGCGCGAAATTTCCCAAAGGGAAATTCCCATTCTCAGCAAAAAACGAAACATCAAGTTTAAACAAAAAGACATCATTGGAAAGAAGGGGATCGAAGAAAGTTTTGATACCAACCTCAGAGGCAAGAAAGGCAAAGCTTTTGTTATTGTGGACGCCAAGGGGCGACAAGCAGCCAAAGGGTCCATCAATGCTATCGGCGAATCTCTAAAAAGAATCGTCGCAGAACCAGGCACAGATGTCTTCACCACCATCGATCTTGATTTGCAAACCAAAGCTTTTGAATCCTTTGAAAAGCACAAGCGTGTAGGATCGCTAGTGGCCATGACTCCGAAAGGAGAAATTTTAGCTTGGGTGAGTTACCCTCCCTTTGATCCTAACATTTTTGCAAAACGGGTGAGCCCCGAGATATGGCGAAAATGGGTCAATAACTCAGATCGACCTCTGCGCAATAAAGTCATCCAAGACCACTACTCCCCTGGATCAACTTTTAAACCTATTGTGGCTTTGGCTGGGCTGCAATTGGGCTACATCAGTGCCAATAAATATGTTTATGCCGCCTCCACGTACAAATTGGGAAAGCGAGTTTGGCATGATCACACTCAAACCGGTCAGGGCTATATCAGCGTTGCAGAAGCCATCGAGAGGTCCAGCAACGTTTTCTTTTATAAGCTTGGCGAAATGCTTGGCCCAGACAATATGGCTCGCTATGCATCTGCCTTAGGATTAGGGCAAAAAACGGAAGTGCCCATTCATGGTGAAGTGCCTGGACACATTCCTACTTCTGAATGGAAAGCCAAACGCTTTGGCGAACCTTGGCAAACTGGCGAAAGCTTAAATATGGCTATTGGACAAGGACATGTTTTAGTCACCGCCCTACAGCTGGCCCAAGCGTATTCTGCTATTGCTATGCAAGGGCAAGTCTACAAACCCCAGATCATTAAAAAATTGGAAGACCCCATCAACGACTATTTTCAATCCTTTGAACCAACCATGCTTCGCGACCTCACTGCTGACCCAGAGTCAGACACCTACATCGAACCCAGGCATTTCAAGGTCGTGCAAAAAGGTTTGTGGCGCGTGGTCAATGGTAAACAAGGAACCGCTCGTTTTGCCAAACTTAAGCCTCCTTATTCTATTTCTGGAAAAACGGGAACGGCCCAGGTTCGCTCATGGTCTGCTGACCAACTTTATAAAAGTTGTGAAAATCGCATAAAAAAAGAACGGCACAACGGCTGGTTTGTCGCCTACGGCAGCTACAAAGATGAGCCCAAAATTACTGTTGCTGTTTTAACCGAACACTCCTGCACCTCAGCAGCTTCTGTTCCTATTGTTAAAGAAGTGATTCAGTATTATTTTGAAAAATACCATGACCTAGAAGAGAAGAAGAATGAGTCATAGTCTAAACTTAAAGATTGAAGAGAGAACACCGCTCAAAAGATTGGATTGGAATTACATTATCGTAATTCTCACCCTACAGGTGATTGGCCTGGTTAATCTTTATAGTGCTGCCTTTTCAACAAGCCATCTCTCACGAGTTTTTAGTGCGCAAACCTTATGGATTCCCATTGGCTGGTCTGCATTTTTTTTAATTGCTCGCCTTAATTATAAAAGAATTTTAAATCTTTCCTTTTTTATATACTTAGCCAATTTAATTGCGCTGATTCTCGTACTCCTTATTGGCAAGCAATTCTATGGAGCTCGGCGCTGGCTCGATCTCGCCGTTTTTCACTATCAACCCTCGGAAACTATGAAGCTCTCGCTAATTTTATTCTTAGGCGCTTACCTGGCTAAACACAAATCTGAAAACCTAGGATTTAAGGAGTTGCTTGTTCCTGGCCTCATTATCGGTTTGCCTTTTTTACTCACTGCCAAACAACCTGATTTAGGGACTGCCATGTTGCTAGCAGCAATCCCTTCCTCCATGCTGCTTTTCTTAAAAGTGAAAACTCGAGTTTTAGTCTCAGCCCTTTTAGTGGCCGCAGTCTCGTTACCTCTCGCATGGAATTATGGTCTTAAACCCTATCAAAAAAACCGCGTCCTCAACTTTCTTAACCCAGAGAGGGACCCGCGCGGAACGGGATACAATAGCATCCAAGCCAAGATTGCTATTGGCAGTGGCCAAATCCTGGGCAAAGGTTTTCGCCAAGGTTCGCAAAGCCAGCTTGAGTTTTTACCGGAGAGGCACTCGGATTTCATTTTTTGCGTGCTCAGCGAAGAGTATGGTTTTATCGGTGGTTTATTCACCCTTTCGCTATTTACCATACTTTTATTTTTAATTTTGCACACCGCCGCCAACTCCAATGACCGATCGGGGGCTCTCATTTGTGTCGGGGTCGCAGCCTTTATTTTTTGGCACATGCTGATTAATGTGGGCATGGTGACGGGGCTTCTCCCCATTGTTGGCGTCCCCCTCCCGCTGTTGTCCTACGGGGGATCCAGCATGGTCACCTTTATGGTGAGTCTTGGCTTGGTTGCCAGCGTATCGAATCAGCGTTACATGTTCTAAAAAAAAAGCCACCGCGAAGGTGGCTTTTTCATCGTTTAGCTCTATCGAACCATAGTTTTTGGCTAAATATGCTTATTCAGGAGAGCAACAATGTTTTCCTTGGGATGATTACCAACAATCTGGTCCACATTTTGACCGCCCTTGAATAGGATCAAGGTCGGGACTCCGCGAACACCAAACTCAACCGGCGTCTGCTTATTGC
>JAGQZY010000011.1:27211-43803 GCA_020435205.1 Bdellovibrionales bacterium | reverse complement strand
CGATCCCGCCAGCCATTCCAATAACTGCTGATATAACGGAGGCAAAAAGGGCCGCTAAGGATAGAAAAAGAACAATAACTATGGACACAACCTATTTTTACTATGAAAGATCAGCAAGAACAACGAAATGGATAGACGAAACCCTACTCATAGCCTTCAGCGCAAGTAACATCACTTTTAAATAGAACACCCGCATAGGGGGTGTCTATGGGCTGCCCCTTGATGACCACTCGATAGCCCCCATCACCTTCATGATAGCGCCATTCATAGTTGTAAGCTTCGCCCGATGTTCTTGAAATGCAGTAATTATAGTTCCAGGCTAGGCCAGGATTGGCACCACAGGCTGAAGCTATTTTGTCATTCTTGCAACGCTTACCATCACCATACAAGGACGGCGCACCGGGCCCCCCAGGATTGGATGGTGGGTTGGACGAGGCGTCGTCTGAAGTACAACTTAAAATTTCCTGGGTGGTGCTATCCACTGAAAAGAAAACTGGGATCTTTTTCTGCACCACTTTATTACCACGGTTGTCTGAAAAATTGATTTTCACTTGTCCAATTCTTTGTGCGCCTGTCCCAGAAAGATCTAGCCCAGTCTCTGACATCATTTTTTCGAGGGCAATTTCTGTGACCGTGTAATATTGATAAGCTCTATTCACTTCAATAACAGGAGCCCCTGCTGGACCAATAGAAGTTGATTCCATTCGGATATTATTTAATTTTTGGGAGGCACCGTCAGCAACAGGAAAGGCCCGGTTTAAAACTCCCCCAGAGTCATTTGTTAAAAATGTTTTCGTGCAGTTAGTGGGCGAGCGCAAAACTAGTTTCAACAAGCTCGTGGTTGACTCCAATTCGGACACCATCTGAAGATGGGCAAAAGTTTTGGCCTGCTGAGTAAGCAAATGACCGATAGCGGTCATCAAGATGCCAAAAATCCCCACCGCAACCATAACTCCCGCAATAGAAAATCCCTTGGTATTCCATAGAGTTCTCATAAGCTCCGTGTCGGATCATTAGGCGCACTTCTTAAGGATTTGTGAATATACAGTAGCCTCCCTATCTCAATATGAGACATTTTCAGTTCTTTTGTGAACTCACCGATAACCATAGCCACAGAGCCAGAAGGTTTTGTGGAAACTTCAAATTCAGATGAGTGCACGCCATGGATTGTTACTGACCTCTATGGCGTCTTTAATAAGTTCTTAGTATTTTTATATAGTTATAAGTAAGCCCTCCATCCTTGTCCATTCCCTCAACAGTTTTTGCCCCACCCACCAGCCCTATAAAGCCCTTTATCTGGAATGGATATTGCTGAATAGCAAGATACCTATAGCTATGGAGCACACTATGAGAGCCTTTCTTTTGCTACTTTTTATTTTGACCAGCCTTCCCGGCTTGGCTACAGAGACGACAAAGAACCCAGATTCTAAGTCTTACGCAGAAGATTCCACCAACTCCGACGAAAAAGAATGGGAGGCCGCCTCCTGCAAATGGCGAGTTTTAGATAAGCCCTTTTATATGGGCATGTCTGAATCTGATAATTTAAATCTTTGTTTTTTAAGCACTCGAATTATGTTTATCCAGCTCATCACCAGCGGAAGCATGCCCCAATCGGCTATCGACGCTTATACCAAGGAGATGACCATTGTTTTTAAACACGAAAATGGCGTGGAAACCCACTGCCGAATCATAACAAACAAATTGCCCAAAGACCCTTCGATTACAAATGAACTCTTAATGCAACCCTTGATGGATGAGAACGGACGCCCCAACACCGAGTTTTATAAAATTGAATCCAAAGTCTCAGAGTATATGCAGCTTCAGTGCTTGACTGTTTAATATTGATAACTGGGGTTCGTAAATTCATTGGGGCTAGCCTTTGGGCTTAAAGCAACTTCTTAGCACGACGATTGCCCGAACTCGCCTCAACGGTATTGATTTACCAACACACTTATCTGAAAATGAAGTTTGAGTTGTCGATCTTAAAAAAGGGATGCTTGTGAGTCGATTGTTACCTCTTATCATTTTTAGTTCCTTTGTCATTTGTTCCAGCACCTCTGCCATTGTTCCAATGATACCTAACCCCGTTGCCTCTGATGTAACGGAAACCGATGAAGGCGAGTTTGTTGAGTTCACTGACGTAGATGAACCCGAAAGTTTTGAAAGCTTGGTTATCAAAGTGAAGAGCTGCCGTTGCAGTAGCGGCTGCGGCTTTAGTATGAAAAATATGTCAAAAACCATGCGAAACTATGTCGCTGCCGCCAAGAAGAAGGGCTCTAGCCCCATTTCTTGCTTTCGCGCCCAATCCTGCCAAGATCGACTACGGCGGTGCTACAATCGTTGCGGAATGAAGGGCCGGGCCGCAAGAAAGTCGGCTCACTCCTCCGGAAGGGCTTGTGATTTTCCCCGCAAGCACCAGTCGAGACTTCGCTCCGTTCGCCGCAGGTATGGTATAAGAGAGCTGATCCACAAACGATCACACGGGGGAGGACTCCATCATAGCCACTAAACATGTACCCATTATATTTTTAGCCTTCCTCATCAACTTATCTATGGCCACAGCCAAGAACCTTCCTTGCAAAAGCCTGAAAGATTTAGATAAAGTCTCCAAAGATTGTGAGGATAATCATCACTATCTTCGCGCTGGAACACAGTGCTTGTCGGTGTTTGAAGATCGCATGAAAAATCAGTTGAAAATTTCTGTTCGCGACCTTGACCAAAAGGCCGTTGATAAAATGGATAAGCCCACAAAAAAGAAAGTTTTGTTACAGCTTGATTTTTTAAGATCACAGATAAAGGCTTATCGAGATAATATTTACTATCCCGAAGGGTGGGACGAAGCCGAGGAAACCCTTGGTGGAGACCGCACCAAATATATTAACTCCCATAAATGCTACTCTGAAGCCAATGAAGGGTTAATGGAAGTGGAGTATAAAGCCAATCAAATTGCTCGCTTACTTACCAATAAAAAGAAAAATAAGAAAAAGTAAATCCGCTTTAACAAACTCTTTTTAAACACCATCAAAAGTGCGGGTATAGAGCCGTGGTTCTATAGATGGCGGAGGAGGGGGGATTCGAACCCCCGGTACGGGTTGACCCCGCACGGCTGTTTAGCAAACAGCTGGTTTCAGCCACTCACCCACTCCTCCCAACAACACCGGGTATCCAGTATACATGGATACAAGTATACGAGATATCAGGTATTAAATAACTGCCATCACCCTGAGCAGATTTCAATAAGTTTAAGGCCTTAACGTTTTGGGCTATTCGTAATTCTCTGGGAAGAGCTCGCGCTCTACAGTCTCGATGACCGTATGGATGAGCTTGATGTGCATTTCCTGGATGCGATCACTGGTCTGGCCGGGGACCACAATAGCAAGATCCGCTAGATCCTTGAGTTTTCCACCGCCTTTTCCAAGGAGTGCTATCGTCTTAATGCCTTTGGATTTTGCAGTCTCAAAGGCATTGATTACATTTTGCGAGTTGCCGCTGGTGGATAGCCCGATCAGAACGTCCCCAGAGCGCCCAAGGGCCTCAAGCTGGCGCGCAAAGATCTGCCCAAAGCCATAGTCATTCGCTACACAGGTGATGTGGCTCGCATCCCCCAGGGCCAGAGCGCCCAAGGGCCTACGCTCATCACGGTACCTTCCGGTCATTTCTTCAGCGAAATGCATCGCATCACAGTGGGAGCCCCCATTTCCACAGGAGAAAACCGTGGCGCCACCCGTGTAAGCCTCAATGAGTATTTTGCTAAATTGGTCACATTTTTCTAGGTTTACTGGGTCGCTGACAAAGCTGCTGACCACATCTAAAGCTTCGGTCAAACATAGTTTCCAGGTTTCCTTTGATCCCATGGGCTCTCCTTTGAGTCTTCGGTTTTATTCTCTCGAGGGAGGGATGACAAGAGCTTGTTTTCAGTCGAGAAATGCCTTACAAGGAGTCTCTTGCGTGCGCCGGTAGCTCAGCTGGATAGAGTACCTGACTACGAATCAGGTGGTCGGAGGTTCGACTCCTTCTCGGCGCGCCATTTTTAAGGGCATTCCATGGGTGCCTTTAAAACTGGTTACTGACTATGTCTTTTGGATATTGGTTTAAGCTGGCCGCTCTGGCCCTCGCCTTTTCGATCACTCTACTTTGCATTTATTGGCTCCGCGATGGACATTTATCCCAAGCCCTTAATAGTTTGGGAGTTCAAGGTCAGGGCCAAGTTCTCAATTGGTGTGATCAACGGGTTCACTCTCTGGTTTACATCCCCAGCGGGGCTAAAATCATGGAGGACAACAGTCAATGGAAGTGGACTATCCCTGGGTCCGAGAGCGTGCTTTTGGACTATTTGAGTATTGAAAAGTGGTTTGCCAAATATTGCCATCTACCAGCAGAGCCCATCCGCGAAGAGGCTACGGGCATGGCGACCCCACTGCTCGAGGTGGAGTTTATCACTAGTGAGCGCTTTGTTTTTTACGAGATGGAAAATGGCTTCATTCGGGCGCGGGGGCAGGTTTTCAAGGCCCCGACTTTACGCGAAGCCATCAAAGAACTGCTCGCCTTTGGGCCCAAAATACAGTAGGTTTGAGTTTCGTTTGTCGTTCAGGAGTAGCTCAGTGGTAGAGCAAGCGGCTGTTAACCGCTTGGTCGGGGGTTCGAATCCCTCCTCCTGAGCCATTTCTTAAAGTGGGCAAACCTTTTGCCCCCATGATTAACGATTTCTCCGAACCACTAAAATCAAGTAAATCCGGATTTTTCACCCTCAAGACCAAATGATCAAATTCGCTCTTAGCGATTAGTAGTTTTGATCCTGTATATTTTAGCGAATCAAGAGATAGCGAAAACAACGGCGCTTCCCGCAGTTATAAATCAGTTCTCCGTTCCTGTCCCATTGAGCTGGTTAGGTGGGACTGGCACTACATGACCTTTTGCTCTTTCGGCTTCTGCCTTGGGATGAACAATGTCGCATTTTTTCTTGAGCGCTGCCTTTCCTTCAGGGGTTTGGTCGTATGGGACCACCATTCCCACTGCAATCAACTCTTTTTCTTCCGGCAGAAACTTTTCCGCATATTCTTGAATAAAAGGACCCCAATGCATATTGCTTTCATGTCCATAGCCACCATGAATGATGGACATCGACCAGTTGGAAATATCAACGCCCAGTCCTTCCATTAAAGGGGTGAGCTTGGCCATAAATAACGTTTCTTCAATTACTCTGGACGCGTCTAATAGCCCCGCACGCTCAAAATTGTTTTTGGGTGTAACACCATAGTATTTTGCTAAGAACTCAGCACCTCTCCTGTCGTAGATGCTTCTATACATACCGTGACCAATTTGATTGGTTGCCTGTTCGTTGAAATTTTGTGTTGTTCTCTTTAGGCGTTCTGCATAGTTTTCCATGTTTGCTTGTAAATACTTTCGCGCCAATGGAGGGAATGGCTGAGGAGCGAGGTGACTAATATCTATACCGTCAGAATTAAACCCACCAGAAGCGGAAAAGAGTGGTGGTATAAAATCTTTAGGATAACCGTGATCTTCGGGGTTATACGCCACTAAGGGATTGCACATGAGTGCTTCCGCAATCTGATAGCGAATTGATTTAAATGCAGTACCTTTTCTTTCCAATTCAGAAAAAATCCGCTTTCTATTCAGCGGAGCTAAAAGATTACCCAAATGCTCATTTGTTCGATCATCGTAGTTCTCTAACGAGAGAACACTGTATCTCCCTTTTTTCATATTACCATTGAAAAATTGGTCACACTTTTGGTCTTCCTCCCTCGAATCAAAATGTTCTCCGGCAAAAAGTTGGCTATCACAAAATCCTGGCCAGAGATTGTATGTATCCCAGTTCGGACGAGCAGGTTCTTGATGGCACATGGTACAGCGTCTCTCTGGATGACCGTTGACAGGAGAAATAACAAAAGGTTCATTTCTCAAATTTTCAGGAATGTCATAAAGTTCGTCTTCACTTTTCGCCTCACCTGGAAAAGCTATATCTACAAATTCAAAAGTGTTATGCCTCTCATTAAAGCACATTACCTCAAGCCTCTCATAGGCCATCTGGTTCTGCTCCCCATTGAACGAAACTACCATTTTTGCGTCATCCCCGTAGACCAATGCTCGAGGGTATTCAAAACTTGAACCATGAACTGCGCGAGATTCATAACCAAAAGTGTAGTTGCTGAGAAACTCTGGTCGAATTTCTCGAATGATATTTAATGCCTCTTGGACTGTTTTTGGCTTTCTACTTCGGATTTGCGAAAAATATTCATTACAAGTAAGACTCCCACTGCTCGATGCAATCTGTCGATTGTTTTGAACAGTGTTGTTTTTATTTAAAACGAACATCCCAAAAGCTAAAAAAAGTAATATAAAAAAGACAGCTTTCATCATGGGTTAAATCGGCAAGTAACCATAGAAACTTAAAAGGCTGGACCTTCAGCCAGCGAGCCTTAATTTTGAACAAAAAATTCCTCTCTTTTAACAATTTTATAAATTGTTGGTCGGCTCCACCTCTTCGTCCGATTTTTTGTTGGATACCCTTCATTGTTTAGCCAATCAGCGATTTCTTTATAGCTTGAGCCGCTTTTTCTCATTCTAACAATCGCTTGAACAACTTCCTGTTCGGCTTTGTGCTGGACTATGCGTCCATTGACCATTTTCTCCACATAGGCCAACTGACCCTTGTGGCAAGGATTTGGAGAGCGATTGTCACGAATCAATCCAAATCGAGTAATGGCTGAACTCACTGTTGACCTTGCACAGCCTTTTTCACGAGCGACCTGAGCCATCGACTTGCCATTTTTGATGTATTCCTGCTCTAGGTAGTCCTTGTCCAGCCGCCAGAAATATGTGATTTTATTTGAGGTTATCTCGATGACAGGTTTGGGGGCGATGGACGACCTCACTGTCGGTAACGGCGAGCCAATTAAATTAATAAAGTCGATGCCAAAAGTATCGGCTTTTTTTATTTAAGAGGTACCGAGTTTGGATGGGAAGGTAACCTTGAAAATAATGCATAGATGAGAATAATTTAGCCACCTCCTCCCCAGATCAAGGGGTATAAACTTCTGATTTAACAAGTAATTTTGATCTAACTTGCCCCGGCCTAGTTGTTGCTATAAAAGGGGGCAATCAAAAAGGAGCACGGGATGACGAAAAAACTATTGGGTGCAGTAGCCCTTTCAGGACTGTTTTTATGTTCGGCAGCGCAAGCTGTGGATGTTTGGGAAGGAACTAAATACATATACTCTACGAGCCATCAGCTGGAATATGCAATTAAGGTCGAGCTTGGACAAAATCAAAAAGGTTTACTTGTTGCAAAAGAAGGCTCTAGTTCTGTCAGCTACCAAAAAGTTGGAGAGACTATTGAAGTGATCCCTTTGGGTACAATTGGCTCCATAGGCTACGCTTTCAAAGTCATTGAAGAGACTGGTGAAGGGATGCAAGTTCAGATGGTCTCCAAACTTAAAAAGATGATTATCTCTGGCGACAACGATGTTGTTAATGTGAAAGAAACCTGGGAAAGTTGTTATGAATATCCCGTTAATGGCCAAACATTTAAAAAATGTGAGACCCTTGACACCACCATGGACGAAGAGGTTGTTTTAAAAGACCAACTGCAATCTGTTGGTATTGCCATTCAAGTTAACGACAATGTTGTTTTGCCTTTTTTAGAGAATGACTCAGTTTTTATTAACTTAGAGTCTAATAAAACTGTTAGTGTTTTAGCTGCCGGAAAGGCTTTTGATGGACTCACAGCTACCTCTTGGGAGTCTGATGGCAATCGTTTCGTTCTTACTCTCGGGGATGGCGCCACGATCACCTACACAGCCACACAAAATATGGATGGAGTTGATAGAGTTGTTGGCCTTTATAAAAACGGATCTGATGAACTAACCATTGTGGGTGCTTTAGCTATTGATGATAAAATTGATAGTTCCTCTTTTTCAAAGTCTGATATCGAAGGTAAATACAAAACTGTTTTGGCTTCAACAAATACTAACCAAGACACGCTTTATACTTTTGGCGCTGATGGCCTAGGTGGATTTGAATATTCTTACCTTGGTCAAATCGGTGAGGTTGTGTGGTCTTGGGATTTAATCAATGGAGTCATTAAAGCCACTCGATACCTCAATCAAGATGGCATCCCCGCTCAATCAAGGGACGACGTTGAGGCTTGCATGGTGGCTGGTTCAAATTGTTCTATCTATCAAACAAGAACCTATAAAATTATCAGCAAAACTGGAAACAGATATACTATGCTTAGAACCCTTAACCATGAAACTGGTAGTGACGAATACAGAGACTTATCTGTTTGGGTTTTTTATAAACGATAAAACCTACTTTAGGTTTTTAGTTGAAGACTCCAACCCCTCTTTATGTGGGTTCGATCAATAAAAAAAGGCCGACAAAGTCGGCCTTTTCCATTTGTAGTCATAGTTTGGTTTTATTCGGGCATATCTGAATGCTCTTCAGTGTGCTCTTCCCCACCCTGATGGGCCTCTTCACCATTTTCATGCATTTGATCTGCGGCCTGCTCCATGCTCTCTTCAGAGTGACTTGCGGCGCTGTCGCTGTCCTTTTCCCAGCAGGCGGATAAAGAAAGTGAAGCGGCAGTGATCAATAGTAGTGAAAGCGTCTTCTTAAAAATGGACATAGGTCCTCCTTTTTTTCTAAATGATATGTATGGGTGAAGGGGATAGTCAAAACTAAATAACAGGTCAATGGCCCTCTCTGGGCAGAACGACGGATTTTGATAGCTTTTTAAGCTTTGGATTGCGGCGGCGACGGGTGCGCTCAGGGATCAACTCCTTCATGGACTCAAGCTTTCCAAAGCACAAAAGCTTGTCGCCCTTTTCCAGAACTCTTTCCATTTTTGGATTGGGAATCACTTTGCCCTGACGATGTAAGGTAAGGACGTTGATGTCCTTCTCCCTTAGCCCTGAATCAATAATGGTTTTACCTACATACTCAGATTCAGGAGGGATCATAATATCGGCGACCCCATAACCCCGACTCACCGTCAATCTTTCGCGAATATCCATTTCTGGGAAATCCACTCGCCCAGCAATATAGTCGATGATCGCTCCCGCGACATCTAGCTTCGTGCAGGTTTCAATGCCCTCTAGGCCCGGTGAAGAGTTCACCTCCATGACTTGCGGTCCATCAGCTCCCTCGAGCATATCGACACCAGCGACACCCAGCCCCAAGATTCGGGTGGCCCTCAAGGCTGTTTCCTTATAAACCTCATCTAACTCAACAAGCTCGGTACGCCCCCCTCGGTGGACATTACTACGGAACTCTTGACCCTGGGCCACACGCCTCATGGCCGCGATCACTTGATCGCCGACGACAATAGCACGAATATCTTTACCTTTACTTTCTTCAACATATTTTTGAATCAAAACGTTTTGCTTTTGGCTTTGCAAAAGCTCAATAATTGATGTCGCCATACTCAAGTTATGAGCAAGCAACACACCAATTCCTTGTGTCCCCTCAAGAA
The DNA here is from genome assembly GCA_020435205.1 of Bdellovibrionales bacterium. Lineage (GTDB taxonomy): Bacteria > Bdellovibrionota > Bdellovibrionia > Bdellovibrionales > JAGQZY01 > JAGQZY01. The sequence goes on along the minus strand of JAGQZY010000011.1, from coordinate 34,313 downwards.
GTTTAATAACGACAGGAGCTCCGCCCACTCGAGCAATTGCGGGCAAGACGTCCATTTTGTCTTTAACAAATGTTGTTGGAGGAATGCCTATCTTATGTCGACTTAAAATCTGTAAACTGCGAAGCTTGTCTCTAGAGTTAATAATGCCATCGGCAGAATTCGCACTAAAGACCCCCATCTGTTGAAATTGGCGAACAACCGCCGTACCAAAATAAGTGATCGATGCTCCAACCCTTGGTAAAATGGCATCGTAGTGACTTAAACGATTCTGCTTATAGTAAAGCTCTGGTGCCCCCTCCTCTAGATCAATAGCAAATTTGAGGGTATCCAGAACCCTCACGGATTGATCCTTGCGTTTGCACGCTTCAACCAGTCGTTTGGTGCTATAACTTTTGGGCTCTCTGGATAGGATCGCTAGTTTCATTTTTTCTTTGCCTTCTTTTTCATTTTTTCACCAAAAAAGGAATTCCCGGCATCTACTAAAAAACGCTTTTTAAAGGCCTCTCTTCCTAGAAGCATGCGAAATCCCATTTCATCTCGGTTGGTCAGCGTGATTTCAATGGGCCATTTTTGGTCCATAAGTTCAATATCCGAAATAATCACTGGACGCAATTCGCTTTGCCCATTTGAACTTTTCACTTTTCGGTAATCAACCACCCGCGCCCTACAGGCTGAAGATTTTTTTGTGCTCCTTTGCTCTGGATGCACTTTGAATTTCACAAACTCATGCCCAGCTTTGCGATAAAACTCAACATCGTAGGCATGCATCGCTGAAGTTTGGGCCCCAGTATCCACCTTGGCTTTGATCTTTTTAATTCCTACAGAAGGCAGGGAAACCCATTCCCTCCATCCAATTGTCGGTTTTGGCGGTTTTCTACCAAACATACAGCGAGTCTCCTCTAGCCTAAAGTCACCAAATAGAGGATATCATATGCCTTTTGTTAAAGACTTCCAACGACTTGATGGGTTTCTTTAAAAGATAAACCCATATTTTCATGAAACCATTTGTCAAAGGCCAAAGGAGGGCCATCACTTCTGACATGAATGCAACGGAACATGGCCTCAACACTATCAAGATCCCCGGAATTGCGCTCTTCACTCCCGCAGTAGAGCTGATCCCAAGCCTCTTTTAACCGACCTTCAAAATTTAAAACCAGTTTATCAAACTGGGATTCGGTCCATACCTCTTCACCTATAATCTTAGGTCGCTCGGGCCGCAGGCCAATATCTGGCATGTCGTTGTGGTGTTCAACCGTGGAGTTTCGAAATCGAGACTTTTGCTCAACCTTAAGCGATCCTGCGCCAATTTTTCCAGTAAGCTCCAAATCCGAAACAAAGCTCTCTTCATGAATGGTCGCCAAGTACCTAGCTTCTCTGATTTCCTGGCGAAATTTTGTTTCATAAACAGTCCTTGTGCCATCCCCGTTGGCCACCGAATAAGTTGACGGCTGAAAACTTTCACCTCCTGCGATGGCTCCCACCAAATCTAAAAGAGCAAAGACTCCCTGAACAGCCCCGACAGCTGCAGATAGGGTATTTTTTGATGGAACGGACTGGACATGGGATTCCTGATAAGGAATTGAGACAGTATAGGCATGCTTGAGCTTGTCTTGGTGCGAAGAGTGATCATAACTAACATATCCCAAAAAATCCAAAGACAGCTTCTTTTTGCTGCCCGCTTGAAACCAAGGCGACTGTCGCAAACGCTCGGTTAAGTTTTTCTGAAGCCGTTCCAGCTGATCCCGGGAAAGTAAAAGATTTTCCGAATTGAGATCAATCGATCCATAAAGTTCACCTCGCAAGAAGCGAACCTGTCTTTTTAGACTCGGTTTGTGGTAGCTCCAGACTTGACAGATCTTGCGCACAAAATTTCCAAAATAAAATTGAGAGTCAGCCAATTCTTGTGCCATCCGTTGGCATTGCTGGTTTCCTAATATTTTTGTATCTTCCATTAGTTGCTGAATGCTTCTTTTTTCTTTTTTTCCCTGAAAAAAGGACTCGTATTTGTCGATAAGAAATTGTGCCCTTAAGGGGCGGTTGACTGTGAGCGCCTGTTGAATTTCTAATTTCACTCGTTTTTGTGCAACTTGGGCCTCTTCTTTTTGGGTGAAAGCCACAGCCCCCTTGGGAAAATGGCCCCATTGATTTTCTTTTTCAATCACTTCGAGGAGAAGAGAATGACTTTTTTCTAGGTTACCCGCCAGTCGCATTAGCCTAACATTGATGAGTTGTTGTCCTATCCAGCCTATACGGGCTTTCCTTAAACCGATTTGCGCCTTGGCATTATTCGCATTAGATTCTAAAATTTGACGGTAGACTTCAATGGCCTGACTATAAGATTCATTTTGCATATGAAGGCGAGCTTTATCCTCAAGACTTACACAACCAACCAAGAATAAAAACCCAAACATTAGAAATCGCTTAAACACTATGCTTAGTTAAAACAATCCCCAGCCCTTCATAAAGATTTAGCTCACCGGACCGCAAAACTGACCCATTCAATGGCCAACAAGGTTGAATCTTAATCCACTCACCTCGAGCTGAAGCCACTAAGTCTAGTTGCAAAACATAATCACAATCTCCTTGATTGTCTAACTTAAGCATTGAATAATATTTAAGAAATTTGCTTACGCTACCACCCAGGGAGGGGCTATGTTGCGCTGGCTTTTATATTTTCTCGCCATTTTAATATTTCCAGTAGCATCCTACGGCAATGTTTCGGGGTCCGATCTGCACAATTTTAACCCCACACCCAACGGATTGGATTTTGTTACGGTCCATTCCACCGATACCCTGCAACCGCTCGAGTTTAACTTTGGAGTCTTCTTCACCTATGCCACAAACTCTCTGCCCTATTCTGCTCTTAACAACCCTGGTCCACAAAAATTTGGCGAGCCTAATGATAAACTTCTGTATTCTGATATCCATTTAGCAGCGGGTATCTTCCAAGGATTCGATATTGGCGTGGCGGCAAGCTTCACAAACTCACAAGACATCGACAATTCTACCTTTCTGTTTACTTACGGAGATGCCGGCATCAACGATGTGCGTGTTTTTAGTAAAATTAGAATTGTTAAGACTAACACTCTTGGGATCGCCCTTTTGACGGGTGTTGATTTTGACCAAATTCATAATAACCCCTTTATAGGGGACAACGCAGGCCCCTCAGTCAATATGGAAGTGGCCTTTGATCTTTACCTGACCCCAAAACTCCGCTGGGCCATGAATGGTGGTTATCGATTGCGTAACGAAGGTGCCTCAATTCCAAATACGGGCATTACCCCCATGCCTGATCAATTTGTGTACTCGGGCGCACTTTCTTACAAGCTAGGAAGCCCTGGATCGGCTATCATGGCCGAAATGTATGGTAGTTACCCTACCGAAGTTTTCACTACACCCACCGACCGTCAACTTTCCAACCTTGAGGCCATACTTGGCTACCGTTGGCGCATGGCTGCCCCAATCGATCTCCACGTAGGCGCTGGTAGCGAACTTTACAACGGTTTAGGTTCCCCCGACTTCAGGGTTTACGCTGGTTTTAATTGGCGTTTTCTCACTCCCGGCGGAACCGAGAGCACACGCGACTATTCGCCTCCAGAGACCAACACTCAGACACAGGATAATGATGATGATGGGGATGGTGTTCCTAACCCAATTGATCAGTGCGAAGGAACGCTCCCAGGGAAGGTCGTTGATGAAAGAGGCTGTGCGGCGGCCAGTATTGCGAGTGACAGCGATGGAGATGGTGTCGTTGATAAGGATGACCAGTGCCCGAACACAGTGGATGGGACTCGGGTGAATCAGTTTGGCTGCGAAATTAAAGATTTTGACGACAATGACGGTCTTGACCAAGGAGAGCTATAAAAAAAACTCCAGCCTAGACTGGAGCCAAATCAAAACTTAAAAAAAGCCCTCTTACGAGGGCTTTCCAGCAGAACAACAACCAAACCAAAGAAGTCGTTACTTCAGCTTATCTCCAACAGCTGCCAAGAACTTAGGAATGTCCAAGACGCTGCCGCTTTTTACGATAAACTCAATTCCATCTACAGGTCGGTTCGCACGAGGGCTTGAGATTGCAGGAATAATGTGCTCCTGAAGCTTAAGCTTTTCGCCAAATTGTGCCTTGGCAAGACCCAAAGCTGCAGCTACGTGAGCAGCAGCATAGGCAGTCCCTCGAACTTCTTCATATTTATTGTCAGGCATAGTCGTTAAAACCTTGTCACCAGGCGCTGCAATTTCAACAGTGCGGTTTCCACGGTTAGCCAAAAGTGCCAAAGTGTCGTTCTTAGTTGTAGAGGTCACGACAATTACGTTTTTGAACTGAACAACAGCTTTACCAAGCTTTGTTTCTGTGAACTCTTGAAGGCTTTCACCAGCACCCACAACGATGGGGATTTCAGTTTCAGCATACTTCTTAAGAATATTCGTTAACATGGCTGTTTCAGCGTTCGAAACCTCGGAGTCACCAAGGCCACCACCCATGGGGAGATCCAAAGATTGGACAAAAACCACATCCGATTTTGCATTCAAAGCAATTTCGAGGGCTCGTACCAACTTAGGAACATCAGATTGACCATTGCCGTTGATGTAACGAACAGGATAAAGGGCCACTTTATCCATGATTCCGCGGACTCCGTAACCGTTTGCTTTTGCAGCAATGATGCCGGCAACAGCTGTCCCAGCTCCATGGCGATCATAGGCAAGTCCATCACCATCAACCACGTCATATCCTACAATGTTGTCAACAAGACCGTCTTTATCGTCATCTTTATAGTTAACACTTGGCTTGATATCACTAGCTTCAGTGATTTCAGCATCGTTAACCAAAACTTGACCGATAAGATCCTCATGGTTGTAATCAACACCCGTAGAAAGGATCGCAATTTTAACATTCACGTTTCCTTTGAGTGATGGATTATCCGTCATCACTTTTTGGTCCAATCCCACTTTTTCTAAGTTCCAAGAAATGACTTCTTTGTCATTTGGAGTCACTTCTCGCTCCGACTTTTTCAGAGGGATCGGGTCAAGTTGCGCCGGCGGCTTGAAAAGAACCACGTAGTTTGTGCAACCGATACTGAAACTTGCAATCAATAAACTTGTTAATAATACTAACTTTTTCATTTTCAAACTCCCTCAGCCTTAAATGTCTTGCTCAGTGTATTCAACTTGATCAACAGAGAAACCTTCCGATTTCCAGCTGAAGAACACATCATTATCATCGATACCCTTTTTAAGATCTTCGAAGGTGTACTCCATATTGTCTTGCAAGCAGTAGAAATGTGTCATGGGCTTGGTTGGATCAGCCGTAGGGACTGGTCCTAGGTTCTCACCTCCGGCCTCAAGACAGTTATTCAACTCACCTGTAGGCTGAGCTATCTTAATGGGGCTCTTGTTCTCTTTAACTTTAGCATTTACGAAACGAACAATCACTTTATCGCCCATGATCACTGGAGACCAGAAGTCACGAGTAGAACCATTTTGAACTTCAGAAATTAATTTGAAATTTTTGTCGTAGATGTAAAGACTATCAAAGCTTCTATCAAGTTCGATGAAATCAAAATGTACGCGCATGGCTTTGGCACCAGGCTGCTCGATGGTCTTGCGAATATCGACAAGCTCAGTGTTGTATTTGCGCTCAACAACGCTCACTGAGGCCTGTTGCCACTGAACAGGTGCCGCAGCTGCGCCGCCATTGGCTAACTCAAGAGCTTTAAGGGCGTTAACTCGACCGTTAGAAGCTACTTTTCCATACATGGAAGGCTTTCTATCCACAGAGGCCATAATGATCTCTTTCACGCGAACAGGGTCCTTCTTCAGTTCTGGGTAAGCCGCCATGAGAAGACTCGCAACACCTGCTGTTAATGGCGTAGCCATGGATGTCCCATCCATAATGACATAAGATTGATCCAAATATAGGCTTAAGATCGCAACACCAGGGGCAAAAACGTCCGTTTGGTTGTGACCGTAGTTTGTGAAGCTTGCAGGATTATCCATGTTATCACTGGCTGCTACTACAAGAATGTTATCGAGCGGATATGTTGCTGGATACATCTGGTTGCCTTCGATTTCCATAGATTTACCGTCGTTACCAGCAGCTGCTACAAATAGAATTCCAGCCTCACCAGCTTTTTTAATCAAAGCTTCCGTGATGTCAGATTTGCCGCCACCACCAAAAGAGGCCGAGATAATGTTGGCGCCGTTGGCTGTTGCATAAGCAATTGCTTTTTGGATATCAGCCGAACTTCCACCACCATTACCAAGGGCACGAAGGGCCATGATTTTGGCTCGTGGGTTCACCCCAGAGATACCTTCTCCGTTGTCGCCGACAGCCGCGATGTTACCGGCACAGTGTGAACCGTGGCCGTGTTCATCCATAGGATCTTCGTCACCAATTTTCCCATAGTGAGGCTTTGTTCTGCCGGCAGATGTGAAGTCATAACCATGAACATCATCAGTGTATCCATTTTCATCTTCGTCGCGACCGTTAACACCGCCATTTTTTTGGGCTTCTTTTTCATTCACCCACATATTGGCATTCAAATCTTTGTGTTTGTAGTTAACACCCGTATCAATCACTGCAACGATCACATCTTCTTTCAAGCTATCCTTGTATTGTTGAAGAGCTTGAAGAACCTTCATGTCAGCATCATAACGACCTGGAAGGCCATTGGGAGCACTTTGACCAATATTATTGAAGGCCCATTGATAAAAGAAGTAGTTGTCTTGCAACCAATCCACCTTTTTTTCCACAGCCAAAACATTAACTTTAGTGTTTTGCTCAATCACATCCACTTTTGGAGCAATTTTGCTAGCCACTTCAGCATAGGACTTATCACCAGAATATCTCACGTGATAAATGCTAAGGGCGGCATCAGTAACATCAATAGTTGATCTAACACCCATAGCCTTTAACTCTGATTCAACAGCTGCTCTATCACCCATGAATACAAACTCATTGGCAATAGCATCTTCAGGATTAACCGCTTGACCGGGGGCAAGAGGCTTTTGAGACTGGGTACAACCCACAGCGACTACAGATAATATAACTAATAATACTTTAATTCCTCTCATCTTACTTCCCCTTCATAATCTCTTCGTTAAT
>JAGQZY010000011.1:0-27196 GCA_020435205.1 Bdellovibrionales bacterium | reverse complement strand
TTAATAGTTCTCATCACGCGACCAATTTGTACGAGAGCGTTGCGTGTAGGGTTGTCCATGAATACTTCAGCAAACATGGGCTGAGCTTGTGACCACTCAAGAATTCTGCGAACAGCTTGAGGGAAATCTGTACGATCTGCCTGAAAATATGACTTTACTTCAGAGTTCTTCTGGGAATAACCGGTTTCCACTTTCCAGTAATAAGTCAGTTGGTTTTGCAACAACAACTTATTAGATAGCGATCCTGGGATCGTTCCATAAACTGCAATGGGCCCAGTGACTTTTACGTCAGCCAAAGAGTTACATGGTGCCTTCTCCTTTTCCGGGTGAGGCGTAGTATCCAAAGACCAGTAGTCATCTTCACCACCATTATCATCTTCGTTCGCCTCAGCAATAGCACTTGCAGAACACTTGCGAAGTTCTTCACTCACCTTAAACATAAGTGAAAGCGGTGTTGGACCCGACATACGGAGAACGGCGTGGGATTCTTTTGTGGACTTAATGATGTTTTTATCCCAATAGTCCTTTTCGACCTCGTCTTTACCTTCAATGAATTGAATGCTCTCAATCCCCGGTAAACCTTCGATCTTTTTTAATAAGCCTTTTGCGGCATATTTTTGTGTGAGCGGAAACCAACGTGTGTTGTTTTCAACGATGACTTCGCTTTCCACTCGATCCGCTAGGACCTTGTGGTTAATCTTAACAACTTCCTTACCAGATATTGGATTACTGGAGGACGTTTGGCCATGATGGCCACCAGGCTCAGCCAAGCACTGGATTGCAAATAATAGACTGAATAGAACAACGAGTTGTTGTTTCATAGAAGACCCCTTCCCTTTAAAGTTTCCCCCCGGATTCCCAATTGGTTTGCAGATTGCGCCGTCCGGCTGAAAATCACAATTTGAAAAAATGAAATGGAAAAGGTTACAGATAAAGCGACTCGTCATTTGAAAGAAGTTCAGCTTGAAATCGAAAATTCTTATCCTTTCTATAAGAAAAACTTTGTTTATGGGCCATTTTTGACCAAAATACGGCGCCTGACGGCACTTTTAGCCTTTTTCCCATAAAGAAATATTAGGGACAAAAATCTGCAAAAAACTGAGTTTTACCCCAAAATCAGGTTAAGAATGCTCTTTTTTGAAGGCAAAAAACGAACTACGAATTTGCTCTTTTGAGGCCGGTTTTACCCATAGAGGAATATGCTTTCCAAGGGGATGAGTGAGTGTTTTCTCGCGAAAATAGAGCTCGTGATCCCACTCAACTTCCGCAAACAAGAGAAGTTCTTCTATGATCTCGTCCTCGCCAGCTAGCCAAGCCAAACGAGCGGCGACCTCGTACTCGCCGATGTTCGTGCTCTCTAGCCGTCCAGCGCCATACATAGGAATTAACCAAGTTCCAATAAAACTAAAGACTCCAATAAAAAAACCTATAAACCACATACCGATCTCTCGGAGGACTCGCGGTTTAGAACCTAATTTTATTAGAAACTCTGCAAGGCGCTCTCGGTGATGAAGCTCCTCTAGGTATATCTTGTATATTTCTTGCTTTTCCGTTTTGTCCCGTACAAACAGGGAGTGGCCATGACCAAAATAAGCATTTGCAGCCGCCTTTTCTCCTGCGTGAGCATTTTGCAAAAGTCGAATCAGGGCACGCTTAGCAATGGCCTTATCGCGGTAGGTTGTAAAAAGAAATCGACTCACTTCCATGAGCTAAGAACTACTATAATGTGCCTCTTGATGCTAGGCAAACTCATCGGGCCAAAGAAAAAGGCCAGCGCTCCACCGGAGCGCCGACAAATTGGGGTCTAGAAGCAATCGCCGAGGGTACGATCGGGCATGGCCTGAGTGCGGCTGTGTACAAATTTGAAACCACGAATGGTGGCCTCAATATTTTCAGTCAAAGTCACATTGCACTTGTTTTCTATTGTATTTCTGTACGTGTGCTTTCTTAAAGTGATTTTAAACTCTACATCCTCTACTGCTGGATTTCCTTGAACTACAGCATCAACGCTAGGTGTTTCATATGTAGCTAAACAAGGCGCCCCGGCATTGGTATTTTGATGATTCAAAATTGTTGGACCGGCTAATTCGGGGACTAAAACTTTCACAACAGGAAATGAATAGTCACTTGCTGATAAGATGACCTGAGTTGTTGATATGTCCACCGGCAAAACCATATTTTGCTCAGAAATGATCTGTGTTTGATCTCCAATAGGTTCAAATGGGTTTAGGTTTATTGGAAGATTTTGGGCCGAAGCTATTTGAGCGACCACAAGAATGATTGTTGCGATTAATGTTTTCATTTTTATCTCCTTAATCTATTTTTTAATTTGAATGTTAAATGTGCCTTCTAAAGTTTTATCCAAAAGACTTTTTGTTTTAAAATCTACAACCAGACTTTCCCTTTGCAGGGGAGTGAGCTCCTCACTTTGCAAAATCAGATCTTTGCCATTCAAATCCTGAATAAAGTCGTTGTTGGCAATATCCTTTCCACGAAAGTACATTTGAGTCACAAGCTGAGGAAAGCCGGTTGCAGATATTAAAAAATGAATATGAGGTGGACGGTACCAAGCCGTGGAAAGATCTGCGGGATAAAACCCTGGAACGATGGTCTTAAATACATACTCCCCTTGTGCATTGGTAGTGGCCTGCCCCCAATATTGAAAGTTTTTGTCGTGGGTGCGCTGAACAATGTCACCTGTTACTGGATGTTCAAAATCCTCATTGGCAGCATCACCTTTATGATTGTAACGCCCACTCGCGGATGCCTGCCAAATAATGATTGTGGCACCAACCACGGGTTTGCAGTCACCATCGGTAACCTGACCCTTGACCTCTACCCATTGCCCCAGCGCTGTACCGAGACGACCGCGCACGAAGGTGAGGTCATTATCGTTTGCTAAATATATTGGTGTGCTTGTGTCTGGATCCTCATGGATAGGATCGATGGGTGTCCCTGGTCTTGGAAAAAATGGCCCCAGAGGCTGCCCACCCGTGTCCACACCACAAGCTTGGGCCAGAGACTGACTGGCTACCAAAGTCCCTAAAGCTCCGGCTCCAAATCGGAAAAAAGTTCGCCTGTTCACTATTTTACTCATCTCACTCCCCCTTTATTTCTATTTGAGTGGCTAGCTGCTGTGACTAACAAGGGGGTTTTATCCAAAGCTTGGTATTTATAAAAATTAATAGTATATATTTTGCTATTATGGATTTTAATACCTTGCCTGATCCGCACGACTTGATATACTTTCAGGAAATCGCCCGTACCCAAAACTTATCAAGAGCTGCGGAAAGGCTTGGAGTGGGGCAGCCCACTCTCAGCCTATCCCTCAAACGACTAGAGGAGACTCTAGCCATCCAGCTTTTTGTACGCAGATCCCGAGGGCTCGAGCTCACCATCGCTGGCCAACGCCTATTGCGTGAATGCAATGGGCTTATGGATTCTTGGGAAAGGATTGTCTCCGAAACCAGAAAGTCCAAAACAGAGCTCATTGGCCGATTTCGCTTTGGTTGTCATCCCTCCGTCGGAATTTACACCTTAGGCCCCAACCTCAAATCCCTGATGAGCCAATACCCGGGAATTGAAATTGAACTTCAACACGGTCTTTCTAGAGAAATCTGTGAAGGTGTGATCTCTGGCAAAATTGATTTTGCCATTGTGATCAATCCTATTGAGCATCCAGACTTGGTCATTCATCGCCTGGCTGGAGACGAAGTTGGCTTTTGGCGTACAAAAAGAGGGGTTGAAGATGTCTTGATCTACAATCCAGCCCTCAGCCAATCTCAAAACCTTATTAAAAAGATACGACAACCTTTTGCACGCACAATGACTTCAGATAGCTTGGAGCTTATGGCGACTTTGGCTGATGCCGGAGTTGGGACAGCGATTCTCCCCAGCCGAGTGGTCAAAGCCATTGCGCCGAAGCTGATTCGGGTTTTTGAAAAGCATCGCTTTTTGGACGAAGTGGCTTTTGTCTATCGGGTTGATCTACCCAAGACAGCAGGCAGCCAATGCATTGTTGATCAATTCAAATCTTTAAAGATCTAGTTAAAGCCAAAGGGCACAGATCCTGTCCTCAATGGTCTAGACCTAAGTAAATTTCATTGAGATCATTACTCTAAATTCTTACAATTTTGGCTTTGGGGGAAATTTATGCAATGGATAGCTCTTTTTGTATCTTTTTTTATATTCACTACAACCTGGGCCAGCGATGTCGAAGTGTATCTTAGTCAATCCATGGATGGACCCCACCAAATTCACCTTTATGCAGAAAACGATCTGTGGATTGTTGAAGATTATTTAATTGCGCCCGATGGTTTGCCAGACAAACAGGACCGCGTACCATTCGCTAAACAAGTGGATGCTAAAAATTATATTTTTCAAACTTTTTTAGTCACAGGAACTCAAAGCTTTTTTCCAGAAATTCAGACTTATGCCAATTTCAACGAAAGCAACGGGGTTCTTTGGAAAGTCCCCAAAGGGAGAGAATGGACATGGGACTGGGAAATCAAATATGCAGAATGGGTGGAACAAAATCTTGATGCCAATTACTTTATGGATCATGGAATTGCAACCGACTGTGCCGACGCTGCCTATTCTGCAAGGTGGATTTTCGCTCATATACACAAACTCCCGGCGGCCAACCGCTTAGCGAGTGGAGTCATGTTTACCAACGAGTCCGTTCGCAGTGCATGGAAGAAGCTTCCGACTCACCCGGACTGGCACAAGGATCAGCGTTTTTTAAAAGCACTAGAATATCTAACGGACCATGCATACACACACACTTTAGCTCAAGATACCTACCCAATAGAAATTCAACAGGATGCTTTTTTACCCGGTACGATTATTTTAAATCTTTTTGGCCCCACTGGACACACCCAAATCGCTCACCGAGTTTATCCAAATGATAAAAAAAAGCTCCCGGTTTACGTAATTAGCTCAACAGTTCCTAAAACGGTTCGCCCCCTTTTTGAAAGCTTCTACAGTTCGCGAGAACAACCCACCCAAGGCTCCGGAGGAGTTCTCCATTTTCGTTGGCCAACCAAAGTGAAGGGTGGATTTGCCAAGTTGATAGATAGCGAAAATATGCCCTTTTACTCTCTTGAGCAGTATGATCCTAACCTAATGGGGAATGAGAAGAACTTTGGACTCTTTGTCTTTAAGCGAATCAACGCCCAATTTGACCCACTCCTTCGAGTCAAGGAAGGTTTAATAACCATTCAAGAAATGCTAACGGCGAGAAAAGAGGTTGTGGAGTTGGGATATCAATTTTGCCAACTTAATGATTGCTCCGAAGGAACTACCGCTTACGAAGACTGGTCGACCCCATCCAGGGATAAGCGCATCCTCGCAACGATGTTCGATATTCAACGCTATGTTTTGAACCTCTCTTCAATTCCGGAAGTTCAGGCCTATTGGCTGTCCGCACAGAGTAACCCAATCTTTGAATACAATAGCCAATCCTATCCAGTGGAAACTATGTTTTGGTTTTGGGCCAGCCACCACTTTAACTCAGAGCCTTGGGAGCCCATTGGCGTGCGCTGGGGCTTAGAGCCAGATTTCTTTTTTAATTCCCTTAAAAAAGGGGCCGATGAACTGATTTCCCAAAGAAATGACAAGATCCAATCAGCCCATTGTGCCTTAGCTGGCTGTCAATTTATGGAAGATCAATATTTTGTTGAACTTACGGCTATTGAAGACGCCTATTTAGCGAACCTCTCACGTGATCACGAGGGTTACTGCCAATATTTTTCTGCTTTTGCATGTAACCACCTCAATCAACGCTTAACCAATACAGCCCTAATGCTTCCAGGCATGAAAAACTATCAAGACCTTCTTTCTAAGACTCCACTACTGAATTCAGATCCAAGACGAAACGACTCCCGCCGTTGGGGAACAATGCCATCTGGAATGAATGTTCTTGTCGTTCCCTATTCAATTGACAGTAAGATCCAATTGGCTTCTCAAACCATATATCGTGGTTCAAGAATTGAAAATGGCCAACACCAGGTCCGCTATTTTGCTGAAGGGACGGCAAATTTTTTTGGTGAGTGGTCCGCGCCCTCCACTTCGGACTCCCTTATTCGCAATCACCCAGAAAATATGCAAATCCTTTACGTCACAGGGTCCCAAATTAGGGTGATTACCGATCCTATTAAAAATGTATTTGAAACTATTCATCTAGACTCATCTTTAGGTGCCATATTAAACAGTTTTTGGGTTGGGCCTAATCGATGGATAGTTGCTACTGAAAAATCAATTTTGGTTTTTAATGACTCTGGGTCCGGATACCATAAAATACACCAGTTTGATCAATTCAATCTCAGTTTTCCTATTTTATGGAAGTCGGAAAACCATACTCTCACTGTAGCGGACCTCAAAGCTCCTTCCATTGACCTTTCCACAATCCCAATCAACGCAGCGAATGAGAACATTGAATTTCTGACTTCGCGGGGGACGTCACTGGATGGAACCCACCTTCTAGAAGCTGCCTCTATAACAAAAAACCCCTCTCGATTCTTAATGACCTTCAACCCGCAGCAAAAAAGTCTGCAGCCACATTCGCTTAACCTAGATAGTGATGTCTCTTTAAATGTTGTTAACAATCGCCTAGGGATCATCAGCAACTATAAGCAGCAAAAGACAGATTTTTTATTTTTTAAAGGCGATGGCAGCTTTACAGTCGAAAAGATTGTTCAACAAAAAGGCACTTGTGTGAACTGTTATAACCGAGATTTAGAGTATTTCGTACTGGACCTAGGCAATCAGATTCAGAAACTTTTTCACCATGACAAAAGCCAGTCAAGCCTTCGACACTTTATGACCTTAAAGTCTGGATTCAGTGCGGAGGGAATTTACGGAAAGTGGCTGCTATTAAATCATGAAAGTGGGGCCTATATCTTAGATCTCTTGAGCCAGGAACTTTTTGTCGCAGAAAGATCAAATGTTCGTTTTATTTATGGCAATCATGACCATCCCGTTTTGTTAAGACTTCTGCATCAACAAAACTTCGAAATCTCCCCTGAGGTTACCCGAATTCTTTATATGGAATACACCATACCTGCTCACGATAAACTGGATGAATACCCAATCCTTACCAATGCTTTAGGGAACTTTTATTCTGGCCCTGTCGATGGTAGGCCCGTGGGCGTACCTATCGGCAACCATAGAAGACCCTTCACCAAAACGAGTGAATCCGTTTTCTCAATGCTTGATCAACCACCACTGATCCCATTAAAAAGGGAGCAGAATTGGGTGACCTCCTACTACAACAATCAAACCTATATTTTTGAATAGGACGCCCACCCTGAATGACTAGACTTGCGATACTCCCCTAGCTCTGTAAAATGGGGAGTATTCGGAGGGTATTTATGAAAGCTCTTATCGTCTTTTTCATCTGCATAATAGTTTCTTCAGCGTCTCAAGCTGGTTGGAAAGATTGGCTCCCTTGGGGAAAGACCAAGCCGGAAAACTCTCAACAAGCACCCACTCAAGAAATCAAACCGAATTCAAAGCAAAAAGTAGAGGCACCAAAATCCAACCTCAAACAAACCAAGTCCAATAAACCACTCCCTGATGTGCCAGAAGCTAATTATAAAAATCAAATTGTTTGTTATTTTAGTTTACTCAGTCATGCTAAAGGCGAAAATAAGAGTATTAATAACGGAATGATTCTTGTTGCTGGAGAAAAGAAGGGGCAAGAAGGCTTTTACCTTTATTCTCCAAAAATTTCCTACTTTTGTAGTTTACCGTCTAGTCCTATGGATTCAAACAAACAATACGATCTTTACTATTTTAAGTTGGAAATTCCTCAGAAAGATACCATGTATATGACCTACGGGCTTGCCAAAGGTAATCAACCAGGACCATTTGTCGCCGGCAGTTTAGCCCCCTCCAGTGAAGCAAAGGATAAATACATAGACCTCCAATGTGTTGGAGACACAAGCCCCAATGCCTTAGCCAACTTCAATAAGGAGCTTTTAGCGCGAGTTCAAACTGTCCATGAACAGTACAAAAAGCACGCTGATTACATGAAAAAGGCTTACAAAAAAGAGGTTACAGCGGATAAACCCAAAGCCGCCTTGAAGGCTTGCTTTCCTGCTGGAAAATCCGTAAAGGCAATGGCCATAAAGGAGCTTTCCAAATTTTAAAATGGATT
Organism: Bdellovibrionales bacterium; assembly: GCA_020435205.1. Classification (GTDB taxonomy): domain Bacteria; phylum Bdellovibrionota; class Bdellovibrionia; order Bdellovibrionales; family JAGQZY01; genus JAGQZY01. Next base: position 19,038 of record JAGQZY010000011.1, on the reverse strand, counting down.
TCGGGCCCGCAGGCCCGGACTGACCACTCGCCGTCGTGGTGTTTCACAATATCCAATTTTAGCTGACTATATTCGAATTTCAGCAGCGATCTCGGCGTTCAATTTCGCTAGGACTTGCTGATCATCTCGTCGTCGAGTGCTGGCCGCCTTCTCCTGCTCCAGCTGGCCAACCAACCAAGTGTCCCCAGAATTTTTAGCATCTTCTATTCTTTGCTCAAGAACAGCGATCTCGGCGTTAAGCCTCTGCACCTCATTTCGAGCTCTGTGAGCTTTTAGCTTAAAAATATCTTCCGCAGAATTGCCGTCCTTGTCGATGAGGGTAGGATTCACCGGCCCAGCCTGGCTCCCCGCCTTAAGGTCCTTCACTTCTTGGACCGTATCCACATAAAACAAAGCCGTTCGCTTCTTGGGGTCCAAAGAGTTAAAATTGAAATCAGTCTGCATAAGCATAGACATAAGATCACCAAAATAAGCATCTCCATTAATGCTCGTAAAGTTAACCACATCAAATAAGACTGTACGCTCCCCTGCAATTTTATGATTAACATCAGCACCAGCAGCGATCACTTTAGAAATGATCGTTAACCCTTCTGGAGTTGTGTTGGTTAGGTAACGCTTAACCATGATGGTAAAGGGTGAATTCCCCGACGCATCCTTTAGGTTTACGACTGGGTTCTGCGCCAAAATTTTATTGAGAACGGCGACAGTTCTTGCCTTAAAAAGTGGTGTTCGTAAATCTTCATCCACTGCATTGACGTCAAGACGTTGAACTAGAAAATCTGTGGCATTTTCCATGCTTTTTTCTACAGCCAGATGAAGTAAGCTCTTACGGCCCTCGCCAATCCAATCGACCTTAGCCCCAGCTTTTACAATTTCCATAAAAACGGCTTCGTTACCCATTAGCATTGATTTCGCAGCCGGCGTCTCACCCTTATCATTAAGTGTATTTAAGGGTGAATTTTTTTGAATAAGGCTGCGAGCTATCCCCGCCTCGGTAACAAGATGTAACGGGAGGTTTCCTTTTTTATCCGTCATTTCGGCTTTAGCACCGCGACTCAACAAGACATCCAGCCCTTGTTGCCAGCTCAGACTGGCTGCCCAGTGCAGAGGTGTGTAAAAGCTCGAATAATCTTGGCGATCAATCAATGCTCCCGCATCGAGTAACCAAGTTAAATAGTTTAAATTCTTATTCCGAGACGCGACATGGATTGGTGATTCCCCCCGTGCATCAGAAGCATTTAGATTTGAGGTCAAGCTAATGAGTTTTTTAGCCACCTCTTCAAAATTCCAAGACATGGCATAATGGAGAGGCAACCGACCATGGTGATCTTTGATATTCACATCAACACCGGCGTCTATTAAAGCCGGAGCCACTTCTGCATTTTGCATATCGACAGCTAACGAAAGGGCTGTGCTATCAAAAGCATCCTTAGTATTGAGCTGGTCCTTAGACATTTTACTGATCAAAAAGGTTGAAAGTGAATTGAATGTCTTTTCGATTGCTCTATGAAGAGCGGTTTTCGACTGAATATCTTTTGCATCCAAGCTTGCACCCGCCTCGACCAAACTTCGTGCTCCCAACTCCCAATCATTGTTGATGGCCATGATCAATGGATAGTTGCCTTCACGATCTTGTATGTTCAGCTGAATGCTTTGAGCTTCAAGCAAGTCCAGTGTCACCGTATTTTTAAGCTTAACTGCGTAATGAATTGCTGCATTGCCTTCGCGATCTCTTTTATCAGGTTCAGCATCGCCAGTTTGCACCAAGTACTGAGCCGCCTCAGGGTAGCTGTTTTGGTCCACATGTTTCATAGCAAACAGCAGTGGCGTTTCGCCATCATCATTAAGGACAGACAGTCGAGCGCCGGATTCGAATAACACTTTCAGCACATCAAAGGTCGTCCCCGCAGCTTTTGCAAAGAAAAGGGGGCTATCTTCAAGAGCTCTAAAAATAGGAAGCTTGGGATCATGCCCAAAGACATCAGGAAGCTTCTTGTTAACGTCCACCTTACCCAGCTCGATGGCCTTTTTTAAGCAAGGGGCATCTCCATGGCCCAAGTTTTTTGCCACCTCTTTTTCAAAAAAATCAGGTTCGCCAAAAGCGTCAAACATGGGATCCACACAAGTTTGGCTAGAAATAGGCTTGTTGAAGTCCGGCAGCACTGGGCCCGGAGCGGGCGTGGGTACGGCCGGTGAGCCGCTATTGCTGCTTGAACAGGCGGTGATTGAAAACATTAAAACCGTCGCAATAAAAGATTGCATAAGCTTCATAAAAACTCTCCTAGTTAATAGAATGGGTCTATTGGAAGAATGGGCCAAGATCAACCTGGATTGACAAATCTACAGGCGACATGGCCTCTCTTTAACTTGTTATAATTACAGGGTTATCCGGATACCGGATACTAGATGATAGATTTTTCTTACTCGCTGGTTCCCTTTGCCCCATCCCGCACTCAAGGTCCTCATGTCAGATGACAAAGGTTCTGCCTCACATACTGTTGCGCCGCAGCCTAAAGGCAGAGATCAAGCCCAGAGTGACAAGCCATTGGGATTTTGCTAACCCTAAATTTCAACCCAATCTTATCTGCGGAGAGGTGGCAGAGCGGTTGAATGCACCGGTCTTGAAAACCGGCAGGCCTTCGCGGGTCTCGTGAGTTCGAATCTCACCCTCTCCGCCATTAACAATTGCAGGCTTAACTTCATTCCCTACTTTATTTATAGTTAAGTCATGTCTCATTCAAAAAAGATTTTTCTGTTGCTAGCGACTCTTGTTTTTATTTGGTCGGGGATTTCCCCCACCGATCGATTCACCTGGCTGATGGAGGTCTTCCCCTCAATCATTGGACTACCTCTTTTGGTATTTATTAATAGAAAATATAAAGTGAATAAATTTCTGTTTGTTTTACTTTGTGTTCACAGCATGATCCTCTCTTTGGGCGGAAAATACACCTATGCTGAAGTTCCCCTTGGTTTTTGGGTTCAAGATTTATTGGCTTTGAGTAGAAATCATTACGACCGGTTGGGGCACTTCTTTCAGGGGGTCTCGCCTTCACTCATTGCCTATTATTTTTTTAAAAGCAAAAATGTCGTGACCAGCCAAAAGTGGCTGAAAGTCTTCTGCATTTCTTTAGCCCTATCATTTAGTGTTTTTTATGAGTTTTTAGAGTGGTGGACGGCCCTCGCCACCGGCGAGGCCGCGGAGGCCTTCCTGGGCACCCAAGGCGACCCCTGGGATACCCAGTGGGATATGTTTTTTGCATTTTTGGGAGCCTCCGCGAGTATGATCAGTGTTTCATTCTTGAAGTGGGAATAACCTTGGCTGAACTCCCTGTGTTTAAAAATAAACGCCATTTTCGCTGGCCAAAAATTTTTATAATTTTTATTGCTATTCTTTATTGCTCCCTTTCTTTTGCGGAAGATGATCATACCCATGAAACTTTTTTTGAAACCTTTTTTAAGGACCTCGCTTCTCCGGTATTGACTGAGGCTTCCCCTTGGTTTTACGGAGGAGTGATTGCCACTATTTCTGCGACTCTCCTCGAGGATCAGTTTTCCGACCCAGCCCAAGAGGAATTCATAGACCATAAGCCAATCGGTGAGCTTTCTCCTTGGGGGGACTATGCTGGTCAAATGATTCCCAATGCACTTTATGCCGTGGGAATGGCCAGTCATGGATGGATAACTGGTAAAAGGACTTCTAAAGCGCGGGCTTTACTAATGACGAAAGCCACTTTGTACTCTGGGGCGGTCACTACAATATTGAAGCATACCATTCGCGAACCTAGGCCTGGCGATCCATCGGACAAGACGGCCTTTCCCTCAGGTCATAGCGCAACGGCCTTTGCCTTTGCGTCGGTTGTTGGCGCTGAACATGAGTGGTACTGGGGATTGGCCGCCTATGGCCTAGCGTCGCTGACAGCTCTGAGCCGAATGAACGACAATATGCACGAACTTCATCATGTCATTGGTGGCTTAACTATCGGTCTTTCTTACGGGATTGGTTTGCACTACAGAAATACAATGAAACGCACAGTGAGTAAAAAAGAGATGAATCAAATTTACTATTCGATGATTCCTGTTGGCTTCAACGGAGGAGTATTTCAAATTTTATGCGTGTTCTAATTTAAGCCTGACTTTACCCCAACCGCGCACTTAACGAGTTGAAACCACGCAACTGCCAACCCATCCACTATTATCAAGTCGATTTAATCGTTTCCGTGGCTGAGCTGATAGCCTCATCAATCCCGTCAAAAAGAAACACGTTTTCTGAACCCAGTTTCATAACTGTTTTTTTAACTAATTCTTTGGGCTGGTCTCGAAGCCCAACCATATAGATTTTCTTGCCCTTTTTTAGGAGCTTATTGATCGCTCCTTCTAACGCCACAAGTCCTGTAATATCCATAGCAGAAACTTTTGCTAAAACAAAAATAACTCCTTTAATATCATCCGTAATATCTGTAAGGGCTTCCGCTGCTTTTTCAGCAGCGCCAAAAAATAGCGCGCCTTCAATTTCATAGACAACAAGTTCTGGAGGAACTTCAGAAAAATTTGAACTTAAATACTGCCCAGAAATAACTTTATGTCCCTCTGTGACTTCGGCCATTCTCCTCATGAATAATAGAGCGGCTAAAACAATACCTACAGTGACTCCAACGACCATGTCAAAGCTCACTGTGAGAGAAAAACATATCAATAGAACAATAACGTCACTTCTTGGAGCTACTTTTAAAATATGTAAAAAATGTCTGTACTCTGACATATTATATGCAACTAAAACCAAAAGAGCTGCAAGCGCCGCCATCGGCAAGTAAGAAATGAAGGGCGCAAAGAGCAAAATGGTTAACAAAGTAAATAGGGCATGAAGCATACTTGAAAGTGGAGATTTAGCTCCAAACCGGATATTTGTTGTTGTTCTGGCAATAGCCCCCGTGGCAGGAATACCGCCAAAAAAGGGACACAAAATATTCCCAATTCCAAGGGCAATAAGTTCACCGTCAGGATCATGTTTTGTTTGCGCCATACCATCTGCTACAACTGCGGACAAAAGAGACTCAATAGCCCCAAGCATAGCAATTGCGAAAGCACTTGGCACCAATGACTGTATGGTTTCAAGGCTAACTGCGATTGGTTGTGTCGTTAGATTTAAAACATCCCAGGGCCAATGAAAATTTGGCAATGACTGTGGGATTCCTTTGGTAAAACGACTGGCAATCGTCGCCACCTCAAATTCTGGAGCTAACTTTGACAGAAAAAAGCACCCAATGGTGACTAAAGACAGTGCCACCAAAGGAGACGGGATCTTTTTATTAAATTTTGGCCACAGAATTAAGATACATAATGTCATCGTGCCAACGCCGAATTCTGTGATTGAAAAGGATGGGAGTGACTTTGACAATTCAAGAAGCTTACTAAAAAAATCTTGTGGTAACTCAACAATTTGAAGCCCAAAAAAGTCTTTCACTTGGAGGACTGCAATTACAACAGCAATCCCAGAGGTAAAACCCGTTGTAACAGGATAAGGAATAAATTGAATCAACCGGCCCATTCTTGCAAACCCCATGGTCATCAAAATCAACCCGGCCATAAATCCAGAAAGCAACAGCCCACCTAATCCAAATTTTTGCACCACAGGAAAGAGAACCACCACAAAAGCTGCTGTAGGCCCGGACACTTGTAGGCGAGACCCGCCAAACAAAGCAATAGCGAAACCTCCAATAATGACTGTGTATAAACCGTGTTGAGGAGGCACCCCACTTGCAATTGCTAAAGCCATAGCAAGGGGTATGGCCACTAGGGTAACGATAGCTCCCGCTAAAACATCGGAATAAAAATCTTGTTTTGAATAACCCTCCTCTAGACGGCTTATGAGTGCCGTACAAAGACGAGTTTTTTTTACTGGTAATATAGCTGTGGAACTTCGTTGATACCTGTTAGACATTTAAATACCTGTTACCCTATAGCCTAAACAGAATATCATTTGGCCTGAGCCAAGCAATCTAAGATAGTTATAACCTGACTTTTCCCTAGTTAACCACTTAACCCACTGAAATCACATAACTGGCAATCCATCTGCCAACTGAAATGGGTTAGGCAACACTATCTCACAATTGCTATTTTTAATTTTGAAGCCGCAGCCTTTTTTAAGATTGTCTTTTTTACTTTTTCGTCTGGAAGCAAAAAGGTAACTTTTGATTTGCCCTCATCTTCTACCACAACCAAATTATTCCAGGTGATTTCTGTTTTTGGAGGCAAAAAGGCTATCTCTTCAATGAGTTGACCAAGATTCATCTTACTACCTGTTAATTCTTCAACCCGTTTTAGTCGGTTGGTTCCTGGTAACAAAGTATACCATATATATCCATAGGGCTCTTGCCAACTAAAGAGTTCGATTCCTTTCATAGGAATATCTTTATAAGAATGATTTCTCGGCGGAGGAAGGAGAGGTTGACAATAGTTACCTAAAACTTCTTTTAAATTAAAATGAGATGCCAACACCTTCTTTTGTTTTTTTGAGCAGTTGTTAAACTCATAGCTTAGCACTTCACAAACACTACTATTTTGATATTTTCTCAACTCTGCTTTTTCAAGAACCTCTAGGTACTGACCAGCAGATGTTGCCACCTTTAAGTCACAGTCGGCAAATGACGTTGACCCTACAAGAAATAACAGAAAACAATAAGATTTCGGTAAGTATTTCATAGTCCTTATCCTCTCTAATTTAAGTCCAATGTCAAATGGCACTACCCCTGAGTTGAACTTTTATCTCCTGAAATGAAAGAACTGTTAACCTATCGGCACTCTTCATTGGGTTTCTAACCATCCAAATAAATGATATGACAATCTGAGTGCATAGTTTATATTTAAGGTGAAAACTCCTACGTCAGCTGAGGTTAACTGTGACACAATTTCATAAATTTCTTTTTTCTATGGCTTTCATTTCTATGTTCCCAATCATTGGCTGCACAAAGATCGAAAAGCCAAACCCTGAAGCCATACATGAAAGCTCTAAGAACTTGAGTCAGGAGCCTTCCAACAAAGAAGAGAAACCTTTTCAGTATTGTGCCGATCACACATTATGCAAAAAATTTAGAGAGACCGAGCAAGCTTGCCGAACTCTCTCGAAAGAAGAAATTTGCACTGAATTTGTTGAAATTTTTAAAAAATTAGCCGTGAAAATGGATTGCAAACGCCCTTTTGATACTCAGCCAGTTCCCTCAGTTTGGATTTGTGATGAGGACGCAGAAGAAACCTCTTATCCAAAGTTATTTGAGAGAGCCGCAACCACATTAGCCAATACCAAATTTAAGTTTGCCCAAGACTTTTACGGCTCAGAGGCCTTTCGGTCTACACTAGATGGTGCTGTAGCCGAGGAGCACCTGAAAAAATCAATGGACGTTGGCAAAAATAAGGACCACTAAAGCACTCACCCATCCCCACCCCAGGACCCTTCAAGACCCGCTTATAGGCAGGGATATCCTCCCATTATAGATTTGAAATTTACCTCACTTTCATAGACAATAAAAGTTAGTCCTGGGCTCATTGAACTTCCTAGTTAAGGAAGAAAGGCCATCATGCGCGTATTTGTGACTGCTGTCTTCTTTTTGATTCTTCACTCTAGTGTAGGACGTTGTGATAATCCCAGTATAGAATCTGAATTTACCAAAATGGATTTTACTGAAGTTATTACCACGATGCCAGAAACCTCCTTGGATATTTTGAAAACCAGCTTTAGTAAGGAGGCTATTCTGCCTTGGCTGGGTATTATATCGAGCTCGCTCATTCTTATTCACTATGATCAAGATATTTTGGATGAGGTTCAAAAGCAGGGCCGCCATTTGGGCTATGAAAATTCAAATCAATACAAGCCCATCATCCAAATTGGAAAACTGGAACTCTTTAGAGCTCCACAAGATTTTGAATCGGGATTGTATTTTCTCGGAGATGGTTGGCTGCACGGCACGGTGGCAGCCTCTTTTTTAGCGTCGGGTTATTTTGCTGGGAATGTGCGAGCACTCAACACGAGCCTACAACTTGTCCAGGGTTTCACTCTTTCCACTATCGCCAGCCAGGGTTTAAAGCGCGTCTTCGGTCGCGAAGGCCCCGTCAAACAAACTGAACCTGGAGGAGCCTGGAGACCCTTTCCGAGCATTCCAGCCTATAACAAGGATCATGAACGCTATGATGCCTTCCCCAGTGGTCACATCATGACCGCGACGCTAACTTTTACTGTTATCCGCACTAACTATCCAGAATATGAAAGCTATTTGCTGCCTGCCGAAATTCTTTTGGTTTCTGCACTAGGTTGGCAAATGGTGAATAGTGATGTTCATTGGGCTGGCGACTACCCTCTTGGCGTTGCCATGGGATACGTTTTTGGTAAATCTGTCGCCAAAGTTGGCCGCAAATCTAAAAGTGTGCAACAAAGTCAGGCCACACCACTTTGGGAACCAGAAGTGATGCCAATCATCCGGCCCGATGGAGCTACCCTTGCACAGTTACTTTGGTTTTTTTAAAAAGACTTCATAACCAGGCCACTAAAGGACCTGGTTACGATTTTTGACTAAGGGATCGCAGTTCCATTAAGGGAATAGCTGACAGCAGAACAAGTGAACTCATAACGGATAAGATTGTTACCCGCGTCTTTAAATTGGATGTATCCATTCTTGTAGTAATTGACACAGCCAGAAGTTCCAGTTTGCTCATACTCTAAGTTTCCAGAGCTCATTTCCCAAGTGTAGTCGTAGTCGACATGTTGGTTACTCACAGTACCTGATGCTTGTAAGCGATAAAATCCACTCATAGCCGCAGTGCCCGCATCCCATGGACTCGCTGGGTCCGTTGGATTTAACTCATAGGTGTAGTTGCTTTCCCATGTACCAGCATAGTCGCTTTCACTGAAGAAAGCTTTAAAACGGGACCCATAGGTTAACTTTCCTTGATCTCTGGTCAGGCTAAATTCTCCCTCCCACGTGGACTGATAGTGCGAACTACTAAACTGCACGTCATAGGCAAAAGAGTAGGCTCCACCCTGACTTGCGGGAACTGTATCATCATCAGAAATGGTGATTGTCCCCAAACGGTTTTCAGCGGGGTGACCTGGTTCAGCCACTCCAATACAATTGTACTCGTATTTTTTGCTGGCAGCGACTCCGTCACCGTCAGCATCAACGGCTGTGGTTGGCGTAATCGTCGTACAAGCATCAAAGGCTGAGGCGGCCTTTGGGCTGATGGCCGAAGTCGTCACACCAGGAACAGTGGCTATGTTTCCAGGACTTTGCAAGTTCGCTGGGGTAATTCTAGCCAATAAAGCATCAAAACCTGTTTTCACAGTTTGTGCCTCTGTCGTTGAAGTGATCGCTCCAGAAGCCGCAGTTGGACCAATAACGGCCCCGCCACAGCTGCTGAGTAACGACGACAAGAATATGATTAATCCTATTGTCTTTTTCATTGGTAAAACCTTTCTTAAAATTAGAAACCGTAAACGATAGCTAAGTTAGCAAGAATGGCTGTTCCGTTAAATTGGCCAGTGGTCGACCCGGCAAATGTTGCATCCAATTGAAACTTATCAAGCTGAATTCCAATCCCTGTGGCAACTGTCGTGTTGTTTCCAATGGTATCGGACTCATTGGCTGGAGCTGGCGTTTGGGTTTCGTCTTTAGATTGGCCAATAATTAAGTTTTGTGACACTGAGGCTCGGGCTTCTAACCAAGAGAGAGCTTGATAAGTCATCCCAATATAAAAGGGAAGATCATAAGAAGATACTTTTTTTCCAGAAACATCAGCTTCTGCATAACGAAACTTAGGGCCATAATAGATTGAGGCCTTATCTGTTTTTATGGATCGATTGAGAATGCCAATCTCTCCTCCAAGAACATCGGTATCTGTTGAAGTTCCGCTAATGGTATTTTTAACAGTTCCGTACTTGATGAGACCGTTTACATAGAGATCACCATCTAGGTGTTTTTCGCCGCCAGCAGTGATGATTGGGGCCCCCTTATACTCATCATTATTTTTATCAGCCTTTTGAATAATTTCCGCATTCACCCAAGCCTCCCACTCGTCGGCATCGATACCATAGCGGAGGACAATGGACTGTTGCTTTTCAGCTGTGGTCTTTTTATCCGACGACGAGTATCCAAGGCTTACAGCCCAGTTATCGCGACCATAAAAAAGTTCAACTGGGTTTTCCTCAAGTAAAAAACCATTTGCCGTTCTAAAAATTGCTTGGTCGGCACTCATATGACCTAAGTAAATACCCACTTGACCGCCGTACATACCATTATAAATTCCGCCCTCGGATTTAGGACTAGAAGTCGTAGAGGTTCCACCAAATTCATAAGTAACGTAGTTACCCAGTCTCATAATTTGGCCAGGATTTTGAAAAACCAATTGGCTATCTGTCAGGAATCGTGCCCCTTGCAAAGCGGAAAGGCGTGCTTTGGTTGCCCAGGAAGTACTTGGAATTAGTGTTGCCAGCATTACGAACGCAGAAAGTAAACGCACGTGTTTCATGTCATATCTCCTTTAAATTAAGTATTTAAAGAATGACATCAATGAGGCCAAAAAGAGTCAACACTAAAGGCTAGGCCCTAGCGCGTCGACGACAAGGCGCCTGCTCAAATAATGTGCAGAGCAAGTTTCTTATTTTAAAATTTCTGTTCCCAAGTATTTTTGCAAAACCTTAGGCACGCGGATCGATCCGTCCTCTTGTTGATAGTTTTCAATCACGGCGATCACCGTTCGGCCGATTGCAAGTCCCGACCCATTCAGAGTATGGACATACTGAGGTTTACCGCCTCCTTTGGGCCGAAAGCGAGTATTAATCCGTCTTGCTTGAAAGTCTTCAAAATTGGAACAAGAACTGATCTCTCGGTAGGCATTCTCTCCCGGCAGCCAAACCTCAATGTCATAACATTTTGCTGCTCCAAAACTAATGTCACCGGTACACAATGTAGAGACACGGTAGTGAAGTTCCAATCGCTTTAGGACTTCTTCGGCATTTTGGGTTAGGCGATCGTGCTCTTCATAACTTTTATCGGGATGCACGAAAGTCATCAATTCTACTTTTTCAAATTGATGTTGCCGAATAAGACCCTTTGTGTCCTTTCCGTAACTACCCGCCTCCGAACGAAAGCAAGAGCTGTAGGCCGCAAATCGCTGGGGAAGATCCTCTTCATTGAGCATCTCATCACGATAATAGTTCGTCATTGGAGCTTCAGCCGTTGGGATCAAATAAAAAGGGAAATTTTTAATATGAAAAACATCTTCCTGGAACTTGGGGAATTGACCCGTTCCATACATACTTTCTGTATTGACCAAGTAAGGGGGAATCACTTCTTTGTAACCATGTTCATCCGTGTGCAAGTCGAGCATAAAGTTCATCAATGCACGTTCAAGCTTTGCCCCCCAATGGAGAAGAAAGGAAAACCGGGCTCCAGCCACTTTACTGGCCCTCTCAAAATCCACAATACCCATAGCCTCTGCTATTTCGTGGTGAGCCTTGGCCGCAAAGGCAAAGCTTGGCTTTTCCCCCACGGTGCGCTCGACTCGATTATCGGCATCACTTTTACCTACGGGCACGGATTCGTGCACTTTATTGGGCAATTGCAACAAAATAGAGTCTAATGAGTTTTTAGCCTCCTCAAAACTTTCTTCAAGGCCCTTGATTTCTTCTTTGAGTTTTTGCACAGCAGCCATTTCGCTACTTGCATCTTCACCCTTCTTCTTTTTAGACCCAATTTGTTCAGAGGCTTTTTTTTGTTCAGCCTTTTTAGTCTCAAGCTCTTGCGTTCTTTTTTTTCGTAAAAGGTTCATTTCAATCGCTTGATCGAGGAGAGCGCTGTCCCCTCCACGGTTAGCCAAACTCTGTCGATAAGCTTGCAAATAAACTTCATCCTCTAAATTTTTTACATAGATCATGGATCGACTCCTAAGCTCCTGGTGCCACCATGATATACATTCGAAAGAGGACCCCAAGCAAGATACAAAACAAATTAAATACAATGACAGAGACGAAGCCCCAACCCTTGGTAATTTTTAAGACCGCTCCAGTCATTAAAACAATAATAAAGAAGAATAAATAGTTTCCAAAGCCAAAAATCATCTGAAAAATATGGGCCATAACCATTCCAACCCATCCGCCAGTGAGTACCCTAAAAAGATAGGTCCCGAAATCACTGGATGATTTTTTCACTTGAAATTGCATTTTATTAATCAGCTCAGCCATTATTTTCCTCCTGATTCAAGGGTTCGGATGGCATTCTTAATTGACAACCTATCTTTAGCTTGGGGATTGAGCAACAAATAGCGCTCATAGGCTTCCACCGCTTTATCTCGAGAACCTTGAGCGTGGTAAAGGGCTCCCAGCTCTTTATAAATATTTGGATTTCCAGACTCAAGTTTCGAGGCTTGGTCTAACATGGTTTCGGCTGCATCCAATGCACCCGAGAGCCGCTGGCAACGGGCCAAGGCAATGTATGCATCCGCTGTAGTCCGCCCTTTGTTAATGGCGTTTTGATTCTCTTTCACACACATCGAATATTGTCCCATTTCATAGTAGGCATCCGCGGCCAGCGAATAGGATTCTGGGATATCAGGATTTATCTTTCGCTCCTCAATCGCCATGGCCAAAGCTTTTTCTTTTTGCCCCATCCCTAGCATAGCACGGCCGGTGTAATAGTGGGCTAAAGGGTATTTTGGATTGACATCGATCACGCGGTTAAATTGCTGCAAAGCAAAGGCTTGTTGGTCTGACTCTAAGTAAAGTTTTCCTGTTAAGAAAAGAGGTTCTGCATCTGAGGGATCGATCGCCGCAGCTTCCAAAAAGAAATCGCGAGCCCCAGAATATTCTTTTTGCCTCTGCATCAGCTTAGCAAAAGCCATAAGTGTTGGCTTATTCTTCGGATCTTTAGAAAGCGCCTCATTGAACGCTTGAATCGCTTCACTAAACCTTTCTTCATCCATCAGGACTTCCCCCAAAGCGCGAATATAGACCACTTTATCAAAGCTAGCGATCAAGGCTTTGAGGCGATCGATGCCCGCCTGCGTCCCTTGTAAACCAATAAGAACGCGCGCATAAGTAACCTGTGCATCCTCATTACTGGAATCAAGCTCAAGGGCTCTTTGGCTAAACTGGAAGGCCTCTTCATAATCACCAATGCCTAGATAGGCCTTGGCCATAATTAAAATAGATTCAATGTCTGTGTCGTAAAGATCCAAAGCTTTTTTTGCAAAACGAATGGCTCCATCAAAATTTCTTCGCCTTAACTCTACCAACGCAAATCCTCGATAAATCCCATGGTGGTGACGGTTGACTTTTAGCGCCTGCTTAAGTGTTGCTATAGCATTAACATAGTCATATCGAGCACTCATGTAGTCCGCGAGAATAATATAACTATTTACAAAATTGGGATCAGCAATCACTGACTTTTTCACCCAAGCGATAGCATCATTACTTTGATTGAGACGCCATAGAGCCTGTCCAGCTCTGAGAGCAGCAAAAGCATTATCTTTGTTGGCTTCAAAAGCAGCGCGGAACTCTGCTTGGGCGGCAGCATAGTTCCCCATTTTCATATATTGCTCTCCAATATAAACCATGTTTACATTATCAATGGTTACTGCGTTCAAGGCTTTTAGGCCCCCAAGACCCACCACAAGCTCCCGCGCCTCTTGGTTGCTAGAATCCGCCGAGAAGGCTTTTTGCGCATGCTTGAGCGCCTGTCGACGATCGCCCTTAAGAACATCCATTTTGGCAAGAGCAACATAGGCTTCTGATTCAATGGATTTAGGTATGGATTGATCCGAAATCAAGCCACTTCGAATATGTCCTTGAGCTTTTTCAATCTCCTGATTGGGATCAAATTCTATTAAACCTAATTCGATCAAAGCCACCGCATGACCCGGGTTATCCTTAAGTAAACGTCGGTAAAGCTTAATTGCATTTCCAAAACTTTGCCTCTTTCGATACATTCGCGCTTCTTGCAAAAGTGTTTTGGACCAAACTGGAGGTGGCTGCCACAGTTCACGCACTCGAGCAAAGTAGTTAGCAGCATGGTCATACTCTTTGCGACTGGCATATATATCACCTGTCATTTGGTTGAAAAATATCAATTCAGGTCTTTCATTAAGATAGGTGTCCATAATACGAAGGGCGTCATCATAACGACCATTAACCCATTGATTAACAACAAGACAGGTCGCTGAGTCTTCCCCTTTTGGATTCAGTTTTTGCGCACGCCCCAAAACAATTTCAACGGCCCGATAATCGTCCCCATCCTGGTAAGTGTAGGGCCATAATTCGCGATAGGTCATGCACAGTAAAGAGTAGGCTTTTAGGTAATTTGATTTTTCAATGACTTCGATAAGAGCATCTTGCGCTTTAATGTAATCTTCTAAAGTATCTTTTCTAAAATGAACGATGGCTCTCCCCATAGTGCGGCTCACCTGCTGCTTCGTCATAGGTTCGCCTCTATAGGCCGTAGGCCTGCGGAGATGAAATAAATTCTCTCCCGTTCGTCCCGTTGGGCTTTTAAAAATAACCAAATACAATATCAAGCAAACAGCAGCAAAGATCGCCCACTGCAGTTTTGCACGATTCGAACGCTTTGATCTTTTTTTGAGTTTTGGCTCGACCTTGCTGCCTTGGGACGACGAAGTTTTCTTTTTGGAGGACCGAACCGCTTCATCGACGACAGCCCTTCCTTTTTTCTTTTTCCTTTTAGGATCTTCGAGCTCTTCTTCAATCACGATAGCCGTTTTTCCTCCAAAAGTTTCGGCAACGGCTTTACCAACTTTGGGGGTGGGGTTTTCCTCGACGTGCACCTCATGGGGCACATCCAAGGGTGTGTCTTCTTCAAATGCAGGAGGGGGGCCATCATCCTCGCCACCTAAACCCATTTCACCTTCTAGAGTCTCTAAAAGGGCATCAAAAAACTCTTCTCTACGAGAAATAGGGTGCCAACGACCAGCGGGGAAGCGACTAATAAATTCCTCCCCCATATACATGCCAGTATGGATCTTGCGAAGGACCTCTTGCGTGGTAAAAGGTCCATCAACTCGCCCATCCTTGTTGCGAATCAACCATTGAACTGTTTTGTTCATCCCTCGTTTTTAATCCTTCGAATGTTGGCACCTAGTTTTGATAATTTATCCTCTAACTTTTCATAACCTCGATCGAGGTGATAAATGCGGTTCACAATGGTTTCTCCCTGAGCGACCAATCCCGCCAACACGAGACACGCGCTGGCTCGCAAATCTGTGGCCATTACCGGCGCCCCCAACAAGGGCGCCTGGCTTCCGTGGATCGTTGCCGTGTTTCCATCCACTTCGATATGGGCACCCAGCCGCGCCAGCTCGGAAATATGCATAAACCGATTTTCAAAAACCGTTTCGCTGATATGGCTGGTGCCGTCCACTTGAGTCAGGAGAGCCATCATCTGGGCTTGCAAATCTGTTGGGAACCCCGGGTGAGGCTCTGTCACAATATCCAAGGGCCTTAAATCTTGCCCACAGCATACCTCGATGGAATCTTCTGTGGTGGTAATTTGAAATCCAATTTTTTTAAGCGCCTCTAAAAACGCTCCCAGATCTTGAGGGCGGCAATCAAGAACTTTGACTTGGCCTCCAGTCATTGCGCCTGCAGCCACCAAGGTTCCCACTTCAATGCGGTCGGGGATGACACTATGTTGTGAGGCCCGAAGTTGAGTGCTACCTGTAACCTTCACCACAGAAGAGCCAGCACCTTCAACTTTGGCTCCGAGTTTTTTGAGATAATTGGCAAGATCTTCAATTTCTGGCTCACGAGCGGCATTGTGAATTTCGGTAACTCCTTCGGCAAGGGATGCCGCCATCATAATGTTTTCCGTTCCACCCACTGAAGCAAAGGGAAATTCAATCTTACTTCCTTTTAGTTTTTCACACTCGGCGATAACATAACCACCCTCTACTTTTATTTTGGCTCCCATTTTTTCAAGAGCATCCAAGTGGAAACCTATAGGCCTCGCACCAATCGCACAGCCTCCGGGCAAGCTCACTTTCGCCTTGCCAAAACGGGCAAGCAGAGGGCCAAGCACCAGAATACTAGCTCGCATTTTACGAACCTGATCGTAGTGAGCTAAGGTTTCCAGCTGTTGTGGAACATCAATGGTCAATTCACCATTGGCAAAATCCACTTTGCACCCCAGTGACTCCATGAGGCGATTGGCCGATCCAATATCCATAAGATTCGGAACATTTTTTAACTGATGGGTCCCTTCACAAAGGAGGGTAGAAAATATGAGTGGCAGTGCAGAGTTTTTTGCACCACTGGCTTTCACCTCACCTTTTAAAGCGACCCCACCAATGACTGCCATTTTATCCATGAATCACCTCACCTTTGAAAAACAACCAAACGCTCTATATCCGAATAATCTTTGATAACCTCAAGAAGTCGGTAGTTTTCCTTTTTGACGGCTGCACACACATCTTTTGCCTGTCCTTCACCAAACTCAAATATTCCAATGGCTTCAGGCTTCATATAATCATAACTCCATGTGAGCCACTTGTGAATCCAGTTCATCCCTTTGTTATCTGTATAGAGGGCCAAGTGAGGTTCATATTGATCAACACTCTGAGAGACCCTTTTATCGCCATTTTCGATATAGGGAGGGTTCGCTAGTACAAAGTCTACCTGGCCCTTTAGCGATGAAATGGAAAATTGAGGGCTCCCCACCTCGCCCTCAATAAGGGTGGCATTTTCAATACCCAATCGTAATTTGTTTTTTTCAGCGACAAGGATCGCAGCTGGTGAGACATCAATGAGATACACTTCCGATGGAGGATCCTTCTTTGCCACAGTTAAACCAATACAACCCGACCCACAGCCCAAATCTAAAATCTTGGGATTGGAAAGGTCATTTCGGTCTAAAAATTCTTCAATGATGAGTTCCGTCTCTGGACGAGGAATAAGTACCGAGGGGTTCACATAAAAATCAATCCCGTAAAATTCTTTAGAGCCGGTGATATAGGCCAAAGGTTCACCTTGTTTGAGTCGCGACCAGCTATGGTTCCAATCGGAAAGTGCAGCCTCGCTAACTTCTTTGTCTTTGCCCACCAATAGCTCACTCCAGCTCATTCCTAGTAAGTGAGCAAGAAGGTCTTCAACATCTCGCCGAGGGACATGGCCTCCTTCGGAGAGAGCTTGCTGAATCATTTGCTCAATGGTCATTGGGCCTCGGATTGTTTTAAGGCTTCGGCTTGGTAGTGGGTGATCACCGGCTCCACCACTTGCGCCAGGTTTCCTTTCATAACATCATCGAGGGAATGGAGGGTTAGACCAATACGGTGGTCAGTCACACGGCTTTGTGGAAAGTTATAAGTCCGAATTCGTTCAGAACGATCACCCGTTCCAATTTGTGAAAGTCTGGCATCGGAAGCCTCTTTAATGGCCTTTTCTTCTTCCATGGCTTTTAATCGAGACATCAAAATCTTCATGGCGCGATCTTTATTGGCATGCTGAGATTTACCCTCTTGGCAGTAAACAACAACACCCGTTGGATTATGGGTAATACGAACGGCTGAGTCCGTTGTATTAATGTGCTGACCACCAGCTCCACTCGCCCTCATTACATCAATGCGCAAGTCTTTTGGGTTTATAGAAACCTCCACCTCTTCCGCCTCTGGAATCACAGCTACAGTGACTGTGGAGGTATGAACTCGCCCCTGGGATTCCGTTTTTGGAACTCTTTGCACACGGTGCACACCACTTTCATATTTTAAGCGCGAGTAAACTTGATCACCACTGATCATCGCCACCACCTCTTTGTAACCGCCAGCATTCCCTGGAGAAATCGATAAAATTTCGACTTTAAAACCAAGGTCGGCAGCAAAGTGAGTATAGGCAGAGAATAATTCTTCGGCAAATAGACCGGCTTCGTCACCGCCCGCTCCGGCACGAATTTCTAAAATCACATTTTTGTCGTCATTAGGATCTTTGGGGAGCATAGCAATTTTAAGTTCTTGTTCGATATCGACCATTTCTCGTTCGGCCTCATCAAGCTCCTCTTTAGCCATGTCTCGCATTTCAGGGTCTTTTTCTTCGGCAAGGAGAGTTTTGCTATCAGCAATGGTTTTTTGCAGCATTTTGTAGTGACGAAAGATTTTAACCACTTTTTCCAGCTCTGCCTGCTCTTTCATGAGGGCGCGAAACTTATTTTGGTCATTAATAACGTCAGGATTCTGCAGTTGATGCAGTATAGATTCGAACTTTTTTTCTACGTCGTTGAGTTTTTCAAACATGGATGACCCTAAATTTTGAGTTAAAAATATATGAATACAAAATGGATCCCCTTTGGGGGACTGGAAACATTATTTTTTGGTACTCAAGGATAGGGGACCCAAAGGCCCTAGTTGCTTTGGTTCTTGTTATAGAAGTTAGCGTATTTCTTTTTAAATTTTTCTACGCGGCCTTCAGTATCAACAAGCTTCTGTTTGCCTGTATAGAATGGGTGGCAAGCGGAGCAGATATCGATATTGAGCTCTTTTAAGGTAGACCCTGTTGTGAACGTGTTTCCACAAACACAGGTGACTTTTGCATCGCTATAATAGGTGGGATGAATTTCAGCTTTCATAACGCTTTACTCCAAATTGAGGGCAGAAACTAACACAGGACCCCAGGCGAGTCGAGGGGTTTTTCAATAATTTTCGGGTTATGCACAGGAAAAGGCCTCCATCCACAGGGCTTTCCACAGAAAAATCTCTAGATCTAGCCTGCCCTGACAAAATCCTAACTAAATACAGGGCTTTATTGCCCCATGCCAGCCAAGAAGTCGGCATTGGTTTTAGCATCCTTGAGCTTATCGAGCAGAAATTCCATGCTGTCGATGACGTTCATAGGGGCCAATACTTTTCGCAAAATCCACAGACGGTTGAGGTCGGCTTTACCGATCAGCAAATCCTCTTTACGGGTTCCAGACTTATTGATGTCCATGCAAGGGAAAATCCTTTTATCCATAAGCTTGCGATCTAAATGGATCTCAGCATTACCCGTTCCTTTAAATTCTT
>JAGQZY010000119.1 GCA_020435205.1 Bdellovibrionales bacterium | reverse complement strand
CTTGAGATGGCGTTTCCACATTACACGTTCGCTCAGTTTCGGATCGAGCGCCTGACTTTGCGAAAACACCTCCGCGTTTTGATTGGGAATTATTTTTCGCATATACCGGCGGTCCAGCGCCGGCTGGCGATCGTGAGGGAAACTTCGCCCACTGATGCCGTGAACGTCTGGGCGCGCTTTTACAAAGTGTGGAACGGTCTCACCGCCAAACAGAAGGAAGCCCTTGAATGCGTTTACATGAACCAGGACCGCCTATCCAAAAAAGCGGCGGCTGAGAAATTCGGAATCACGCTCAATTCGCTTGTCAGCCGCCTGCGTGTCGCCGTTCTCAGGTTCAAAGTGGAATTTCAAGAGTTTGAATGGATGTCACCGAAGAGGATTCCGCGCAAATACCTTCGCGGTAGTGTCGCGCTGGGAGGGCTTTGGCGCTACCAATCCGCCGTATGGAAAAGTGTGCTTTTCGCCGTAGACCCCGTGACTGGATTTAAGAGGGAGATCGAGTGGCGTAAAATCCCTAAGTCGAAAAATCTCGATTGGAAAACCGTCGCCTACATCAAAGCGCAGATCATCGAGAATTGCCCCGTGCCGCACATCCTTGAGACGGAGTATTTCGACGGCATGAAGCCCACGATCATGTCGCTCGGTCGCAGTCCAGAAAACGCGCGCGACGATGACAGTGGCGAGCCTGATCTGGATGCGGGATTCCGCGATCTTGATTGAGATCTCTTAAAGAAAGCGGCGATAATCAATACGAAGCGCTTTACCAATCCGCATAGCGAGCTTCTTTCCGATGGGGCGTTCGCCTTTTTCCATCTTGGAAAGATCGCCCTGGCTGACTCCGATCTTATCAGCCATTTCTTTCTGAGTCATATCAAGGCGCAAGCGCACTCCACGGAGAGCAATGCCGGGGGTCTTCTTCGGATCACCCAAGTTAGGGAAGAGTTCCGTCGCGGGAATGGAACCTTCCTCGCTCTCGTCGAGTTGTCCAAGGAGAGTTTCAACGGCATGTGCGCTTTTAGCCGAAACGAGATACAGCTTCCGCTTTTTTCCTTCGGTGACTTCGATTTTAATAAGGGGCGTCTTCACGACTACCGACATACGTTACCTCCAGAATTCGGATTTCCTTATCAATCACTTCCCAAACGGCCACAAAACTGTAATTCAGGTGGCAATGATAGCGATCGTGTGTGAGCTTTGAGTAATTGCCCCATTCAGGCTGTGCGGGTCCGATTTTCGCTAAGTCCAAAAGTAAAACCTCGAAAAGATCCATGACCTTTTTAGGTAACTTCTTTGCCCGTTTAGCTGCCTTTTTTGAGACGTTCACTTTCCAGCTCACAAACTCACTATATGGCATATTTGCTATATTGTCAACCATGAATATAGCATCTGAAAATGGTGGTGAAATTCCGCGTTTTAGACCGAAATGAGACTGATTGGCCCATAAGTTACCTCTCTTTCCTGAGTTGAAGCTAACGCACCCTTTTGGCGAGAAATCTCTCTACAACTATTCCTAAACATCAACGTGATGGGAAATCATCCAAAATAAGCATCGTGCCGATGCCGTAAAAAATGATTATTGGCACGATGGCTGTCCGGTTTCTGTCCGAAAATAGACGAAAACGGATGAAAATCGAGATTAGCAGGAGACATTCTTCGCACGAGATCTTCGGCTTAAAAAAGTTTGCTAAGGCGTCGAGGTCATTCGTTTTTCAATGAATCTCAACGACTTAAAAAACTTTTTCGGTTTACACGAAAAATCATTGGTTCCTAACGTCGGTATCGGGACGACGAATCCAACTTTGGCATTAAGTATTGCAAGCGAAACGGCGCCCGGTGTTTCGGTGACTTCCTATGGTGCCATCTTCCCCGAATTTTTAGGTTATCGCGCGGGTGGCACTGAAGCATCCCCCACACCTCCAACGGCAGGTCAAGGTCTTGTAGGACTGGCGGGACGAGGATATACAGGTTCAGGCTTTACCACTGACAAAGGATATATAAAAATCAGTGCCAGTGAAACCTGGTCAGCAACAGCCAATGGAAACTATATGGTATTTGCTACAACTAATGATGGAGCAACGAGTACCGCTGAACGCATGCGTATTGATCCTGCTGGAAACGTCGGAGTTGGTACAAGTGGTCCTTCTGCTCCTCTTCATATTGCCGCCGCAGGAAATGAACCTTTATTAGTGGATTCCACTAGCGCTAATGGTCCAAGCATTCGCTTCAATGGATCAGGAGCCACCTTTAGTGGGAATATCGGTGCTGCTTTATCGGCTGGACTGACCGGATCCAACTCATCAGATATGGGAATTGCCGTTTCTCCAGGAAATGCAATTCGCTTTGGTCACATAGGCTCAGCTTCAAAAATGCAAATTACATCCTCGGGGAATGTTGGAATTGGGACTACAGGGCCTGCCTCTAAGCTACATATTAACGGTTCTGGAGCAGGTGGAGGCGTGTGTGTAACCAGTGATGGAACTTGTAGTGCGGTCCCTGCTGGCGGAGAAATCTCGGCTGAAACGACGCTAAATACGGGTGCTGACTATGCTGAGTATTTCGAGGCCGAGGAAAACCTCTCAGAGGGCGATCTCGTCGGTTTAAACGCAAATTCTGGCAAAGTTAGGGGCTATAGACTGGGAGACTATCTCATTGGATTGGTTTCAACCGATCCTGGAGTTATTGGTAACTCAAAGTTGGCTAAAAATAAGGACACGGTGCTTGTGGCTTTGGTGGGTCAGGTTCCTTTTGTTGAAGATCAGGTGATCGTAAAAGAAGGTAAAGTTTTTACACATGACAATAAGCCGATTGGTTACTTACTGGCGACAGGAAATGTTTATATTAATCTAAGCTCTGCTGATGAGGCTCAGAATCGTAGATTAGATGAAAAAGATCGTCAGATAGCTTCTCTAAAATCAAAAAATGAAGAGAAAGAAAAGCAGATCGAGTTGCTAATTGAGCGATTAAATGCCATTGAAAAATCTTTGATAAAAAATAGGCAATAAAAGTCGTTTTTCGTATTTTCATGGTCAACAAAACTCAGTAATTTTAGCTTATTAGAGTAGGTGGTTCAATTTCAGTAACCAAAAACAGTGGTTACTTGACGAAATCGGCTCTGATTTTGAGCTTTTTGGTTACTTTTTGTTTTGTTTTTATAAAAATCAAAGGCAAATTTCGAGCTAAAGTTAAAAATCCTAATGTTTTGGTTACTAAATCAACGTCTCCTCTAAAAAGTAACCAAGCTCAAGTAAAACTCAGCCGATACGTTTTCATCAAATTTGAGAAATTGACGATTGTGAAGAGTCGTGCTCTTAAATAGTGAAAAAACTTCAAGATGTGTGTAGTTACTCGCTATTTGGTAAATAATCTTTGATTACCTCAATTTGAATATATATAGTTCGTTTGTGCCAAAGCAAAAAAGTTTGCTTTAAGAGAGAATGGGGAGAATATCAGAAAAAACAGCACCTTGTGAATAGCCGACGAGCTTATAGAAAAACAAAGGCAATTATTTTTGCGTGGAATTAAGGGGAAACGCAAATAATTTTGCTTTTAGTAAACAGAAAAACTCTTCTAACACCATAAATTGCATTTCAACTTGGCACTCTTATTGAACTGTTAATAAGTGGGAGGCTATTTTGAAACCAAGAGTAATAGTCATAGATGATGATAAAATTACTGAGGATATATGTGCAGAATTTCTAGAGGAAATTTCTGAGTCTGTAGATTTTTTTAATAATCCAGTAGATGCCCTAAAATCTGCAAAACTTAATCCATTTAATATTGCTATTGTCTTTATGGATCATAATTTCAAAAACAAAAGCGGCGATATTGTTGCTTATGGATCAGATTATATTTCTGATTTTAAAAAGCTAAATGACACGATTAAAGTCATTATGATTTCTGGTGATAAAAGTGATGAAACATTAAGGAAATGGTTTATTGCAAAAGCCGATAACTGTATTTTCAAAGGTGATGATTGTTGGAGTAAGGTTGTTGAGTCATCAAGAGATGCCTTAAGAGAATTTGAGATTAGAGAAAATCTTTCCAAAAGAAGGTCAAAGTTTCTTGTCCCTGAACCCATTAAATTGATGAATATGGTTGGAAGATCAATGGAGCTTGAAAAAGCTTGTGATATGTTGATTAAAGCGGCTCCCACAAAACATACAGTTCTTATTCTTGGGGAAACAGGGACAGGAAAAGAGCTTTCAGCCAAGGGTGTTCATAAACTTTCAGAGAGAAAAGGAAAGTTTATGGAAATAAATTGTGGTCAATACAATAACAATGACACCACGTTAGAAGCAGAGCTTTTTGGTACAGAAAAAGGAAAGTTTACTGATGTTTCTAATACTATTGGTTTAATTGAAGCTGCCAATGAGGGAACTTTATTTCTAGATGAAATTCATAATATGCCCATGAGAGTTCAACAAAAACTCCTTAGATTTTTAGAAGATGGGTCATATAGAAAGTCTGGCTCTACAGATATTAAAAAATCCACTGCTAGAATCGTTTGTGCTGGAAACTCTAAACTTAAAGATTTGGTAAGCTCCGGTGATTTTATGCCGGATCTTTACTATAGAATTAATAGAATCTGTGTTGAGCTTCCTGATCTTAATTCAAGAAAAGAAGATATTGAGGTTCTTGCCTACCATTTTCTAAAGAAATTTGGTGAAGATAGGGAAATTTTAATT
>JAGQZY010000118.1 GCA_020435205.1 Bdellovibrionales bacterium | reverse complement strand
CGCCTTCAAAGTCGAGAGTCATCCCAATAAGATAAAGATAACTGTTGGTGTCCACCACGATCTTTTCGCCAAAGCTTTCGAAGACTTTGTCGCCCTCTTTCGTCTCTTGGTCGAAATCCAATTTGTAGGACATGCCTGAGCATCCACCTTTGGATACGAGCACTCGTAAAAAGGACTTCGTGGGTTTGTCTTCATCCTCTTTAAGGCGGCGGATTTGTTTGGCAGCTTTTTCAGTAATTTGAACCATAAAATGATTTTACCAAATCTTTAGGGTCTTGCAAAGGGATCAGCTTCTGCGAGCAGCTCTATAAGGAGAGAACACACGATTTCCACTTCCTCGGTGGTGGTATCATGACCCAATCCGAAGCGCAGAGTGCGGCTCGCTTGCTCGGGGCTGCGGCCAATGGCCATTAAAACATGACTGGGTTCAGGTTTTTTTGAAGCACAAGCTGAACTTGATGAGAAGGCTATATTGTTTAGTTTTAATAGTAGTTTATCCATGGTGGTGGTCTCAAAAGTGAGGCTGATATTGTAGGGGAGGCGCTGCTGAAGGTGACCATTCAATAGAACTTGATCAGTTGTGAGAAGCCGTTCGATCATGGAGTCTCTCAACTGTGAAAGACGCGCTTTTTCCGCGTCCAGGTGCTGATTACACCACTGGCAGGCCGCTCCCAGGCCCACCACCGAGGGCACATTGATGGTGCCGGCACGCAATCCCCGCTGCTGGCCTCCGCCAATAAAAAGGGGAGACAATGACTCTGGATCTTTTACGAGTAAGCCACCCACTCCCTTGGGAGCGTAGAGCTTGTGTCCCGAAAAAGAGAGATAATCTAAATCCATAGCTTTGAAATCCACTTCGATTTTTCCAACAGACTGGGCGCAATCCACATGGACAAAGCTGTTTGGATAGCTATGAACAAGTTTGGCGATATCCCCAATGGGATTGATGGTCCCGATCTCGTTGTTTCCGTGGATGACGGAAACCAAAGCGGGGCCCTTGCCGAGCTCTTTTTTTATAGCATCTATTTGCACAAATCCAAACTCATCCACGGGAACAATTATTATTTTACAGCCCAGTTTCTCAGCCCATTCACAGGCCCCATAGGTGGCTTTGTGTTCCGTGGCGGTGGTGATGATGGTTCCACCGGGGTTTTGATCAGCCCAGCCGATAATCGCCCAGTGGATACTCTCTGTGGCGCCACTGGTGAAATAGACTTGGGAGGGCTCGCACCCCACCAAATCAGCGACTTGGCGGGAGGCTTTGCTCACTGCCATTTCTGCTTTCCAGCCCCATTTGTGGTTGGAATTCGCATTACCAAAGTGCTCCCTCAGATAGGGGGCCATGGCTTCCGCAACCACGGGGAGCACCGGAGTGGTGGCGTGATAATCCAGGTAAATGTCTTTTTTCATGGGGGTAAATTAGCAGATTTTCAATAGCCAAGCCACTGCCAAGGCTGAGTTCGCATAATTCTTTCAGGACTGTTTGATCTTTGGTGTTTAAGCTTCGAGCAAAAAGGTCACCGGACCATCGTTAATCAGGGCGACCTGCATACTGGCACCAAATTCACCTGTCTGGACAGGAGCTTTTTCTCGACAGAGTTCGACAAGCTCATCAAAGAGGGCTCGACCCATTTCAGGTGGGGCGGCAGAATCAAAGCTGGGTCGCCGTCCTTTTTGCGTATTGGCCGCCAAAGTGAACTGGGACACCAGAAGCAACTCGCCATGGGTGTCGAGTATGGACAGATTCATTTTATCGTCCTGGTCGCTAAAAACTCGATAATTGAGAAGTTTTTCACAGAGCTTTTCTGCACAAGCGGAGTCGTCACCCTTTTCCACACCGACGAAGGCAAGGAGGCCAGCAGAAATTTTTGCGATCTCTTTGCCATCAACACTGACCGAGGCCTTTTTCACTCGTTGCAGAAGAACTTTCATTTAAATATTTTTGGCTAAATCGTTGGTGATATTTTTTTGGTGGGCTTCTAGGGTGCCGCCACCGATCTCTAGCAGTTTAGCATCCCGCCATAGCCTTTCCACCACGTACTCGCCCACATATCCATAACCACCCAAAACTTGAATGGCGTTGTCAGCCACTTGTTTCGCCATGGGGGTAGCAATGAGCTTCACGCCATCAGAATCAATGCGATTACCTGTCCCGTTCACTTTAAGTTTTCTAGCCACATCGTAAACATAACATCTGGCGGCTTGGTACTGGGCATAGCTTTCCGAAATGTATTTTTGAATCTGGCCAAAGCGAGAAATGTTTTTGCCAAAAGCTTTTCTTTCGTTGGCATATTTGTTCATGATCTCAATGGATCGGCGTGCGATCCCTAAGGACATCGCCGCTAGGGTGACTCGTTCGATTTCCAGGTTACCCATCATGTGGTGGGTGGAGGCGCCCTCTTCGCCAACAAGATTGGCTGCAGGAACCTCACAGTTATCAAAAACCAATTCTGCGGTGTTGGAAGCACGCATTCCAAGCTTATCCATGATTTTTTGTCCGACACTGTAACCTGTCATTCCTTTTTCAACGATGAAAGTTGAAATTTGCGGGCGGCCATTGGATTCACCGGTTTTTGCATAAACCCAAACCACGTCGGCAGGCGTCCCACTGTCATCCACACAACCATTGGTGATCCACATCTTCTGGCCATTGAGAATGTATTTATCACCCTGTTTTTTGGCAGTGGTTTCCATGCCTAAAGCATCAGTTCCGTAATTGGCCTCGGACATGGCCATGGCACCGACAAACTCTCCGGAACAAAGTTTAGGCAAGAACTTTTGCTTTTGTTCATTGGTTGCGTTCACGCTCATATTGTTCACGCACAGCATGGAGTGGGCTAAATAAGCGAGAGCAAACCCAGGATCGGAGACAGAGAGCTCCTCGTGGGCAATCACTGCAGCGATAGGGTCCATTCCAGCACCTCCATCGACCTCGGGAACCGTAATGCCCAAAAGACCAAGTTCACCCAACTGTCTAAACAAATCCAGGTTGAACTTTTCTTCGCGATCATGCTCGTGAGCTTGGGGCTCCAGCTCACTTTGCACCCATTGTGCTAGGGTATCACGGAGCATTTTATGCTCTTCAGTGGGATTGAAAAGATCCAGCGACTGCCAATCCATAATTTCCTCCAGGAATATTCAATTCTTAGAGGCAAATCAGGTTTTTGTCACGTCTTTAGGATTTGGTTAAGATCTGTCTTTGGGGATGGGTGCCGGCATATGGGGATCCGGGTTTTTTAAACTGCGCAGTAAATAACGGGCAAGGAGCTGTTGTTTTTGAGCGTCACTTAAGGATTTGCCACTGTAGGCTTGTCGTTTGCGGGCTATATGCTGAAAACACAGGGCGGCGGCCACGGAAATATTAAAGCTCTGCACAAAGCCCTGCATGGGAATAAAGACCCTTTCATCAGCAAGTTTGGTCAGGGTTTCTGAAGCCCCATCCTTTTCGTTACCCAAACAGATGGCGACAGGAGTGGAAAAATCCACCTCGTCAATGGGCTTTCCGCCTTCTAGATGGGTGACCGCAATTTTAAAGCCATGGGTCTTGAGGTGGTCGATACATGATCGAGTGTCCGTCCACTTTTTCTGTAAGAGCCACTTGTCGGCACCCTGGGTGACTCGTTTGGATTCCTTAAATTCATCACTCAGCTCGATATGGTGAATTTGATAAAAGCCAAAAGCTTCGGCGGACCGCATGACTGCACTGGCATTGCCGCGATCGTAAATGCCTTCAAGCACCACAGCCATGGACCCATCCCGGTGATTGACCACATTTTGAATATTTTGCCAGCGCTCGGGTGTGACCTGACTTTTTAAGGATTCAATAATCTCATCTTCATGAAAAAAATGGCCTAAATGCTCGATCATTTCCAGAAGGGTGTGGGTGTTGGGGTGAGAGCGTCACCATGAGCTTTCTTTTGAAACTCAGGTAGCATAAAGGCACCCCAGTGGATCTGAGGATTGTAATACTGGAATTCCCCAGTCACCCGGCCTGGATCAAAGTCTTTAAAGGGACAGAGTCCACGGGATGCAAAGCTAAAGCTCCAAAGGCAGCCTGGGTAGCTCATGTTGATGTAATTATAGAGATGCAATTTATCAAAAACTTGGGCCTTTATTTTGACCAAAGCCTTTTGCATGTTCATCTCATAGAACGGTGATTCAGCTTGTGAGACTACAATACCGTCATCGCTCAAAATTTTATTAATGTCTTTGTAAAAATCCACATTAAAAAGTGGTGTGGCAGGGCCTATGGGATCGGAAGAGTCCACTAAAATCACGTCAAACTTTTGTTGAGAATTTTTAACGAACTCCACGCCGTCTTGAATTTTTAAGGACACTTTGGGGTTGGTGAGTTCGCTCGAAGTTTTCGGGATCCATTCTTTACAGGCCTCTACCACGTCGCCATCAATTTCCACCATGGTGCAGGTCTCAACGCTCGGGTGGCGTAAGACTTCTCGGACTGTACCGCCATCGCCACCTCCAATGACCAAAACATGTTTAGGCTTAGGGTGGGTGAACATGGGGACGTGGACAATCATGTCATGGTAAACGAATTCGTCTTTTTCGGTGACCATGATTTTATCATCATGGGCCAAAAGTTTGCCGTGGTTTTTAGTTTGGTAAATTTCTACCTTTTGAAAATCAGATGGCTTTGAGTAAAGGGCTTTGCCTTCGATTTCAAAACCGGCGAGGACTTTAGCCTCTTCATGGACTTCAATAAACCAGTGATCGGGGTTGATTTTGGATCCGCTCATGACTTCTCCTTGATGATAAATG
>JAGQZY010000117.1 GCA_020435205.1 Bdellovibrionales bacterium | reverse complement strand
ACACCATGGTATTGTAAGGTAAACAATGAGGGAAAGCTGAGTCTTTACAGTATTCGCTGGGAAGATCAGCTTCTGGAGTTTGTATCGAGGGTAGATAGATATGCGATTCCCCAATAAATTTGTTTCCCTTTTTCAAAAATCTTACGGTGTTGTAGTCTGGATTCAGACCTCCACCTTCTGCATAAAAAACGTTATCGCCGCGATTGAAATCGAAAGTCAATGTACCATCACCGCCACTGCCATCGCCGCCACTGCCATCACCGCCTGTGTCGTCAACGTCGATACCATCGCCAGTGCCGTTACTGTTATTGTCACCATCAACAAAGTCAATATCAAGACCACCATCAGAAGATTTGCTCTTTACAGTGCTCTTTCCACAGCTTTGGTAAAGGGCTGAAAAACCAACACTTAAAATAAAAACTATGGCTAAACTGAAACCTTTTCGATTCATCGATTCCCCCAAAAATTAGATATGCTTTATTGTATCAAAAATCGGTGCAATGTCTCATGCCATTCTCAAATCGGGACAGTTAGACTGGTCTTTTTACTTCCATCTTTGGTCGAGGTCGAGCCAACCTATGTAATTTATAGGTTTATTTAAGATTTTCCGGAAAGGCGATCCAGGCCTCAGACTTGGGAAAACCTGGGGGGCGTTCCTCACAAAGACCGCGATGCTTTAAAAAGGCGGTATAGGCACAAACAAATGCTTCAAAAGCAAAACCATCTTTGATCATGGTTTTAAAATCCCTGTGGTAGATAAAACTGATCTCTTGTTCGCTCCAAAGTTCTAAAAAATGAGAGCGAATATCTTCACCTTTAGTCACCTGCTTATAAAGAGGGATTTGGCTCTTGCGCATACCCAAGGTCTGCCCAAGACGCCAAACGCTGAGGCGAGGCTTGACCTCAGTCAATTTGCAAAAATTGATTCGCCTTTGCAGATACATAGCTCGGGCGGCCAAGGGGGCTCGATTCGCACCAAAAGCATGATCGGGGATAAAATCCCCTTCCACCTCACTCATAATGTATTGCTCAACACAGCGCTCGGTATAAGGAGTAAAAATTTTATTGGGTCGCTTGCTTTTTCCGCGCTTGCGGTGCCACTTCCACATCCAGCGAATCTCTTCTTCAGTACACTTTTCGTGACCTGGGCATTTCAATCGACAGCGCATGCACTTGGGAAGCTTTAAAGGTGCATCCACCCCAATAAGCTTTAAGCCTTGTTTATGTTGTTCAAGTTTGCGAATAAGTTGGGTATCACAGGAGACGCGCCCCTCCTCCTCAATTCCCTGATACAGCTCTGCTAAAAATAATTTCTTTTCTTTAACGTAGTATTCAAGGACAGCCATGCACGTTTTACGGCCCTTACCACCGCCGAGGGTAAGGCCAGCAAACTTTATGACTTGAAAGGATTTACGCCTTTCTTTCATATGAGCTGGACATCCAAGTGTTTATACCCAGCTCTGACACAAGCATCGACCACTTGTTGGCGATGTTCAGGCTGTGACCAAACAAATACACAACCTCCGCCACCGGCACCACATATCTTAATAGCTTCGCCTCCGTTCTCGAGTGCAATTTTTGCCAAGTCTTCAATTTCAGGCGAGGAAAAGCTTTCCGCAAGATCCATACGAGCCGCAAACTCCCGTTGGAACAAATCAGGAAGTCGCTGCCAATCGGCTTCTATAACTGCCATTTTAGTTTCATCAGCAATTTTTTGAATTGTTGTAAGAGCATTCACCGTTTTTGCATCCCCTTCGATGAACTTTTTCATGACTTGCCAGTTATTGATTCCCGATTGATGGGCCCTTCCTGTAAAAAAAATAGAAATGTTTCCAGAAATTTTAGCTTTATCGATCGGAAGACTCTGCACTTGTGGCCATCCAAATTCATAATCAATAATGTTGACTCCACCTAAAAGTGGCGGAAAGTAATCTTGGGTTCCCGTGGGTGTTTTCAAAATCTTGGCTTCAATCCCAGAGCAAGTCCGTACCGCAGAGTAAGGTTCAATCTCGACCCCCATCCACTGAGCAAAGGCTTTAAAGATGGAAATCGAAAGGCTGGAACTCCCACCTAGACCACCACCGACTGGACTATCACTCGCACATTCCATTTCAAATCCAGTTTCGGGCTTCCAATAGGCCAAATGTTCACGAAAAAAAATAAAGTGTTCTTCATTGTCATTCAAAGCTTGTTCAAGACTATCAAATTCATAACTTTGATCCCAGTCCTTAGAACGAATGATAATTCGACCATCCTCCCTCGGTGACAGAGTACAGCTCGTGTAAGCGCTGATGGCAACATTTATAGTAGAGACAGGGTTGAGGATGGCATTAATCGGCCAGCAGTCCAAAGTTCCACCGGCAAGGTCAATACGAGTGGGCGATTGTACTTTAATGGTTTGGTTCTGCACTTTTCATCACCTTTGCTAATTGATTCTCCAGTGATTCTAGAAAACTTCCCTCCAGGTTGGCAACGGCTTTATTCTGGTAGATATGGCGCCCATCAGAAGAAACAAGCACCCTTTCCTCTTTGTCGCCCGCTTTCACCACTAGCTCATAGGGCCAAGCTGGGGGCTCCACATCAAACTCATCTGGGCCCGCCGGGGCATCCTTGAGTTTGCGCAAAAACCAGATAAGATCTTTGTGCTCAAGGCTCAAAGTTTTACCTTGAAACAACATTTGCCACCGCTCCCCTTGTTTTTTTAAAAACCAAATGGGCGATTTTTCTTTAACAAGTTCAATACTATCAATATTCCAATGGCGAAAAGTAAAGTAGGGGTCCACCAAATCTTGCGGCCTTTTATAAAAAAGCTGTCCCCAAACATTGTGAACGGCAAAAACCTTTTGTGATTGCACGTCGAGCAAGTAAATGAGACTGCCTGGCCCCTCTTCATCACCAAGGACAAGTTCTTTAACGTCACCATTTTCATAGGTCATGAGCAAACGGGCTCGACCAGGATTAAAACCAAAACGATCTTCTTCAAGTGTAAACACTGAATCCGCAACCACCTGATTCATCAAGGTTAATACCTGCTCCATGGCCCCCTGATCTGCAGGATATCGAAAGGGTTCAACGAGCCACCACCTCTCCTTATTCAGCTGAAGCTGAAAAGATTGACCAGGGCTTGTCATCACAATTTTCTGCAAACCTTCAGAAGTTGCTGGTCGCTTTGCAGCTACCTGATCTTGAAATTCAATTTGATTTTTTCGATATTCTAAAAAGTAAATCGCCGCAACGACGAAGAGCATAAGTGCTGTGATGAGAATCATTCCCTTTTTCAAAATAGCCTCCGCAGCTTAAGAAAGAGGGCAACAATAAAAAAGAGCAAAACAAAGGGAACTACAAAAAATAAAAAATAAAGATTCATCTGAGTCTGAGTCATAATCAAATAAGTAGTGGCTGCTTTATGTGGCCGAAAACCAATAATGTCTTTTGCCTTTGATAAATAGGCCATTAAGTTGAGTGAAAAATCAAAATTGCCATGCTGTGAAAAAAACTGATTGCTTAGAAAATCAGAATCCCCAGTGACGACCACTCTTTGGTATTTCTCTCCTTCACCCCCCTCAACTATGGCCGCTGCTAGCTGCACACCCTTCTGTACCACTGGACTCTTAGGATCAATATCTTGATAAGAAATCGACTGCTCTGGATAAGCCAAAAGCGGGGTCACCTTTAAGCCCCCCAATTCACGGGGCGCCAACTTTAAAGATGATCCCATAAACCAAAGTGGGCGATTTTTATCGTCTAACGAATTTAAAATGTCATGATGAGCGCCGCTCGAGCGCACGAATACGGATAGCTCTGGCTGGGCGGCCTTTTTGCTTTCACCAGCAAAAACAAAGGAATTTTGAAATTCAATTCCAAAGGTTTTAGCGAGACCCGCTAAATCATGAGCTTCACCAGGGTCAATAGCTAAAAGCAATCCCCCACCTCTACGAACGTAACTACGAAGACCTTCCAGCTCTTCGTCACTAAAAGGCTTCCTCGGCCCTACCACAGCAATAAACGCTGCGTCTTCGGGAACTTTATCCGTAGTCAATGCACGCAACTGGTAGTGCAAACGCTCCATCTCCTGGCGAAAATGACTTAACCCAAAAGAGTTGTCCCCATTAAGCTGTTTCTCTCCATGGTTTTGCGTAAAATAGACCACTTTGGCTTTGCTCGTTAGTTGTAAAATACCGCTAGTGACCTCGGGCTCACTCAGTTCAGTGACTCGATGAATACGATCTTTAAATACGATAAATAGAGAGGACTCTTCGTTGCCCACCTGGAATTTTTTTGCCAACTCTGGCTCTTGAAAAATTGAATGCCCTTGATATTGCACCATGGGGCTCAGCTCTTGGTACTTATTGACCATACTCTTTACAATGCGCTCAAATCCCTGTGCCTTTGCTGCATCACTATAAAAATAATGGAAGGTAACGGGTTCTTTTAACTCTGTTACCACCCTCTGACTGAAGTCCGTGAGACTATTTACCTTTCCCTCGGTAAGATCAAATACTTTATTGTAGCGGGCCCCCATATAGTTGAGCGCCACTAAAAATACGACAAGCACAGCGATAAAACCCAAACTCTGAGCAACAAACTGAGTGGACTCACTACGCACTAAGTTTTTATAAAAAGAAAAATTTACTAATATGGAAAACACAAAAAAGAAGAGAGCAAAGCCCAACCCGAATCCCATGAAGGGCATCCATCCTGAAAGGGCCAGTTTAAAAGCAAAGGTAAGAACAAAACAGAGGGTCGATAGAATAAGGGAGATCTTGCCAAGTGCGTTCATCACCGCCACCTGTGCATTTCAATCACTCGTTCGCTCACGACTGAAAAAAACAAAATTAAACTCAGAAAAAATAGACAAGAAGCTAAAGACAAACTCCCACCACGAAAAAAAGAGAAATGATAATCAATAGATAAAAAATGAAAAAAGCTCTGCGCAGCTGGGCTAGCGAAAAATTCCCGCCCAACCCCAAGTA
>JAGQZY010000116.1 GCA_020435205.1 Bdellovibrionales bacterium | reverse complement strand
ACCCCACCAACAAGCTAATCGGACGCAGACCCATCCTCTAGTGGCCGAAGCCTTTAACCTCATCACCCGCAGGTGTCGTGGTCTTATGCGGTATTAGCTACTCTTTCGAGTAGTTATTCCCCGCTAGAGGGCAGGTTATCTACGCGTTCCTCACCCGTCCGCCACTGTACTCGTACCCGAAGGTACTTTCTCGTTCGACTTGCATGTATTAGGCGCGCCGCAAGCGTTCGTTCTGAGCCAGAATCAAACTCTCCAGTTTAAAATTCCAGTACTCTTAACAAACTACTTTGCTAAAAGTTTAATATCCTTAATTAAAACTCAATATAATAAATATATTGAGACCTCACAAAAGTGTATAAACTAGCTATTCAGTTTTCAAAGAGTCTTAAAACAAGGATTCGAGTTCTAAGGGAAAGCCCGGGCCGAGTCAACCGGGAAAAATAGTATTTTTAAATAAATATACGCATCGCCCTAAAAGTGCCAGGATGGCACCAAATTCAGGGGCTTCCAGGCACTCAGTTGCCCCCAGACTTCTCTTCCCGCAGGGTGTCCCCATTGGCCTGAACCGCCTGGAAAACAATGCTCACGATATTGAACAAATCGGCTGTGGAAACTCCAATAGGAGTTCCCTGAAAATCAACACTTAGCCCCTCAACAGGGGTTGCATTACCAAGGGTCGCACCACCGCCCGTGGTGTCGCCCGCCGCAAGGGCTGAAGGGGTTTCTTGCTGAGGCAATGGATCTTTAAAGACAGCCACACTTTTGACAACTTGAGGAAGCTGGCCACCAATAACAGCGAGGGCTTTATCTAATTTTTCAAGAAGGTTTGGAATCTCACCAGCAGAAAAACCGGCCGCCAATAACGCCGATTCTGTTTTTAAATCTTTCACATGGATCTTTTCACCACTAGGAAGGGTGATTGTACCGTCAGGAGCAAAGACAAATCCCATTCCCTCAAGCTCAGCTAAACGGTCGACAGCCTTTTGCATCTCCGCTTGCGCAAGGATTTTTTGAGTGGGCGTGATCGCTTGTAACGAAACTTGGGCTTCAAACGCATTGGCAGCCAAAGCCTCACTAGCAACTCTAAGAGCAACGTTGGTTACAATCCCTGAAATCATACAGGCCATTTCATTGCCCGCCTTACAGAGATTCATCAGTTGTTTGGCCTGGCCATTGGCAGCCTTGGATACAGAAATCGCTTTGTCGCGCACCCCTTGTGCGCCCGTACGAATACCAAAGAGAGTGGCCACGAAACCTGATGCATTCGGTGGCTGAGTATTGGGATCTGGATTTCCTGCCCACAGAGAAAGAGGAAGAATGAATATCCCTAAAATAAAAAACTTCAAACAAGAACCCCCAAAACTATGGATTCATTATAACCCCTCAAGAGGCGTAGGTCGATTTTGTTGTCAAAAAATATGGGGTTAGTGAGTTATTGATTGTCTTTGTCTCATTTTTGAACAAAAGCTAAAGACCTTTACCGGAGGAAGCCTTTTTGCCAATCCATTTTGCTGACGCCAAAGAAGTGGCTCAAAAAATTGTTGATACCATTGGGTTTGATATTCGCCTCGCTATACCATTGGCGGCGGGAAAACCTAATATCTTAGTGAATGAGCTTTACCAACTAGCCAAGGCCAACCCCAAAATTCAATTGAAGATTTTTACGGCATTAAGTCTAAATAAGCCACAGGGGAAAACCCTCCTTGAAAAAAATTTTTATGGCCCTTTTGTAGATAGAGTCTTTAAAGATTATCCCAACTTGAACTACGAAGAGGATCGCCAACAGCAAACACTCCCTACCAATGTTCGCATCATCGAATTCTATTTTCAGGCGGGAAAAATGATGGGGAATGCCCAGGCCCAACAGGACTATGTTTCCTGCAATTACACTCATGTCGCTAGAGATCTCATTGATCAGGGCGTGAACGTGCTCGCGCAAATGGTTGCCCCAGGAAATGATGGCCAAGTTTCTCTGAGCTGCAACCCCGATGTAACCCTCGATATTGTTGAAGAGTATGAGCGAAAAGGAAAAACAGACTTTTTATTTATTGGCCAGATCAACCCTAAACTTCCCTTCATGTACGGTGATGCCACGATATCAGAAGATCGCTTTCATTGGCTTCTCGATGACGTAAAAGGCCACCATGCTCTTTTTTCTCCCCCTAAAATGGCCGTCCCCTTGGTGGATCATATGATTGGATTTTACGCCAGCACCTTGGTGAAAGATGATGGCGAGTTGCAAGTGGGTATTGGATCTTTAGGTGACGCTTTGGTTTCCTCCCTGCTATTGCGGCAGAAAGACAACCTCCTTTATCAAGACCTTGCCCGTGGGATAGGGGCCGTCGACCGTTTTGGGGAGCTCATCGAGAAACTCGGCGGGCTCACCCCCTTTGTGACCGGTCTTTTTGGCGCCTCAGAGATGTTTGTTGATGGTTTCATGCACCTCATTGAAAAGGGTATTTTAAAAAAACGAGTTTATGACCATGTTATTTTACAGAGGCTCCTTAACGAAGGTAGCATTGGTGAAAAAGTTACGGAAAACACTCTTTTTTATCTTCTTGAGCGTCGTGTGATTTCACCACAGATCACGGAATCTCAGTTTCATTGGCTGCAACATTTTGGAATTTTTAAGGCTCGTCTCGATTTCAAAGATGGCTATGCCATTCTTGAAAATGGGGACCGGCTAGAACTTGACCTCAATGAAGACAATCTCTTTCGACAAGTGATTCAAAATTGCTTGGGCAGTCGACTTAAGAATGGAGCCGTTGTCCATGGGGGCTTTTACTTAGGCTGTAATGCCTTCTATGATTGGCTGAGAGCCCTCCCCGAAGAAGAAAAGCGAAAAATTCATATGAAGAGCGTACGCAAGATCAATCAACTTTATGGCCACGAGGCTTTAGACCGACTGCACAGAAAAAATGCCCGCTTCGTGAATACCTGTCTCATGATGACCCTGACAGGGGGGGCCGCTTCCGATGGACTTGCCGATGGCCGCGTCATTAGTGGCGTCGGAGGACAGTATAATTTTGTGGCTATGGCCCACGAGCTAGAGGGTGGCCGATCTATCATTCAGTTGCGTAGCACTCGAATGAAAGAGGGTGAAGTTTGCTCTAATATTGTTTTTAACTATGGCAACATCACCATACCTCGCCATCTGCGTGACATCGTCATCACCGAGTATGGGATCGCTGATCTGCGCGGCAAAACTGACAGTGAAGTGGCGGCAAGCCTCATTGAGATCGCTGATTCACGCTTTCAGGAAAAACTGATCAAAGAGGCCCAAGCGGCAAAAAAACTCAGCAAAAACTATAGACTTCCTGAAAATTGCAAAAACAATTCACCAGAAGATCTGATGCGCATAACAAAACCTTTTAGAGATCAAGGCTTGTTTAAAGCCTTCCCCTTTGGCACCGAACTCACCGATGTAGAGATTCGAGTGGGAAGGGCTTTGAAGTCTTTAAAAAAGAAATCACAAGTTAAGGCCGAGCTTGTAACCACTCTCGCCAAGGCTGCAGCTATGACTAAAGTTCCTGAACAAGTTCAGAAAGAGCTAGAACGTATGAATTTGGATAAACCTAAAAACTTTCGTGAGAAATTTTATGCTCGACTGCTCGCCGCCGAGCTAATGAAGGCTTGAATTTTTAATCAGCCTTAGCGATTGGTTCCTTTAAAACAGAACTTCTTGATGTCAAAATCCTCAGTGTAGGCCTCATTGCAGACCTCTTGATGGGGATTGAACTTTTTGCTCTGAAGACTGTAGTCGATAGAAAACACATTTGTCTGTGCATCGTAACGATGCCCCTCATACTCACAGACTTTAAATCCTGGCTTGGTGAGAACCACTATTTTTGCTTTTTTACGAATACTTTTCTGATGTTTACATTCAAGGCTCACTCTCATTTCAACAGGAGCAAAAACTGGCTCACCTAAGTCAACAAGTTCAACAGTAAAAGTTCCCCACTGAGAGTCCTCCACTTTGTACGACCGCGACACAACCTTCATGGGATAATATTTATACTCTTGAATAGGCTTCCCGCCACCCATGGAAGCGATTTGCCGATCCGGAGTTTTACTGGCAGAAGCGCCTTCGACTACCACTTCACTTTTAGTTTGGGTCTGACAAGCGACGAATGCAAATCCAAAAACAAAGAGCGAAACTATCATTGGAATAATTTTAATGATTGCTTTCATCAGTAAACCCTCCGGCCGCCAACAGTGCAACCTAAACTAAAATGACCATGATCTTTGTGACAAGTGGTTTTATTTTTAGGCAAGCCCTTGACACAGTAGTTGTGCAGAACTTTCCAACCTTTGCCACGCATGCATTTTACTAAAGCGTAAAATTTAGATGTTAAAGGAGTGTAGCTTTTCCCCCCACAAACCATAGAGTGAAGGTCGAGGGCCTGGCCCGTAGGATGGCAAGATCTATTACCGCGTTTGCCCCAAGTCCCTGTTCTACCCATTTTGCAACCACGTGCGCAGCTATTGAAAGACGAAACAAATCTCCGGTAAATTGGAGCCGAGCTTACGCTTCGACCGGAACTTTTCTTTTTTCGGCGCTTGGCAGAGGCAGAAAAAAGATCATCTAGATATCCACCTTCACCCGAATCCTCCACTTGGCTTAAATCTTCATAAACCATGTCGCTATGATCATGATCATGTTCATCGCCAAAATCGCCATTGTCATTTTCTGTTGTCTCGGCCATCACCCGATTGAAGGAAAAATCTGGAAGCTGAAAAAAAGTCAATAAAGCTAAGGAAGCCAATACCAACATCCACTTCAGCAGTCTACGTAGCTCTTTCATAAAGCCCCCTCTTTCAATATTCTAGAACTGCTCAGATCTTTGAGCAACACGGACCCAAATGGAAGGCTGGTTGTGAAAACCAAAAATCTCAAAGGCCTACACCGAGCTGGACCTTGGTCTTTTAATGCGCCTTTTTCTTTTATCAAGTGAAATGAAAATCTCTGATTTTTAAAGACCTAGGTCTGGAAAATCAGCAACTGCTGCCGGTTTTAAAGCACTATCGATTTTTGTCGAGGTCAACAATGTTTGAAAATGCTAGGCTTATTTTCTGTACAACTTAAAGGGGGAAAAATGTTAAGGATGACATTTCAATTGATTG
>JAGQZY010000115.1 GCA_020435205.1 Bdellovibrionales bacterium | reverse complement strand
CTATGTCGGCAGCAAAGTGAGCAAAGGCAAACTCAATGAAGCCACTCTTGATGTTGTCGCTGTTGGTGTTGATGGCAAAGCTTACACCAATATGTTGGATCTTGAATTAGCTGTTAAAAAGGTCAACACCATTGTTGTTGGAGAAAAGGTTTTTGGAGGCTTGATTCAAAAGGTTTTTGAAAGAGAATTGCTTG
This sequence comes from Bdellovibrionales bacterium, assembly GCA_020435205.1. Taxonomy (GTDB): domain Bacteria; phylum Bdellovibrionota; class Bdellovibrionia; order Bdellovibrionales; family JAGQZY01; genus JAGQZY01. The sequence goes on along the minus strand of JAGQZY010000115.1, from coordinate 4,975 downwards.
ATACTCAATGGGAGAATAGTTGTTCCCTCGATGATTCTGTCGCTAAATGCCCAGTTGGAGCATTGGATGCTGGCCACTATGTATTGCAAGTGGCTTCTAAAACCACTGGCCAAAAAACCTACTCCACGTTCAAAGTGGACAAAGAGGGCATGGTTACTGGTGAAAATGACTATTTCTACTTTGACGAATCAGACAAAGGTTTTCCTGTAGCCGCTGATAAGGCGGACTACAAAGGTGGCGAGGTTGCAAAACTAACTTTTGAAAGCCCCTTTGCTGAATGTGTTGGCTTGATCACTCTAGAGCGTTCTGACGTCGTTGAGACGATCGTGGACGCTAAGGCTTGCGAAAATGGCTATGTCATGGTGCCTGTTCGTTCAGAAAATGCCCCTAACATCTTCACCTCCATTTACTTGGTAACGGGTCGTGCTGATGACGATGCAAATGTTTCTAATCTTGATCTTGGCAAACCTACCTATGGAATTGGTTTCGCTAACTTAAAGATCGATTGGAGCAAGTATGCTGTCGATGTAAAAGTGACTATGGATAAAGACGAGTATAAGCCTGGTGAGTACGCGACTGCTAATATTGAAGTGGCCGCTCAAGAAGGTGACTTGATGAACTCCGAAGTGACTCTCGTCGTGATCGAAGAGAAAATCCTCGAACTTAAGAAGAACGATTCTTATAAAATTCTTGAATCGATGATGGGTCTAAGAACTCATAATGTTGGCACGATCAATAATATGCAGTTCCTCACTTCAGCCTCTAAAATCGCTAAACCTATCCTTGCTAAAGATGAAGCTGGTCTTGCTGATGAGCCAAAAGCGGGTGAAGAAGGCGGATCAGGTAGTGAATTTGAAGCTTTCCAAAGAAAGCTTTTTGACTCTCTTGTGGCCTGGAGAACGGGAGTTCCCGTGATCAACGGTCAGGCACAAGTTCAATTTAAATTGAACGACAAGCTTGCTAAATTTAAGGTCTTTGCCGTGATTAACGATATGGGGCAAAAGTTTGGTACAGGTTCTAGTAACTATGTGGCTATGCAAGAAGTTCAAACCTTCTCTAACTTAGCTCCAGTGACTCGCACGGGTGACCAGTTCCCAATTATGGTGAACTTGCAAAATAATGGTCAGTCTGCTGGAAAATTCACGGTGATTGTTGACTACACTATCACTGACGTGAATGGAAAACAGACAGTCAATCAAGTTGCAAAAGTGGTGGACCTTGATAGTGGATCTTCCACTGGCGTAAAAGTTGGTGATCTTCAGGTTCCTGAAAATGCTAAAACCATTGATTACACCATTGTTGTAAAAGACGAAAACGGTCTTGTGGTGGATAGTTTGAAGCCGGAAGCGCAAAAAGTTAGCCCTGCTGTTCCTTTGAGTGTTCAAGATGAATACCTTGTACAGATGGATAAAGATGAGCTTGAGCTTGTTTTGACTAAGAATAAGCAGGCCATTGCTGATCGTGGAAAGATTGCTGCAAATGTCTTTAGCAGTCTTGTCAAATCCACTGAGTTTTCTATCCAAGAGAGCATGGGCAAAGATCCTTTTGCTAATCTCACTGTGGAAAATCAGTTGTTGACCGCTGTTGTTATGAGCTCTTCAGACGATTCTGCAAAACTAGATGCCGCTTTTGCTGAATTGGCTTCTCTTGTGGACGCCAATGGTTTCATGAAGTATTTTAAGGGCGCTGATACTGGAAGCTTCTGGTTGACGGCCGAAATGCTTCAGTTGGTCGCTATGAAGCCTTGGGCTGTTGATAAAATGCCTAAGTCTCTAAAATCGAAATTCATTAATGCAATGAACTCTGTTCTCGATGGAACGGTGGATCCTAAGTATATTGCTCTCAACCCAACCGACTTCCAGTGGATGGTGGCTAAGCTTAAAGCTTCTAACGCCATGTATGCTATGAATGAAGAAGCAGCTATGGCTTCCACTGATGATCTTGTGGCTCTAGCCAATGCTGACACGGATTACACGAGCTACCCTCTGGAAACATTGGTCGATGTGGCTCTTCTTAACGCACAAAGAAGCCCAGAAACTCTCTTAAAGTCTAATGTAATGACTTACATTCAAGAGTCTCTCCTTTCTCTCAAAAACACGTCAGCTATGCTTAAAGGTCAGGCTGAGTTTGGTTGGTGGGGATACGGTGACGAAGTTGTAGGTACTGCTAAACTTGTTAAAGCTTTGAGTTTGGTTGGACGTTCGACAGGAACCGCAAGCTCAGAAAACTATCTGGACAACTATGTTCGTGGGCTCGTGCAAGCTAATAAGCTTGGTCAGTGGTATACCAACCGCACTAAGGCGTGGGTTCTGACAGGTCTTTCGGCTTTTGCTGAAACCTATGAAAGCGAGAAAGTTTCTGGAACATCGACTCTCTCTAACTCCGAGAGTTCGGTAGCGACCACAGTGATCTGGGGTTCTTCAGCTCAAGAAGAGAATGGTGTTGAGACGTCGTGGAAGTCAGACAAAGCCATCGTCAAAGTGAATCACAATGGCCAAGGTCAACCTTGGGTTTCTGTGATTGCTGAGTCTGCTGTTGAGTTAAAGCAGCCTAACTATCAAGGCTTGCAAGTGACTAAGGCTGTGAAAAACCTCACTCGCCAAGATGGAACATTCCAGACGGGTGATCTTCTTCAAGTTGAGGTTTCTGTAACGACTCCTTCAGCACAGCCTCATGTTGTGTTGTTTGACCCAATTCCTTCAGGTGCTAATATCCTTAGTGAAGGATGGGGAGCTTTCAGTTTGGCTCAAAAAAGTTATAGTGGATATCAGGTTTACTTTGCTTATCTTCCTGCGGGAACGGCAACAGTGACTTATCAGTATCAATTAAATAACCCTGGTACTTACAACGTTTCTCCCACTCGTGCAGAAGCGGTTTATGAGCCAGGACTTTTCGGTGAAATCCCGAATGCAACTATGACTGTTGCTGAGTAATCATCATCAACATCAAAACCTGATGTTTAGAAAGCCCTCGTAAGAGGGCTTTTTTATGAGGAGAAAATATGAAAAAAGTTTTTGGAATTGCAATCTCTTTGATTGTACTTGTTGTTGCTGGTCTTTCGGTGTTCGCTTCCCAACAACCTAGCGAGTACGAGGTCACTCATTCAGTAATAATTAATAAAGGGCAGTCAGAAGTTTTTCCTTTGGTGGCTGACTTACAAGCTTGGGAAAGTTGGAGCCCCTGGTATGAAAAAGACCCTGCCATGAAAAGGGAGTTCTCTGAAAACACTCGAGGTGTTGGTGCGAGCATGACTTGGGATAGTGAAGAGGTGGGTAAAGGTAAACAAACTATTACCGATGTTGTGGATGATGAGGCCATCAAAATGGAACTTGTTTTCACGGCTCCAATGGAGGGCAAGGCCTATTCATTTTTTAAAATTAAATCCACTGAGGATGGTCAGACCCAAGTTTCTTGGCGCATGGAAGGAAAAAACGATAGTTTTGTTAAGAAACTCTTTTATGGCCTCATGGATGTGAAGGGAATGATCAAGCAAGATTTTGAGAAAGGGCTTAGTAATTTAAAGGCCCGTTTGGAACAGTAAGTTATTTTCTTACAAGGCCCGCTACAAAGCTAGGGGGCCCTGGTCTCACTGACCGAGGAAGATTTTCAGAGGGTCGTGCCCCTTGAAAAGTAATATTTACAGCCCCTCTGGGACATCTCTGGACCTTCTATTAGGTTGAGGGAGAGGTTATCAATATCTTTAAAGAGGGGAATCACAATGAATCGAATTTTAATATCTGTTGCCCTTGTGGTGTCATTTTTGTCGAGTTCTTCAGCTTTTGCCAACCGTGCGGCTCAACAAAGTCCGCAGGAAGACAAAATTGCACCCATTGTCTCTAAGAATAGAGAGCTAGAAATTTCTGCGACCAGCTTAGAAAGAAAAAGAAAAGGGTACGGTAAGTATCCGGTGGTTCAATGTGCAGGTGTTAAGGCTAAATATTTAGAGTTGCTGAGCCAATTGGATAGTATACAAGAGCGAATCAAAAAAGAAGCTTGTCCTGCTGATGAGCAAGATAAAATTAAATCGGAACTGAGCAATCTAACCAAACTTGCTGGTGAAGAAAGAACCACGTTTGTTGATATCATTAAAAAAGGCATGGGCGCTTCCGCTGAGTTGTCCCCTGAAGACTTGACCAAGGTTCGCACTTATATTTCAACTATCGTAAAGAGTGCTGCGGTTGTGACGGGTCTTACAAAAAATTCTGCTTGCTTTGATGAAGAGGGCAAAAATCTAAGTTTGGCGACTCTTGCCTCGATGATCAGCGAAGTTTCAGGGTCTCTTGGTGCCATAACTGGTCCTTTGGGCGCTAAGATTAACTTGGGTGGTAAGCTCGCTGCCGGCCTCATTGAAAGTGTTGGGGCTATTATTAAAGCTCGTGAAACCTACTGCAAAAGCACAGGCTTTTTAAATTTAGGTGCCTGCACTTACAGTCCTTCTGATGAACAAGCTTTTGTGAGTAGCTTGTGTGCCTACTATCAGTTTAAGACGGACGTGGACGAGGTCACCAATCCAGAAAACAGAATGCTTGAAATTGGTGAGCTTCTTCGCGAAACGTCTGAGCAAATGCAATTGTTCGCGACAAAGTGTCCTGAATGTAAGGCTATTATTGCTGACTTTAACCAAGCCACCGGTCGAACAAAGAACATGCAAGAGACAGTAACCTTCACTTATAAGCCACCTCATCAAGAGTCCTTTCAAACTTTAACTAAGCCTCTTGCTGAAATCACTTACCAAGAGCTTCTTGATGTTTATGCCCAGGAGATTGCTGATTCTGAGCAAAATTATTACATCAAGGAAGGACGCAAGTCTCCAGCCTACTATGTGGTCCGTACCCTACGTACCCACACCTGGGCTGAATCTGAGCTTGTACGCGTGACTCGGGAAACCTATGAAGATGATCCTGATGTGGCTTTGCACCAGGTTCGTCACGAGCAAAACCGTATTGAAGAGTTTCTCTTTGAAGATGAAGCCCCT
>JAGQZY010000114.1 GCA_020435205.1 Bdellovibrionales bacterium | reverse complement strand
GTTTTCTAAAAAGGGTTGGATGCGCATTCTTAGCTCAGCCCCCGCTAAAGCGGGTAAGCAGAGACCAAAAAAACTAAGGCAAATAATGAACTTATTTTTTAAAGATGAAGCGCTCGGCAGGGGGGCGAGATCATTGTATAAAGAAAAAAATAGCAAACAGTGAATAAAGATCATTGCTACGATGGAGACCACTTTGGCTTTTTCGAGAGCTGACCGGTCTAGAGGAGGCAGAGTCGCATTCATCGTTTTTTTGAAAAAATTAAATAGGCGCCAAAAGTTAAAAACACTAATAAGGTCAAAACTTTAAAGTTAAATTTTTCTTCAGGAATAGCTAGTGGCTGTTGATCCTCAGAGGACTCTATCGGGCTCTGGCTTTTCTGATGGACGGGAGCCTGAGTCGTCTTCTCATAAATTTTAATTGGCATTCGGCGCCGAGAGGGGCGTTTCTTGCGCTTTACAGAAGGAACGATAACTCGTTGACTGGGGGAAACTCTTTTGGAAAGCAGCTTGGCGGTGAGAGTCTCTTCACGGACTTTTTTCACGTACTCGGGGTCCTTTAGCCATTCTTTAAATGCGGTCATGTCGTTTCTAAATCGAGCCTTGGGGTCAGCTTTTCGAACAGCCTCTTTCGAGTTAACCATACAGTCATTGAAATTTTTTGGTAAGGTATCAAATATTTTTTCAATTCCTTTTCCGCCATTAAAAACATCAAGAGCTTTGCGAAATTCATTGATGTTCGTTGCGTCTAATTTTTCTTTGCAATCATTCTCCGAATCTTTAAGAGCCTTGCGGGCTTCGGGGCTTATCTTACCACCATTATCATGTTCAAACCCAATTTCTCCCATTTTAAACATATCATTGGTCATTTGATTAACCATCATTCTCAAAATAGGTTCGGGAACGTTTTGGGCTAAAACACTTTTATACTCGTTAATTGTATCTTTTTGATCTTCGGCTTGTGCGCCCCAAAAGAAGAGGGCAAAAATCAAAATCGAAAGCAGAAATTGGGGAATTGTTTGAACCTTGATCGTCATTTTAACCTAGGTGCAGGATTTGGCGCAGCAGTCTTCAACAACAATGCCTGGAGGGGGGTGATTTACAAACTCAGTCCACTCCTCAGCCGTCTTAGTAGGAATAAAAATGGTTAAACCGGAAGGGGGATAAACCCCCGGCGGCATGGGGACTCCAGGGGCCGGTGGTGGGTTTGCTGAGCTCGTGTTATTTGCCACCCCGCGACACAGGCCATGTTCATCGATCATCTGAGCATCGCCGGGGGCCATTGTGTAATAGTCTGCAGAAAAAGAGATAATAGGTATCATTAATCCAAATAAGAATGCTCGTAAAAGAAATTTAAACATGACCCAAAAATATCCCCAAAAATCAATTAAAATGCTACTATGTTCCTCTGGTAGAGTCAATTTTCCCCATCACTCCTAGCTTGAAGTGGAGCCTGCCAAAGACTAGGAAAAATTGTGAGAGAATCCTATGAATGTGAAACCCGCTCGTATCATGACCATGCTGGCCGGTCTCTATCTGTTACTGGTATTTTCAATGCTTGTCTTGCGGCAGCCTTATTTTTTTTCTAGCAATCCAGTAAGTTTTCCTTTGAGCGATGAGTTTTCGGCCCGTCTTTTTTTAGGCTGGGGACATTTTGGACTGAATAGTTTTTTGGTTCTTGTTCTTGGCTTATTTGGTTTTCAAAAAAAAAGACCATGGGTTTTGACTCTTCTTTTCTGTGCATTTGTCTATGTATTTCCGTTAGATCTTTTGGCTACACTTTTAACCCCAAATATTCGACCGACACCCTTTGTTCCAGCATTTCTCGTCGGCGCAGTCCTATGGATGTGCTGGGACGACTTGGCTTTCCCCAAATTAGAGGGGCTTAATCATTTTTCTCGCAGGTCCCAGTTCGTGCAAATTGCGGGTCTTTGGATTTTTGCTATCGGGGCCTTCCAGATTGTGAATGCCATAGTTCATAAGTTTCAATTTTGGGGCGCCTTTAGTATAGAAATGGACGTGCAAATGGCCATGCTCAATGTGGGGTGGACCAATTTTTCGGGGGCTGGTTTTATTCTTTGCTGGCTTTATCAAATAAAAAGCCAGATCAAAGATGAGCTGCTGACAAAACTGTGCTTGGGATTAGAGGCCGGCATTTTCTCCCTTTTACTCGCTTCTCAGCTTATGGACCCTACTTTAGTAAGACTTCTTTTGCCGCCAACCTTACTGTTATTAGCTTCTGGGCTCATGAGCTTAAAGCCATTGAATTCTATATGAAGGCTTGTCGGGTCCTCGAGTTGTCGATAGAATTGAATCAGTGAACACGAATCTGAAGCTCTTCAAAGACTATAAACTCAACAACTCTGGATTTAGTATTGTCGGGGTGTTGATTGCTTCCGCAGTGATGATGCTTATTGTAACTGCTGCGATGAGCATCATGAATTATGTTTTTAATGGAACACGCCGAGTTCAGCAGAAATATGATGTCATTGAGATAACGAGTGCGGTACGTTCTCTTATTTCGGATCCGACCACTTGTACAAACAACTTTGTTGGTGTGGATATTGTTAGTAATGGAAACAGCGTTACTCAAATCACCAATCTTGATGGGTCTACCATATTTTATGCAGAGGGGAGCAGCTATGAAAATGGACGAATCACGGTTAGCTCCATAGACATTATCAATTACCAAGCCGATGCTGCTGCTGGATTGGAGCAGTATACGGGGGTTGCGGAACTGCAGATTGTGTTCGAAAACACTGGATCAGGCCCCGGTCCTCTTCAGGTGATGAGAAGACTAAAGATGAGGGTGGAGCTGCGTGGGTATTCGGGGGGAGCCCCTGCTAATGCCATTGCATTTTGTTCTGGGGTGGGTTCATCCGATAGCATTTGGACCCAAAAAGCCGACGGCACCATTTATTATTTGGGAGGCAATGTCGGCGTGGGTACGACAAACCCCGCTGAACAGTTTCATATTGCGGCCAATATGATGGTGGATGGTGAGGCCTACGGAAATGCTTTCTTTTATTCTTCAGACAAGAGATTGAAGGAAAATATACAGCCAATCAAAGGGCTTGAGCTTGTCGAGCAACTTAATGGGGTGAGCTTTAATTGGAAAAAGTCTGGCAAAGCCGATATCGGTGTCATTGCGCAAGAGGTAGAAAGAGTTTTGCCAGAGCTGATTTCGCAGACTGGGCCAGAGGGTATGAAATCGGTAAAATTGGCAAATTTAGTTGCTATTCTCATTGAGTCGACTAAAGAGCTTCATCAGTCCAATGAAAACTTAAAAATACAAATTGAAGAGCTGAAAAAAAAGCTTCAGTAGATACTACCAAATGGCAGGATATGGGGACGGTGGCTTTTACACCTGACCAGCAAAAAGCGTCCAGGCCGAGGCATTGGGGCGCAGATCAAAAATTAATCCTGTAATTACAGCGACTTACGAGGGCGCCCCCCTGGCGTCCCCTTTGCAGGAGAGTTTATAAAAAACTCTTTAAAGGTGGACCCATGAAACATTATATTTTGATGATTGTTATTTCTAGTTTTGTCTTCCCGTCGATGGCTGAATTAACTGATTCGTCGTCAGTTACGCAAGACTCACAAGTTCAGTCGACACCAGTAGAAAAAGTGTACGATCACTACCAAACTATGGAAGCCTGTGGCGGAATTGCTTACCCAGAAGACATCAATGTCAATGGCAAAGCCGAGTGTGACCAAGATAAAATTTTGGACTCAGCCATAGCAAAAGCGAAGTCTGAGAAAAAGCCACTCGTCATTATTTTTGGCGCGGATTGGTGCGGTCCTTGTCGAAATTTTGCAAAGACCATCAAAAATGCCTCCAAAGAAGTTAAGCATGACATCGATGATGCTGTCGTTCTCGCTAAAATTAATGTCAATCGCGGGTCTACAGGATATGGAGTTCTTAAGCGTCTTGGCCTATCTATCCGAAGTATTCCAACGGGATATATTTACACTGATGCCAATGGCCTGGAAGATGGCAAGGTTTTCTATCCATCGGCTTATACAGGAAACCCAGAAGGTTTTAGAGATTTCCTCAAGGAAATCAAAAAATAAGAGACCTGAAATGAGCAGAGTGAAAGAATCTTTCTTGTTATTTTCATTATGGCTGCTAATAGCGATGCCGTCTTTAGCAGCTGATGTTGATAAATATATGGAAAACTTTGAAATGACTAGTGACGTGGCTTCTTATGCAGAAAATCAAATTATGCAGAACCCTCACTTTAAAAATTGTCGCAAACATGAGGGAAAAAGTTATATCACTTGTTACGGTGACTTTCTGTGTACGGAAAGAAAAAAATTACTTAACGATTCTATCGGTCGCGGACAGAGAGTTGATGACGCATTTCTTGATTTAAAAAACGAAAACCCCAAAAACATTCTTCTCGGAGAAATCCATCACGATCCGGAAATAACAAAGAAGTACGGAGATATCCTTGCCGCCTTGAAGACCAGCATGAGTGATATAGATTGTTTATTTTTAGAAATTCCGGACACTGAAATTGAGAAAAAAGTACTGGCGATCATTAAAGAGGCTTTCAAGGGTGAAAAAATTTCGTCGGACACAGATCCCAGGGAGCTAGCGCCTCGTTTAAGGCGTTTGCAGACCTGGGGAAATATGCCCCAAGGAACCAAGGTCATCGCTTCCGACTGGATCAACCTCATTCTAAAAGCCTTTGAATTGGGAATGAATGTGATTCCTGTTGACCACCCCAAAACTTCTGTCGCAGGCAAAACAGAAGATCAGCAAAAAAAAGATTATGCTTGGGGCACAAGTGTGCTGGGTATGAATGCCCGAGATCGCTATATGGGCGGCCGCATTCAAGATTTGACCAAGGGATCCAACTCTCAATGTCAAAGAGGGGTCGGCTTTTTTGGAAAAGGTCATTTAACAAACACGACAAAGGATCCCCAACGAAAACCACTGGGTGTTGAGTTGCGCAGTCAAAACCAGGCTCACACTATAAATATCCAGCAGACAGGAAATTTTTATGACTTCTGGGACTTATTTAGCAAGGATCGGCACCACCCCAATTTTGCGTGGACTTGGCCAGTGTGCAAAAGCAACCCCAATGCTCCCGATGAAGCGACAGTTATTCAGGTTCACCCCAATGATGATCGGATCAGCATGTATATGAATGGCGGAGGACACTGGAGCGACTTTGACCGTCATATTGTGTTCCCA
>JAGQZY010000113.1 GCA_020435205.1 Bdellovibrionales bacterium | reverse complement strand
TAGTCTAAGTCCGTAAGCGAGTCCAATCTTTTCAGGGTAAGGCATAGAGCCATTGGGCTTGCTTTTTTGTGAGTAAAAAGCATCCGGGGTGAAGGGGAAAAATATAGGACTCCATCTTTTGAAAAATGATTTTTGCTGAAATGACTTTCTCGCGGCAAGGCAATCCTGAAGCTTTGTGATCAACTTTGCAAGAGGACCGATCCAGTTTTAATTGGGTGATCTTTCGGTTTAGTGGGTTTTTGGGCCAGAGATGGGAAAATGCGAGTAACCAAGTGATCCTCCCTTGTAAGCTTGAAAAATCTTGAAGTGAGGGATCACTATCGGGGCCGGGTTCAAAATTGGCGCTGGCATAGGACTTTATTTTGTTTTGGTCGATCAGCGTAGAAAGCACAAAATCCACGGCTTGAAAGTAGGCCTTTTTTGTTTGCGGAAAGAGTTGAAACAAATCCAATTGAAATTGTTTAGCAATCCAATAGATGAGTGTAAGGTCAGAAAGAGCTTGTTGGCTATACCAAAGGGCGCGCGCACCTCGGCGACTTTCAATAGGCAGGCTTCCATCAGCTCGCGTATGACCCAATGTAGAGTTCCATTGGCTTTTCCATGACGAAATTAAAGAATGGTCTTGAAAAGCTAAGCTCACTGAGGCCAAGGCTTTGCTGTGAGAGATCCAAATATTATGGGCCTTTTTTGAAATTTTGATGGATTGTTGATCATCCTTAAACTCGTAGTCAGAACCTGATAAAGGAGGTTCATAGATTTTAAGGCGATGTAAAAACCACTTTTTGAAAGATATCTTTTTGTCGCTGGTTAGGGGGGACAGGGGTTCGATAGTCCAAAGGGCTATTGCCATCAGGGACAGAAGCTTGCTCACATGAATACTGATGGGAAGGCGTCGCTCTTCGCTGAGATACCAGCCATGCTTTCCCCAAGATTTTGGATCCGGGAGAAAGAGCTGGGGAATCATTTGATTTTCCAGCCACTCTTTGAGCTTAAGGCATTGATTTAAACCTTGCGGGCTCATACAGGCCATGGTGCCGCGAGTGAGATAACGTTCTAAGTCTCCGTAGTCTTTTGCAGTCAGAGGAGGATGTTGCACCTGGGGTGGCGTGGGGCTGGTGAGGGTCGGACAGGATTGGCGTCCGAGCTTGCCCCAGGACAGTAAGGTGTTACGCCGTTCTTTCAGATCATAGGTTTTTAGTGGAGTATTTGGGACTTTGCCACTTGCAGAACCAAGCAAAAAAAAGAGGAGAATCAATTTAATCAAATCGCCCCTTTTGTCCTAAAAGGCTTTCTGGGTAAGACTCAAGAGAATCAAAAAGAAGATGCACTCTTTTGTCAAAGCCAGCGTTCATGGCGGTGTGAAAGTAGCAAGTTTCCATTTTGTATAAAAATCCATCGGCGGGAATGTGATACCATTGGGGATCCTTTTCAAAAAGGATAAAGCTGCGCTCATGGGTGAAAACAGCGATATGAAAGCGCGGTTCTCGATCCATATGCAAGCTGTAGCAACGGTGGCGAGGGAGCACAGCAATGCGAAAGCGGCCAATAGAAAAAGGAAATTCTTTCCATAATTTTTCTAGATATCCGCCGCGGAAATTGGGGTTGAATTCGGTGAACTCACTCTGCTGAAAAATATACTTTTTATTTTGTTTGTCGTAGATACTGCCTTTCCCTTCTGTGTTGGGAGCTGAGCTGTTGGGGCGACAACTGAGCATGACTTGTTGGTCACTGTCCAGGGGGACTTGGTTCAAAATCTCTTCGACTTCTTTTTGAATGAGAGGGAGCTCAAAATTATAATTTAATTTTTCAATGGGCCTATTCATTTTGTGAGTCCTCCGTAAGCTGGGGGCTTATACACAAGCGATTGATGAAGCCATCGCGACTGAATTCTGGAAATTGATCTTGATCGAGCCCAAAGAGTATGGAATCGGAAGGCTCTAAATTGTGTTTTTGACAAATTTCTAATTGTCTATCGCGGTAGGTGTTATAGAGGTAATCGAAAGAAAAATTTTCCATGAGATGTTGGGTGACCAAGGCTGAAAACCAGTTGTGATAGTTCCACTGGCGCAATATCTCTAAAGGGCCTTTGGGATCTTTTGTCCAGTGTAGACCAATACGAAAACGTCCAATATTAAATTGCTTAGAAAAAGAAAAACAAAGGGACTGTAAGCAGTGCAGTTGGTTCAGGAAGCTCAAATCCACGGATGCGCCAAGGCCAAGGAAGCTGAGATCAATCAGCAAAGGAATATTTTTATCCTCGCACTCCTGTAAAAATTCTTTTTCTTGGGGATGGCGACCGCCATTGCCCGAAAAGGGTAGAGAGAGTATGGCAAAGTCCCCTTCTTGCAGTCCCCCAGGTTGGTACCAACTCCAAGGGCGACCCAGGCTTGTAAAACAATCCCGATGGAAGGGGTATTCCCCTTTGCAGACAATTAACCTTTTTTGACTATGCACCAGATAAAAATGGAAAAAGGCTTCGGTGGTTCCGTTGACGAGAGTGGGGACCCACGCTCCAGAGAGAGAAAAGCGAACGCGTTGACTGTTTCCAATCCATTGATAAAAATGATCCAGGTAACTTTCCAGAGAAATTGGCGATTGCAATTCATCAACGGCTTGGCCCATAGGGAACTGTCGAAGAGATTGGCGAATCGCTTTGTCGTTGAGTGCTTTGGCGGGGCGAAGAAACTCCATCTGTTCACTCTAGCAGGACGGGTCCCTTTGTCATCAATCCCACCAGCACTTAACAACGCAATTTGTCGCAATCGCGCCTCAAATTGTTACATAATAATTTAAGAAAGGGGTGGGGGATCCAAGGCTGGGGAGGCTTTTCTGGGGACTGTCTCAAAATGCCCCGAATCACTTGGCCTATGTCCCCAGTCAGCCCCCCTTAACTTGTCGAATCCTTCCCTTTTCGCGTACAATGGTATTGAGAGGTAGTTATGAACGTTTTAAGAAGAAAATTTCTCAAGAAAAGTTTTGCTTTTTTGTCCCTAGCCGGACTTTCTAGTCTTTCTGTGTTTAATTTTTTTGGTTCCAAGTCTGGAAGGACTTTTCGACAATTGTTGAGTCAGTTTAGCCAAGATAAAGTGGATAGAAATCGTCATTACCTCTACGATTGGGATAAGGAAAAGATGCAGGAGAAACTCTATGATTTCTCTGTATGGCATCAAGAAATCCATGATTTTTTCCGTAGTTTGCCAAGCTCACAAATCCCCAGTCAGGGAGCGATCGTAGAGCTTGGAGTGTTTATGGGGGATTCCGCTCAAATCTTAAAAGATTCTTTTGGAAGCCATCGTTACATGGGCGTTGAATTTTTTGACTACAATTTTGTGGAGGGAATCATCTTTACCGATGTGCGCAAGCTTGCGGATTTGGAGCATAAAGCGGCCCTGGTTTGGAATGATCTTTCTTCTTGGCAGGGGTCTCCTCGCAGTCGCATGGCTGGTTTTCAATGGGCCAAACGCAACCTTCAGTCGGGTGGTCTTTACATCGATGAGGCCGCAAGCCAGTTGCCATCGGATTTGGACACCCGTGGGCTGAAATTAGTCTATCAAGGCGCTCGTTTCACAGTTTTTCGCAAGGTTTAAGCACTTTTCGGCGTTGTACTTTTTAATCCATCCACTATAGTCGAGCCCTATGGCTTCTTATTGGTCGGACTACGACTTTAGTAAAATTCCGTTTTCGCAAATCCAGCGGGTGGGGCAACGCAGTTTGCTTTATAGAGACTTGTTTTGCGTGAGCTGGCTTCTCGGTCGGTTTTGCAATTACAAGTGCTCCTATTGTTGGCCCTATGCGAGATCGGACTCAAGAGATCATCGCCCTACGGACCTTGTTCTTGCCACTTTAGCCGAAATCAAAAAGCAAGCTCGAGAGCGAAATTTTAACTCTTTTCATTTTTCATTCAGCGGTGGTGAGCCAACCTTGCACCCAGGTTACTTGCAAATTTTAGGAACCTACGCTGAAGACACCGTGAATTGCAATTATCAATCTGTACATATGACGACTAATTTAAGCCCAGGCTTGGCTTGGTTTAAAAAATACATCGAGGTTACCAAGGGTCTTCATCGGGTGAGCTTGACCGCGAGTCACCATATTGAGTTCGCTGATCGAGATCGCTTTTGTGAAAAGTTAATTTTTCTGCAAGAGAACGACGTGCAAGTGACCATTAACATGGTTATGCTTCCCGATCGGTTTGAAGAGTCCTGGGAGCGGGCTTTGTTTTTTCATGAGAAAGGAATCAACGTCACTTTGAAGCCACAAAGTGATCCTACAGCAAGCCATGTGGTTCATGGCTATACGGATGAGATGTGCAAAAAGCTACAAGTGGGTATGCCACAAAAGGATTACACTTTCGATCGTTTGCGAAAAGCCAAAAAGCAAAGCCAGCGGCCCCAAAGTCCCTTTCATCTGCCAGAATTTCAGCCCTCTGGGGATAAAGATATTCCGCCGGTGATGCAGGTGGAGTTTAAAGATGAGTCAGGAAAGGCGTGGTATATGGATCAGGCGGAAAGATTTAACTCCTTTGGGTTTAATCAATTCAAGGGTTGGGAGTGCAGCGCTGGCTTTCGCAGCATCATTATTCGTGAGCCTGACGGGGCGATCAAGCGAAGTTACTCTTGCCATGATGAGCCTCTAGGTTATATCGACAAGGGGTTTCAGCTTTTTGATTCTCCCAAAAAATGCATGACCCCAACCTGTGTAAGTAGTGCGGATAGTAAAATTCCTAAACGAAAAGCTGGCGCGTCTTTGCCATTGTGGCCTGGTGATGAAACCTATATTTGAAAAGTATCCAAAAAACTTTCGTCCACGCCGCGGATTGAACTGGGGCTCTTTGGGTTTGCTTTATGGCACCTATTATATGTGTCGATATAATTTTCGCTTTGCCGTGCCTGGTTTACAAGAAGAGTACGGATTTGACATTGAAAGCGTTTCTTGGATTTTTGCAATTTGGTCAGTCGCCTACGGAACAGGGCAGCTTATCAATGGTCTGTTTACCGATAGTTTGGGTGGCAAAAAGGGTATGCTCGTCGGAGCTGTCGGTACCATTATTATCAATTTCATTTTTGGATTTTCGCCTTGGGTCTCGGGCTTCAGCACTTTTGCTATGCTTGCGCTCTTAAATGGCTATTTTCAATCTTTTGGGGCTCCGGGCATGGTAAAAATCAATGCGGCCTGGTTTCAAAAAAGAGAGCGGGGATCTTTTGCAGGAATTTTTGGTGGAATGATTCAGTTAGGGCAAATTTCTATCAGTCGCTTGGCTCCGTGGATTTTAAATTATGGAATTATGATTGGTGGCATCGTCTTGGCAGAATCGGGGCAGTGGCGCTATCTTTTTCGATTGCCC
>JAGQZY010000112.1 GCA_020435205.1 Bdellovibrionales bacterium | reverse complement strand
ACACCCGCAGCGACAAGGCCAGCAAAATGAGCCATATCCACCATAAGTTTTGCACCCACAGCATCGGCGATTTCTTTGAACTTGGCAAAATCAAGCTCACGCGGATAAGCGCTGTAACCTGCAATAATCATCTTTGGTTTATGCTCTTTAGCAAGACTTGCTAAAGTGTCATAGTTGATTCGATGGGTCTCTTTATCAATTCCGTAAGGAACAATATTATAAAGGATACCGCTAAAGTTGACTGGACTTCCGTGGGTAAGATGGCCTCCATTAGAAAGATCCATCCCCATCACAGTATCACCGGGCTCGAGAGCTGCTAAATAGACCGCCATATTGGCCTGAGATCCCGCATGGGGTTGCACGTTGGCATGATCCGCACCAAATAGCTCTTTGGCTCGATCAATAGCGAGCTGCTCAACCACATCAACAAATTCACAACCACCATAGTAACGCTTGCGGGGATAGCCTTCAGCGTATTTATTCGTCAAGCAGGAACCCTGGGCTTCCATCACTGCTTTTGAGGTGTAGTTTTCCGATGCGATCATTTCTAGACCATATTCCTGGCGAGTTTGCTCTTGCTGGATGGCTTTAAAAACATCTTTGTCAACAGACTCTAATGACATGAATTCTCCTTAGGGTTTCATTAAAATTTAAACTTCAAAAACTGAATTTAACAAAATTTATAAACTTGCTGGAAGACTGATTTTTTCCACGCGCCCTTGATGGCGACCACCTTCAAAGGGGGTGGTAAAAAAGCTTTCTACAATATTCATTACCAATTTTTCATCTAACATGCGCGCGCCCACACACAGGACGTTAGCATTGTTATGCCCACGAGCTAACACCGCACTTTCCTCGTTCCAGCAGAGAGCTGCACGAATATGGGAGTATTTATTGGCTCGCATGGCCATACCCTGTCCCGACCCACAAATTAAAACACCAAAGTGGTTGTCATCACAAATACTCTGGCAAACCTTATCTGCAAAGTCGGGATAATCCACACGATCGACAGAGTTTGGGCCCAAATCTTCAACTGCAATATTCATAGTTTTGAGTTTTTCGATGACTGCTTCTTTGAGGTGCACGCCCGCATGATCGGCAGCGATGAACACTCCTGATGGGTTTTCCATAACTCCTCCGTGGTTCTTTGGCCAACTCGCAAAGCTTTTAACAAAAGACTTGCGAGTTGGCCACAGCCACTAGTCGAGTTTTGAAAACACCAATGAGGCGTTCGTTCCGCCGAAGCCAAAACTGTTATTTAAAACATGTTTCAGGTTTCCGTCTCTTGCAGTGAGGGGCACATAATCCAAATCACAATCATCCGATGGGTTTTCTAGATTGATTGTTGGAGGTGCCACTTGATGTTTAAGAGCTAACAAGCAATAAGCACTTTCAATAGCGCCAGCGGCTCCTAAGGTGTGGCCAATGATACTTTTAGTGCTCGATACCCAAAGTTTTTTAGCATGATCACCAAAGACTGTTTTCATCGCTTGGGATTCAATGCCATCACCAACGGGTGTACTTGTTCCGTGGGCATTGGCGTACTGAACTTGATCTGGCTTTAGGCCAGCATCATTCAAAGCCAGCTTCATGGAAAGCGCTGCCCCTTCGCCACCGGGGGCTGGATTGGTCATGTGGTAGGCATCTGAAGAAAATCCATAACCACTGACTTCAGCATAGATGTGGGCGTTCCTACGACTGGCGTGCTCGAAGTCCTCAAGAACCAAGATCGCTGAACCTTCAGAAAGCACAAAGCCATCGCGGTCGCGATCAAAAGGGCGACTGGCAAGCTCAGGACTCGAGTTACGAGTCGACAAAGCTTTCATCGCGGCAAAGCCACCCACACCAAGTGCTGTCACTGCGGCTTCGCAACCTCCAGCAATCATCACATCGCAATGACCATCGCGAATGTACTTGGCCGACTCACCAATGGAGTGAGCGCCAGAAGCACAGGCCGAAGTGACCGAGAAATTCGGGCCACGCAGCCCGTACTTGATGGTGATATGGCCTGAGGCCATGTTAGTGATCACAGCGGGAATAAAGAAAGGTGAGATGCGACCTGGACCACGCTCTTGCAATACTTTGCATTGGGCTTCGATCATGGGAAGACCACCAATACCCACTCCAATTAAGGAACCCGTACGAGCGCGTAAAAGCTCATCACTTTCCAGCTCAAGTCCTGAGTCCTCAATGGCTTGCCTTGTCGCTTCCAGAGCAAAAAGGATAAAACGATCCATTTTCTTTTGCTCTTTTTTCTCGATAACAAGGTCGGGATTAAAGTTTTTCACTTCACCAGCGATTTTGGCAGGGAAGTCTGAGGCATCAAATTGGGTGATGGGGCCAATACCCGACCTGCCATTGATGATGTTATCCCAATTGGTCTCCACGCCAATCCCAGCCGGACTGACGACACCCATTCCAGTCACCACAACACGGCGCTGGGGCTTTTCTGGACGCAAAAACACACTTTGTCCCATAACTTGCCTACCTTTTAAAATGTCTTACTTAAGCTTTCCCTTTAGAGCTCAAGTAGTCAGCGACATCTTGTACTGTTTTCAGCTTTTCAGCCTCTTCGTCAGGGATTTCGATTTCGAACTCCTCTTCCATAGCCATAACGAGCTCAACAATATCTAGACTGTCAGCACCAAGATCATCGATGAAAGAAGCTTCACCTTTTACGCGCTCAGGATCCACACCCAATTGCTCAACGATCACATCTTTTACTTTTGCAGGAATTTCTTTAGACATTTTATACCTCCGTAAACCTACATAAAAAGGCCACCATTAACACTAATGGTCTGCCCTGTAATATATTTTGAATTTTCACTTAATAAAAACGCCACGGCTTGGGCCACATCCAAAGGCTCACCAATGCTATTCATTGGTACAGCTCCTAATATGGCTTTCTTGCGATCTTCAGGGAGCTCGTCGGTCATGTCCGTGGCAATAAAACCAGGGGCCACGCAATTTAAGCGAACCGAGCGAGAGGCCACCTCTTGAGCCACGGACTTAGTAAAAGCTTCCACACCCGCTTTACTAGCAGCGTAGTTACTTTGTCCGGCTTGTCCGGTTTGGCCAATCACTGAAGTGATATTGACGATACTGCCACTGCGAGCCTTCATCATCATTTTCACCGCAAGTTTTGTGCACAAAAAAGTGCCTTTTAAATTGGTTTCAATAACAGCATCAAAATCTTCATCTTTTAATCGCAATAAGAGCTGATCCCTTGTGATGCCAGCATTGTTCACTAGACCATAAAGTCCGCCGAACTCTTTAGAGATCACATCAAATCCTTCACTCACCGAAGTTGCATCCGCTACATTCAGTGGTAGCAGCAAGTGCCCTTCACCCTTCAGGGAATTATAAATCTCTTCGGCTTTAGCCTTGGAGCCCGCGTAAGTGACAGCCACTCGCATTCCGCATTCCGCTAGATATTTTGCTGTCTCAGCGCCAATACCACGGCTGCTACCTGTCACAAGAACGGTTTTGCCATTCAGATCAGTCTTCATCCATGGCCTCCTCCATCATTTTCTTGCGCTTCTCGCTTTCAATTCTGGCTTCAATATGATTTTCAAATGAATTGAGCTCGCCCACCGAATTTAAATTAAACGGAGAAAAGGCTTCGGGATCAATCTTCTTTAGCAATCCTGTTAAGACTCGGCCGGGACCAAATTCAGCGACAGAGCGAACGTCTTGCGCCTTCAAAGTTTGCATACACTCTGTCCAGCGAACCGCGCCACTAATTTGCTTAACTAAATTCACTCGCAAAACGTCGGGGTCCTTTTCTAGGCTGGCTGTATAATTTTGAATGATGCCCCATTGGGGAGCATGAAAAGTGGTGCTCTCGATGGCCTCTTTCATTTTGGCTTCAGCTGGCCTCATCAATGAACAATGAAAGGGAGCTGAAACTTTTAAGGGGATCAGTTTAATTTTATTCGTATTTTCACCAGACTTATATTGTTCAAACTTCTCTTTAAGCCACTTTAAGGCCTCGGCAGAGCCGCTAATCACAGTTTGGGCAGGGGAGTTGTAGTTGGCTGGTTCCACGGGTCCGAGGCCACTTTTTTCCACAGTCCAAGCACAGAGCTTAAGCACATCGTCGGCAGGCATCCCAATAACAGCCATCATGCCACCCGTACCGACAGGAACTGCCTGCTGCATGAGTTGCCCTCGAAGTCTCACCAACTTAACAGCATCGGTTAAAGTGATCGCTCCAGAGCAAGCTAAGGCCGAGTATTCACCAACAGAGTGGCCAGCTCCAGCGGTGATGTCTAGGTTTCCATCGCACATATCTTTTAAAACTCGAAAAACGGCAAAAGACATCGTGACCAAGGCAGGTTGAGTGTTTTCAGTGAGAGCTAAAGTGGCCTCGTCACCCTCTGTGACCATCTTGACCAAATCCACTCCGATGGCATCAGAGGCTTCTTCAAAAACATGTTTAGCTCGCGGAAAACCTTCCAGTAGGAAATCCGCCATCCCAACATGTTGACTCCCTTGCCCTGGGAAAAGTGCACCAAACATAAGTTAATACCTCATCAGTACGCTACCGCTGGTCAGTCCAGCGCCAAAAGCCGTAAATAAAACCAAGTCCCCTTTTTTGATTTTTCCTGAATGAAGGGCCTGATTAAAAGCCACCGGACAGGTGGCGGCTGACGTATTGCCCATGTGTTCTATGTTTACGATCACTTTATCCATAGATACACCCAAATGTTTAGCCACAGCTTCAATAATTCGCGTATTGGCTTGATGGGGGATGATCCAATCCACTTCATCAATCGTGATGTTGTTAGCTTCCAGGGCTTCGGTGCAAACTCGACTCATGGTTCTTACGGCGTGTTTAAAGATCTCACGCCCTTCCATAACAACAAAATGTCTTTTTTCATCAATAGAGCGCTGGGTAAAAGGTTCTACAGAACCACCCGAAGGCACATAAAGTAAATTAGCAAGGGATCCATCGGCATGGGCATGGGAGCTCAAGATATAGCTTTGAGCTCCTTCAGGCGCACGGGCGACCACGGCGGCACCTGCGCCATCGCCAAAAAGGATACACGTTCCTCGGTCTTCATAGTTGACTTTGTGGTGAAGAATTTCAGCACCCACGACTAAGATCGTCTTGTAATGCCCTGTGCGAATGAATTGATCAGCAACACTCAGGCCATAAACAAAACCACTACAAGCCGCATTCAGATCAAAGGCCATAACATCGCGGCAACAGAAGGCGCCACCGCGCCAGCCGGCTGCACGCAGCGAGACGCAGCAAGAGCAAGCGCCAGCCAACGATAACGGCGAGTTCATCCGTGACAACCAGGTAAAGCAGATCAACAGCAAGTGTGATGCGAT
>JAGQZY010000111.1 GCA_020435205.1 Bdellovibrionales bacterium | reverse complement strand
GAAAAGTATTACCTGAGTATGCCCGCCAAAATGGATTTTGGCCCTGCGGGCCTCTTTGGCATCGATGTTTCTGTGCCCGCTCGCAAAGCCTCGCGGCGTCCCCAGCCTTATTGCTTTGGTGCAAAAGGTAAAGAGTTCATGGATCCCGCTTTTCAAATTCCCTGTGCCGTAGCGATGTTTTCCCAATTTCATTGCCAACGTAAACAGCCTTTGGAAAGTCAAAGTGGTGCTTACTGGTATAGTTTTAGAAAAGGTGAGTCTGGTTATGAAGCGGTTAGCCAGTTTCCAGGTTGTAAATAAGATTTTAAAATAATGTGAAGTGGGATTCATCCAAAAGTTTTTGATCCCGGTCTTTAATTTCCAAATGATATTTCCCCGCCGTGAGATTCCTAATTTTAAAGGGATTGCTTGCCTTTCCTTTGAGCTCACCATTCAAAAAAACTTGGGCTTCCTGTGGGGCTGTGCCTTTGTAGCGTACAAAAACAGTCTGTTTTTTGCTTTTATTGATATGGGGATCGATAGTGATCACCGCTTGATCGGTGGGGAAGGTGATATTGATTTGGTTATCAGGACGAAGTTTGATGAGGCCATCTTTGGGCTCTGTTCCAGTTAAAAAATACTCAGTTTGCTCACCAGCTCCCCAATCAAAACGAATATTTTTTTTCACAATACCTTCGGGTTTTTCAGGAGCGAGACTTTTTTTATTTCTATGAAGGTATTGCATAATCTCAAACCAGGAGGGGCCGGCGCCCGAAACGCCACTGACTCCTTGCATGGATTCTGAGGAAAAGTTTCCGGCCCACACGGCAACGGTGTAGAGTTGAGAGATGCCCACGCACCAGTTGTCCCGCAAAGCTTTGCTAGTTCCCGTTTTGGCTGCCGTCCAGAAACTAGTTTCCAAAGCGCTGTTCCAGCCAAAGCCAATCCGACGGGCATTGGGGTCTGACAAAATACTTTCCATGATAAAGGCAACTTGAGGGCTCATGATTTGATGGGGCTGCATGGGTGTGGCCACACCCTCTGCCCATTGGAGAGGGGTGAGGAGCCCTTGTTGGCTGAGTGACCGATAGATATTGGCCAGCTCGTGCAGCCTCACTTCCACCGCCCCCAAGGCTATGGAGGCCCCATAATGATCTCGACTTTGAAGGTCTGAAATTTTCAAATTGGCGATAGCGTCGTAGGTTTCTTGCAGACCAAGCATGGTGACCATTTTGATGGCCGGGATGTTTAAGGAGGAGGCTAAGGCTTGGCGAGCTGTGACTGGCCCATGGAATTTATTGTCATAGTTGGAGGGACGATAAGTTTCACCATTCCAGGTGAGGACGGTAGGTTCATCCATAATAATAGAGGCTGGGGTGATTAATTTACTTTCAATGGCTTTCCCGTAGAGAAAGGGTTTTAAGGTGGATCCCGCCTGTCGTGGGGCATCGGCTCCATCGACATGTTTGGCTTTTGAGTACTTATCAATAGCACCAATATAGGCTAAAACCTTACCAGAGCTATTTTCGAGAACAACGGCTGCCATATCAGAAACATTGTGGCCCTGGAGATAAGTTAGGTTTTTTTCTAAAATTTCATGGACCGTCTTCTGCAAGTCAGAGTCCACAAAAGATCTATAGTCCGTTTGGTTAGGAGCCATGGATTGGATCTTTTGTAAGAGGTGAGGAGCCATATTAAAATCATTTTCAAGATCGATTCTGCCATTTTTGAGCTGTGAGGCCGGGCCATTGAGTTTTTCACAATTGTACTGGGGCTGGCGGCCTTTCTGATACTGGCAGGCTAAGGTGACGAGGCGATCGCTACTGATATTAGGCTTTCGAATGAGGCTGGCTGTGACAAGAGCCTCTTCAGAGCTGAGTAGGGTCGGCGATTTTTTAAAATAGGCGTAGGTGAAAGCGGGCATTCCTTGATGCTCACCGCGTAGGTGAATGAGGTTAAGGTAAGCTTCTAGAATCTCCTCTTTACTCCATTTTAATTCAATAAAGAAAGAACGGAAAATTTGCCCGATTTTATTGAAATAGGAACCTTTAACAATCTTTCCTTTATTCAAAAGGACGTCGGGTTTAATCAAGTCGGTGAGCTGCATGGTGATCGTGCTAGCCCCTTGAACTCTGCCACCGGTAGCGTTGGACACGAAGGCGCGCACTAAAGCGATCAGGTCTACCCCCAAGTGCGAATAGAAGCGTTTGTCTTCTATATATATGACATCTTCTTTTAAGATCTTTGAAAAGGCAGAGCTTGGCAACCAAGGTAGCCGCCGTTTACCGAACTCTGTGCGAGTTTGCTGCAAAATGCTGCCATGGTTATCAAGGAGGATCTTGTCCGAGCCCACAGCTAAGGCTTTCAGATCCTTAAAACTGGGGGTGCTTAGCAAGCCATAGGCAAAAATCACTAGAATAACAGAGGCAAAAATGAGCCAAAGATTTCGATTCTTCACAAGCGAACCATATAGAATTCGGTGAGTTTAAAAGAGTAATAATTATGCAACTGAATATTTTACACTTATGGTTTTCAAATACCCCGGATATCTGTCAACAAGTCATTCTAATGAGATAGAAAACCCGTTGAAAAATTTTTCCATTTGGGGCAGAGAGTCTTGTAAGAGATAGGGAATAATTTCAATGGCTCGTCTTTACAGCTTCTTGACTGGCCCAAGGAGGTTCCCTTCGTTTAAACACAACACGATAGTTAAAATCTATATCTGTACGGGCACAGATTAATCGAAAGGGAGTTAGCGGGATGAATATCTTTAAGGTGTTTATTACATTCATGTTTTTTAGCACATCGGCATTAGCTGGTGATGTTGTTTTTAGTCCGGGTAAGGATTCCTCACCCAATGTCGAACAAATTCGAGTCACTTTTCCAGAGTCTATGGAAAAAATGGACGCCCCCTTTGAGGTTTCCTGTGATCCGCAAATTGGTGGATTTGGCAGTTGGGCTGATAATAACACAACTTGGGTCTACAATTTGGACCTCCCCAAAGACGATTGGGGTGATGTTCGCCCTCTTCCTGGTGGTGCTAGCTGTCAGGTAGCGCAAGTTAAAGCCCTTCAATCGGCTAGTGGCAAGATTTATAAGGTTTCCACATTAAACTATGCCTTCACTGTTAAGGGACCGAATGTTCAAGAAGTTTATCTATCACCTGGATATAATGAACTTCGCGAAGAGAATCCGGTTCTTATGGTTATTTTCGATGGTGATGTTGACGCAGGCACTCTATATAACTCTCAAGATAGTTTTCTTTGGTATGAACTTGGTCAAAATCTTCCCGCTGAAAAGATTTTACTGGCTCCCGTTCCCCAAGACCAAATGAAAGCCCTTTTTGACGTTTTTGCTGAGCGCTACTACTTTGAATACAGAGGTGTGAAACCTGAGTCTAAGAACTGGGCTTTCTTTACTGTGGATCGTAAGCTCGTTCCCGGTGCAAAGCTTGGTCTTCAGATTGCCAATGTGATTTCTAGCTACGCCTCTCAAGCACCGTCAGTGGCTATGCAAAAGTCCCTTAAAGTGCGTGACAATTTTGAAGTCAAAGTGACTTGTGCTCGTGTTGAAGAGAATTCTCCAGTATGTATGCCAGAGGGTGGGATTACCGTTGCCTTTAATTCCGATGTCATGTGGGAAGATGCCAAATCAGCTTACCTTGAATACGTTCCACAAAACTCTACAGATGGGAAAGCTGTTCAACTTTTCCCTAGCCAAGAATCAGCGATGCAAAGCTGGCTCAATTGGATCGACGCGACTTTAAGTGGTCAATCTGTTGATGATATTTTGCTTAAAAACTTAAACTTTGGAAACGTGAAAATTGCTCCACAAACTGTGGCCACGGTGATTTTCCCTTCCAGCCTTAAAGATGTAGATGGTCGTCAATTGTCGATCGACAAATACAGTTTGGACTACGGCTCTTTTTCAGAAGTTATCAAAATGCCAAGTCAGTTCATCATTATGGAAAAGTACCTTAAAGGTAATAATGGTCTTCCTATTGGAGTGATGAATTTAAATCAAAAAATTAGTATTAAAAAATCAAGCCTGGGCAGTTCTAGCTGGGAGCCTACAGTTAAGGCTAGACAGGTTATTGATCTCATTACATCCTACGATAACATCTATAAGTTTAACGACAATGGTTATACGAGTCCGATGGATGTTCTTGGCCTTGATAGCTCCGTTGAGGACATCGAATTGATGGGTCAGCAGAATAAAATGAGCTTGCTCACTATTCCTTTTGCGCAAAAGTCTGGAGCTAACAAATCTGGTCTTTACGTTGTTGAGGTAAAGAGCGAACTGTCTCCATCTGAAGATGTGCCTAAGTACAGTTTAGTTATGGTGACAGATTTAAACCTTCACATTAAGAAGGGCGCAGATCAATCCATGGTTTGGGTGACCAGCCTGGCTTCTGGCCTTCCTGTTGCTAATGCTGAAGTATCAATTTTTGATTGCAGTAAAGCTCCTGTGGTTAAAGGAAAAACAAACCCACAAGGTCTATTCAGTTTTGATAACTCTAAGGTGAAAACGGCCTGTGCGCAAAGTTGGGGATTACAAGCCTCTAACTCATATTTTGCAGTTGCTACTTATGGAGATGATTTCTCTATTACTCATAGTACATATAATGCTAATAGCTCCTGGGCTATGGGTGCTCCTGGCGTCGAGTATTTTTACTCTGACGTCAATGACAGCATGGTTTACATTCACTCTGTTGTGGGTGTGAACCTTGTTAAACCAGGTCAAACAGTCCCTGTACAGCTTACGGCGACTCTTCCTAATGAGTCTGGTTTTCGTGCAGTTGCTGACAAGGACCTCCCAGAGACAGCGAAAGTCCGTTTCAATGGTGAAGCCGAAGTTGAGTATGAATTTGCTTTGAACTGGAAAAATGGCGTTGCTGAATTTGAGTGGAAAGTTCCTAAATCCACACAATTGGGGTCCTACAGTGTGGTATTGACCCTTCCTGGCCGCTCATGGTCGGATACAGTGGGTACAGACATTGAGGTTTCTGAATTCAAAGTGCCTATTATGTCTTCTGCTGTAAGTTTGCAAAAAGGCCCCTTGGTCCAACCAAAAAACCTTAAGGTTTCTGGTCTTATTAAATATGCCAATGGTGTTGGAGCGAAAGATCAAGAAGTTGATATCTCTTATTACTTCTCGCCAGCCTCCCTTAGCGTGAAAGACTTCAGCTCTTTTAGCTTTGTGAAGGGTGAATTTGATCAAGAGCAAAAAGCTCAAAAATTAGGACTACCTACCAATGAACAAGTCGGGCAAATTGCTGGACTTAAAACTGGCAGTCAAGGTGAGTTGTCTATTGATATTGGTGCCGAGGCCACGGCTTCAGGTGCTAATGTCATCGATACTTTGAGTGCCGCTCAACGTCCTTATGAGCTCGTGGTTCGCATGCGTTATAAAGACCAA
>JAGQZY010000110.1 GCA_020435205.1 Bdellovibrionales bacterium | reverse complement strand
GAAGCCAAAAGGATTGCACTTTATCAAACCCCAAGCCCTTAAAAAAACTTTCTTGCTTATCTCGGTCAAAACTTAATAAAAAAAGGTTCCACTTTGTAGCTATTGCATCTAGACCTAAAGCGGCTTTTTTTACCCACCCCGCATTCCATTGGCTTAAATAATTCTGATCGTTGCGCATCTGCTGTAATTGCTCAGGGGTGAGCTGGTGAAATAATTGACCACCGATTTGCAACCGCAAAGGAGCGACCACAGAAGTGGGATCATAGCGTAACCACCCTTGTTTTCTATCTGACCATATTTCTGTCCAAGCGTGAGCATCTTTGGTACCTACAATGTAGTAGTCACTATATTTATTTTTCTCCCCCCCCTGAAACCCTATAACTACGCGGGCTGGCACACCTGCCATTCTCATCACAGAAGCAAATGAGGCAGCAAAGTGTTCACAAAAACCCACTTTTTTATCAAATAAAAACTCGCTTACACTCTTAGATTGCATAGTCCCAGGCTCTAAAGTGTAACGAAACTCCTTTTGATAAAAAGCCAACAAGCGGTCTGCCTTTTGCACATTCGTCAATCCTGTTTGGTTAACAGATGCCAATAAATCAAGAAGACGAGGGTCTTGAGGTTTTTCAGTTTTAAGATGAGCTTCTCTTGAATCCGTATCCAAACCCTCTGTAGACCTTAAAGAGGAATAGGCTTGATAAATCATACGGCGGTTAAGACCTTTCCTAAGGTAAATAGATCCTGCACTGGTTGTGCGAGTGCTTCTCTGCAGCGCCTCACTGGATTGTGACAAAGCCACAGGCCTATCTAAAGCAAATAGCCATTTATTAAAATAGGGTTCCAGCAATATCTCCTGTTCCCATTCAGCATCTTCCTTAAGAGACCTTTTTATCCCACGAACTTTATAAACTTTACCCCGAGTCCAAAGCATTCCTTGACTCTCGTCAAGAACAGGACCCCGCCAATAGCGTTCATGAGGAGGGGGGAGTTCACCTTTGGGAAAGCGCACTCGAAAGGCTACGAAATCCGTTTTTGCAACACTTTCTACAGAGCCCGGATCTAAAAGGTCATTAAAATTAACTAAACTCTGTTTCGGCCCGGCTAAACCTAAAAAAGTCGTAGAAAATCGCGGAAAGACAAAAAAGAGAAGAACCATCACAGGTGCGACCTGCAACAAAAGCTTAGCGCCTATTTTTAAAAGAGTTCGCAAATCAAAGCCTTGATGATCGGCTTGATGTAGTTGTATTAACAAAGCTGTCGCGATGATAATATCGAAACCTGCAAAAATAGTCATAAACAGGCTCTGAGATTCAAAAAACCGGGCAAGCAAAAGAATGTAAGTCAAAAATAGCAGAACCATAGCGTCGCGATAGGCCACTCGATCCACCATTTTCAAAGCAACAGCACAAAGTAACAGAGCTGTCCCACTTTCTAAGCCAAACAACTGTCCGTAACTGTTAAACACCAAGATGGATGAAGTCGCGACGAGCAGTGTTTTGACCCAAAAATTGGGCAACGGGATCTTTCCGTACTCATAGAGTAAGCGCCATAGTAAACACCCCCCACCTGCGACTATGGTCGCTAAGGGATAGGTCGACAAGTGAGGGAGAAAGTTCAGACTCACAAGCAGAAGCAAATTGAGATGAAAGGCTCTAGTCGGTACTGGATTCATAGTTCCTACAATGGGCCAGCTGAACCAAGCACTGAATTTTGTGCTCCTGCCCCTGGCCAAA
The DNA here is from genome assembly GCA_020435205.1 of Bdellovibrionales bacterium. Lineage (GTDB taxonomy): Bacteria > Bdellovibrionota > Bdellovibrionia > Bdellovibrionales > JAGQZY01 > JAGQZY01. The sequence goes on along the minus strand of JAGQZY010000110.1, from coordinate 3,747 downwards.
ATCAATTTTTTGGTTCCCAATTCTTAAAGCATAAGGCTGACGTTGAGTTTCACAGTCATGGATCCACTGGGACAGCTGACGAAGCTTTTCATCAAAACTTCCACGAGCCAAATCCACATCCAGTACATAATGGTTTTGATTTCCTTCAGAAAATATTTTGGTCATCAAGGGCCTTTCTCGTGCATAGGCTTTCCAGTCGATATGCTTAAGGGAATCCCCTTGTTGGTAGTCTCGGTGGTGACTGAAATCTTCTCCTTGGCTGACATGGCTTTGATTTTGGACCTCACCTCCATCAAAGAAGGATTCTAAACTTTGGTTCCCATGTGGGCTAGGGTAAATAAAATAACTTTGATCCAATTGGTAAATTCGCCAGACATAAAATAAGCCAAAAGGAAAAGTGGTTGATACTCGTAGCTTAGAAATTTTTTTTACACCCCAATCACCACTCACAAAACCGAAGTAATGGGAATGCAGAGACCTTGGTGGAATTTTGAGGATCAAAAAATCAAATTTTTCATCTTGGCTGGAAAACTGAATACGTAAACGGCCATGTCCCTCCGAGTTTTGGCTTTTGATCCACAATACACCTTTGCCTTCATCATGGTCCGGAGATGGAAATATTTGCAATTTCTCTATATCAATTTTTTTTAAATTACTATGAGTCTGCACCATAGCTATCAAAAACAGAGCCACTAGAAAAAAACAAAGGGCGAAAGACAAATTATTATTGTAAACACCACCACCAATGAGGCTAGCAATAATACCGGCTCCATACATAAGACCAAATCCATTGGGGATTATAAAAATCCGCTCTCTTTTTTTCATGGAACCGGGACAGAGTTAAGAATCTCTTCAGCCAATTGCCGAGAGCTGGTTGAAGCCTTCCCTTCCAAACTGCGCAACCGATGATTCATTACCGCAATTCCCACAGCCTGATAGTCCTCGGGAATGACAAAGTTTCTTCCCTCCACAAAAGCATTAGCCTTGGCGGCTTGATTAAAATTGCGAGCTGCTCGTGGAGATAAACCCCAGGCCAAGGATCGGCTCTTTTCCACAATATCCTGAAGATAATCCAAAGCCGTACTGGAGACTTTAATGGCATCCACACTTTCCATCATGGCAAGGACCTCAGTGGGATTAAAAAGGCTTTGCAACTCCTGAATCCACTGATTGCGGTCTTTACCTAGCAAAATACTCTTTTCAGCATGGCGGCTTGGGAATCCCAACTGCAATCGCATGAGAAATCGATCCAGTTGGGATTCAGGCAAAGGAAAGGTCCCTACGTTCTCCAAGGGGTTTTGTGTCGCTACTAAAAAGAAGGGTTTGGGCAGAAGATAGTTTTCCCCATCGATATGAATCTCCCCTTCTTCCATGGCTTGAAGACAAGCGCTCTGGGTTTTAGGTGTTGCACGATTGATTTCATCGGCCAAAACAAAATTAGAAAAGATCGGCCCTTTGTAAAATTGAAAACTTTGCGATTCTTTATTAAAAATGCTGGCGCCAAGAATATCTGCCGGTAAAAGATCATTGGTAAACTGTATACGACTTTCTTGTAAACCCAGAAGCTTCGATATCAGTTTAACTAGAGTGGTCTTGCCCATGCCAGGTCGATCTTCAATAAGAAGGTGGCCACCCGCCAACAAGCAAACCAAACTCAATTTGATTTCGGACTCTTGGTCTACGATCACCTCATTAGCGATTTTAAAAAATTGATCGATCTTTCTACTCTCCACAGCTTCACCTTCCTTGAGTGTGGCCAATATTATCTGCCCTATGGGAACCCCATTGCAAGGTCACCCATCAGTATTTCAGAAGGCTTTTTATGCCAGCGGCAACAAAAGCGCCCTTACTATATGCATCCAGCCTTGCTCAGATGACTCGCGCGGTCAATTAGCCACAACCTTGGGCCATTGACTCCTCCCTCAGCCTAAGAGAGCCTTTATAAAACATTGACCAAACCATTGAATGGGAAAGGATTCAAAATGAAGTTTTTAGGGAGCTTATTTATCTTATTCGGACTTTGCTTACCGGCCAGTGCCAACGACAAATTCGTCAATATCCGGGTCAACCCCATTGGTGTCCTTGCTGGGGTGGCTAACCTGGGTGCCGATTTTGCATTGACCGATAATTTTACACTTGGAGTCCAAGGATCCTATATCAAACTGTCAGTAACCGACACAGAAGCCACCGCCAACAGTTATGGTGTGGCGGCCCAATATTTTTTCACTGAAGCCTTTGCCGATAGCTGGTATCTTGGCGCCTCTTATGAATTTTTAAGTTCGGACGCCAAAAATAAAACTACCAATGAACAAGCATCACTTGATGGTAGCATTGTAGGTGGAGTCATTGGCTATATGTGGATGTGGACAAATTTCAATATTCAGTTAGGCCTGGGTTTCCAAGCCTTGAAAATTGAAAGCCCACCCGCTGGTTCAACAATCAATATTGATGACCTCAACCTCACTCTCCCACGAATTGACTTTAGCTTGGGTTGGGCTTTCTAAGACCGTCACAAATTGTACGTTTGAAAAGCGAGTCCAAAGCTCGCTTTTTTTATTTTAATAACTTTTCCAATACAATTTTTGTCTCATTCCATTCATCAAGATAGGTGCCCTCAACTTTAAATCCATTCTTGAGATTGAGAATAAGCATGCTTTTCCATTTATTTTTGGTTTTTGTTTGAATCTTTTCATAGCCTTGAGCTCGGCACCATTCGTGTTGAAGCTTCATTAAATGCTTTCCAATGCCTCGCCCTTGAAAATCCTCAGAAACCGCTCCACTCCAGCTGTAAAACACTCTGGGTTTACTTTCATAACCGATTTTAAATCCAACTACTTTTGAATCTTGTAATGCTAGCAGAATATGAGGGCCTATTTTTTTGAAAATCTCGTTTGATACTCTTTTTGTGAAGGAATTGCCAAAGACCTGCTGGTGCAGATCCCAAAGGCTTTCGAGGAAGCCCATCCCCTCTATGGAGGAACTGGTTATTGTAACTATTGAAACCTCTAAGTTTGGCACAATGGTGGGCTAACACAGAGTTGTACTTTCGTCATCTAGGAACTCCATCAAATTTCCTAATCTCTTTGACCTGCCGGTAAATCTCCATGGGATCATTGCCTTCAACAAACCGGCTCCAGTTTTCCATCACCCAAGCGGGGTCCAAAAATACCATGGGATAGATAAAATGACCCTTAATCGGTCCAATTTGCCACATTCCCGTCCCTTGGCGGCCAGGAATTCGATAGAAGATGGTATTCCCTGTCACCGAATACTTCACATCACTTTCCATAGACTTCACATCAAAGTGAAAGGAAATATCGAGATTGCTAGACTCTCTAATTTTTAAATGATGCCAAAAATCAGATCTGCAAAATTGTTTGAGTATCAGTAGCACCTTCAATCTCAGCTCAGGCTTTTCTCCTCCAATTTTGGTATAACTCCATTCACATTGGCCTTGACCATTGACCACCAAGCGCGCGTTTACATGCCCTTCGATTCCCCGACGAATCAAAACATAGGGATAATCAATGACATGATAAAGAGCGTAGGCCACCTTTTCAATTTTTCCATAATCTTTAATCCGCCCAAATTCTCCACCCCCTTCACCCCAAGGAGTCCCGGGATCGTCCGGCAAGGTATCGGACTGGCCATGGTTATAATGCTTTGGCCTATAAATAGCATTCCCAGTAGGTATGGATGTTGATGGCATCAGCTGATGCAGCTCAAGGTGTTTCATGCCTTTTGCCA
>JAGQZY010000010.1 GCA_020435205.1 Bdellovibrionales bacterium | reverse complement strand
AAGGACGGTGATGCCAATTCTCCGCTGCGCAATTTACCCAAGCCTTCGACAACTCTTCGCAGCCCAACATCATCACAATCTTGATAAAAGTCCTCCATGGGATGATTTAAGTCGACAAAATATTGAAGGCAACCATCAAAACCTTTGCCATCAGGGGTTTCACCAAGGTTGAGTCGAGCCACTAAGGCGACGCTAACATCTTGTTCATCGGTCGCGAGACTGAGAAGGTCTGTCCACTTTTTGTTTTCAAGGGCATAGCGTACCATCCATCCATGCAAAAAGGGATCATTGCGACTTTCTGGATCACTAATGAACTGGCTAAATTGATCAGCATTTTCTTTGATCGAATCACTAATTTGATAGAGGCGGTCCAATTTTTGCCCGAGAAAATGGCTATTTTTTTCATGCGGAAAATCAGTGCAAAGTTCAACCTTTCCATCAGGGTAGAGTTCGGATTGAATATATTTTGAAAGACAAGGATCTTCAAAATAGCTTTGTGCCTTTTGGGGGATGTCATATTTTTTGGCAAGGCTCACAGCTTCAGCCTTTGGCAAAAAATCAACTTCTTGGTCATCAAAATAAGAATCAAAAACTCGAAATACAGGACTCAATTGAAAAAGGTATTGCTTCTTGCGCAAACCCACTACGGGATCTCTCCGCAAATTTTGCCAAAGGGCCCAGTCCGAGCGCAAAGGAATCATGCTATCATCCTCTTGGTAAGGTAAAAGCAGAGAGCCCTGAGACCTGTGGTAAGAAATCATTTTTTCGAGCCAGCTGCCAATATGGTGAAAAGATGTCAATTTTGTTTGAAACTCCTCCAAGTTACTTTCTGTTCCTTTTGCTAATTTGATCTGCAACGGGACGTGCAGAGCCGGTGAGGAGATACGATCCCGGTCGCCCATAGACTGAGACTGCGACCCTAAACCCAACACAACAACGTGAGATTTGTCCCAAAGTTTACGTGCTTTCCATTCACCAATCATCCAGTTAAAGGACTCATAAAATTCTTGCAGCTGTGCTTGATGGTTGCGCGAACGCTCTTGACCCTCGTCGGTGGTGGTCACTCTTTGCACATACAGTAGGTCCGGCAAATAAAGAGTCATAAAAAAACTACTATGTTTTGCCGTTTTATCAGCCCATGACAAGGCTTCGGATAATGTCTCTTGAAAGGGGCGGAAATAATTTCGATTGGAGCTAAAGCTATCAGAAAAAATTTCAAAACCTTGGCCAAGCCCAAAATTATTAAGGAGAGGAATTCCTCCTGAAAACAGAGCTGTCCGCATTTGCTGCCCGAGAGCCTGTTCCGCGAGGGTCTGAAACTCACTGGACAGAGCCAAAGGCCCATTGTGGAAGACTTTGTGCTTTTGGATCGGCAAACCCGTCATGAGTGTAGCCAGAGCTGGCTTGGTCAAAGGTGAAGGGGAAAAGACATGGGTGAAGCGAATAAAATCGGGGCAACTGTTCACTAAGTATTCTAGGTCTTCAATATTGCGCTGCTGAGAGCAGAGGTACTCGTCCTCCGCCAAAGACTCGACTAATATCACTATGATGGGCGGCTTACTGGTCGTTAATGGGGTGCATCCCATAGCCAAGAATAATAAGGGGACCAACCATCCAGTTCTTTTTACTATTGACTCCATAACTTGACCTCTGCCAGGACATCTATTGTACAATGGCTAGTGACGATGACCATAATATAGAGCACCGCGCATTCATCGTAGCCAGCATTTATTTACCAAGGAGTCCCCGTGTTAGTGGAAAAGTTTTTTGTTCTTTCTCAAGGAAGTGCCGAAATCATTCTCTGGATGCTTTTAATGACCAGCATCATCAGTATCGGTATGATCATCGAGCGATTTCTCACACTCCGCTCTGTCTTCAATAAAAACATGGAGTTTCGCAATCGCGCCCAAGAACTTTTATTGAGCCATAACCTTGAAGAGTTAGAAGAGCTTTCTAAAAATAAAGACAGTCTTCCCGGTCGAGCCCTCAGTTATGGACTTCGCCATGCGAAAATGGATGGAGAAAAAGGACTCGCTGAAGTTTTTAATTCTTTCCTCATGATTGAGAAGCCAAAATTGGAAAAAAACTTGAACTTCCTGGCAACTGTTGGCTCAAACGCTCCATTTGTTGGTCTCTTAGGGACTGTTTTGGGAATCATGAAGGCCTTTGCCGATCTGTCACAGAATGCAGGGGGGAATGAAGCTGTCATGGCAGGAATTGCCCATGCCCTTGTTGCCACCGCTGTGGGCCTCTTCGTGGCTATTCCTGCTGTCGTCGGTTACAACTATTTTCAAAAACTCGTGCGACAAAGTTTGCAGTCCATCGATGTGGCTAAAGAACTCTGTCTAGCCTACGCCAAAACCAAGAAGGGATAAAGATGGCTGGTCCTTTACGAAATGAAGACGAACCCATAGCAGACATCAACGTCGTACCCTTAGTTGATATTATTTTAGTGGTGCTCATCATTTTTATGGTGACAGCACCCCTCGTTCTTAAACCCTCTATCGATGTCAATTTGCCACAGGCCTCATCTGGAGAAGTTTCCGGAGAGAAAAAGAACCTCGAGGTTGTCATCTCCAAAAATGGGGAGGTTTACCTCAATGGCGAAAAGATCGACATTGAACAACTCAAGCTCCAAATTGAAGAGGCTGCAAAAAGTGCTGAGTCGTCGGTCATACTCACCGCAGATAAAGACGTCACTTTAGAGGGCCTGACTTCGGTGATTGATACCATTAAAAAATCTGGAATTAAGAAGCTCGGTTTTAGCATCCAAAAAAAATAGCCCAGATCTCCTGATCTGGGCCCCAATGATGACCATCCCCCGCGATGATGTATAAGTTTCTCCCCCCCGGGTAACTTATAAAGCTTGTCTAACAGAGTAGATCAGCTTATGCGACATCATTATTCACGCTGATGCGGCGAGCATGAAATTTACTTCATGCGGCTCGAGTTTCTATAGGGCTGGATTTTTTGATGCTTCGCCTTAAAGGCTTTATAATCATCAACTTTCTCAAAACCATCCAAAGGCTTGGTATTTTTTGCATCCGTCCCATAGTATAAAAGTGTAATTTGAGAACGCGCCGCCTTATCAAGCAAATGTTCTTTAAGATACCCTTTGAGGCCAGAAGCATCCACTGCGGCCACATCATTTTTGAGCTTCTCAAAAAATTGAAAATCTCCGTGATAGGTGGCGGCCATGGTTGTGAATCGCGAAAGTCGCCCCCCTAAAGAGTTGGGCTGCTTAGTGATCTCATTGATCAAGGCTGCTTTGATAGGCTCGATGTCATCATCTTTGATTTCCTCACTCAGCTTTTTTAGGAGATCACTGAGAAAATCGGAGGAACGCTTTTGCACATCTACTGGCTCAAAATTTTGTGATTGAATCAATGTACCCAGGCCGACAAAACCATTACTGGTAGATGAAAAGGCAGCAACAATATAACCCAACTGCTGGTGGGTTCTTAGTTCAGTGAAAAAAGGTTGCTCGATCAAGCGGCTAATGATTTCCACTTTGGCTTGCTCAGCAATTGTCCAATCATTGAAACGATAAAGAGTTAACTCTGCATTGTTATTGTTTTCCCCTTTGACAGGAACAAAATACTTTTTATCATCCAATTTCACATATTTATTCTCAAAGGTTTGAACATCTTCTTCGTTCAGAGTTTTGTCAGTAATCTTCTCAAGAAAAAGATCGATAGGTGCATGGACTGATTTGAGCTCGACGTTGCCATAGGCATAGGCGCGAATAGCCACTTTAGAGAAAAACTGTTTTGCAAAATCATTCACTTCTTCCAAAGTGATGGAACCCACCAAATCTGCATAGTCTTTCCTATGGACAGAGGAAGTTGAAATCAAATGTCCCATTTCATACAGAAGCTGCTGGTAGGCGGCATCGTGGTCTTTATTATTGATGGTCTTTTTGATTCTGGTTTTAATTTTTTCAAAGTAATCTTTGTCAATTTTAGCTTCATCAATTCTACGTGAATGTTTTTGGTCAAAAATCAAGTCCTTTAATAGTTGCCCAAGGTGATGAGAGTACCCGCTGACTTCGATACTTATCGTATTATTTCCATGATCGATACCATAATGCAGACCCGCCAAACGCGCTGGATAACCCCACTCATTGAGCTCTTCTTTTTTTATGGCAGCAAAAATCTTAGCTAACAGGTACTTTTTCGGGTCGCCCTTAATAATATCAGATATAAACGAAATGTTTATAGACGCTTTAGGGATCCCCAAATCTGTATCCACCTGAGCATACACCATAGACTTATCTCGATAAGCTTCTGACTCTGCTGGATAAATTTTTTCTTTTTTAACCAAATCCAAATTTGTTGGAATATAAGGATTCGGCTCTGGATATTGGAGCTCTGGCAAAATTTTTGCATTCTTATATTTTTCGACTTCTGCCTCTGGCATTTGTAACGATTTGTAGTGGATTCCATAATAATCTTCGGTGACTTCCCGATCAATTTTGCTAGTAAAAATACTGGCTTGCATATTAGCGACCTGAAGGTAGCTCATAAATTTACTAAAATCCTCTGGTGAATATTTATGGTAAAGATAGTGATGGCTCAGAAAGTCATCTACAGGGTAATAAAGCATAGAGGAACTATAATCACTAGCTCGACTCATAGAACTTTGCGGCTCTATGTTGGAAAGCTCAGCCATAGCTAAGGCTTTTCTTTCTTCAAAAAGATTTTCTTTTAGCCCTTCTTTGTTCATAAGCTTGATATAAGAAAAAATAGCTTCGATGATATCTTGGTAGTGCTCTCGTCCCTTTTCTGTCATGGTCACCCGAATATTAAACATGCGCCACCAGGTCGAAGTCGATAGCCCTAAGGCCCAACCCTTCTTTTTAAGGTAAGAGAGTAGCGAGCCTTCCCCTTCGTCCCCCAGTAGGTGGGCCATAAACACTGTCGGCTTACTCTCCCAAAAAGGCATGTCATCAGGAATATCAAAACTCACTTTTAATATATCTTTATCCCGCACGGTTTCAACCCAGTGTAATTTGGGAAGCCCCTCTTCCGCGAAAAGCTTATCTGAATATGTAGGAGTTGCCTTTTTTTGATTGGGTATGTCTGAAAAATACTTGCGAGCCATTTTTTCTAGATCTTCAGGGGGCAAATCACTCATTAATACCAGTCGCATTAAATTAGACGAGTAATTTTTCTTATAAAAATCCATGACTGTTTCTTGAGTTGATTTGGCCAAGGTTTTGATATCACCCGTCGCAAATTTAGAGTAGGGATGTTTGGGGTCAGCAATGATCTGTTGAAAACGGTACTCCCGGCGAGAGTCATCTTTTAAGTTTTTTTCGTGCTCACTATTAACAGCATTTTTTTCTCTTTCGACAAATTTAGGATCAAAAGTAGGGGAAACGAAAAAGCGAGAAAACCGCTGAACAGCCCCCTCATAAGCCGAATGGTCCACATCAAAAAAATAATTGGTGTGATCAATTGAGGTATAAGCATTATGTCCGCCCCCATTTTTATTGAGGTAGTTTTCGTACTCTCCCACTTCTGGAAACTCTTTTGTTCCCAAAAAAAGCATATGCTCTAAAAAGTGAGCTAAACCCAATTGATCGTCCGGATTTTGCATGGATCCGGCCATGACTGCCAAGGCAGCCGAAGATTTAACAAAGCGATCATCGCTAATGGCTAATACCTGTAAATCATTATCGAGGGTGAAACTGTGAAATTTCATTCCATTGAACACTTTGTACCTACCTTGTTTGAGAAGATGACAACTGCTGAGTGCAAGGCCAATCCCAATGATGAAAATTATATGCTGAAATTTGGATAAAAGCGACGACTTCATAACTCAGACCTCACGTGCACGGGCTAGTCTTACATGGTATGAAAAGTCAGGAGTGTGCACAAGTCCGGGTGCTCGCTGGAGACCCGCCCTTGGCCTTGTATTAGTCTTTAAAAAGAGAAAGGTACTCTCCGTAGCCCTCGGATTCCATCTCCTCTAGGGGAACAAAGCGCAAAGCTGCTGAATTGATGCAATATCGTTTCCCTGTCGGCTGTGGCCCATCATCAAAAACATGACCAAGATGACAATCGCCATCTTTTGACCGGACCTCTGTTCTCACTCGAAAAAGGGAGCGATCTTCTTTATTCACAATATGAGAGGTGTCAATAGGTTCATAAAAAGAGGGCCAACCCGTGCCAGAGTCATATTTTGCTTTTGAACTAAATAGTGGCTCGCCACTGATAATATCAACATAGATACCTTGCTTTTTATTGTCCCAATATTCATTTTTAAAAGCAGGCTCTGTGCCATCCTTTTGGGTCACTTTGTACTGCATTTTACTCAATGTCTTTTTCAAATCTTCTTTATTTGGCTTCATTTATCTCTCCATTTTCGGATAAATAAGTTTATAGGCAATGAAACATAGGATCATGGACAGAACCAAGAGTTCCAAACTATGGGTCAATATTAAAAACAAATTTGGTTTTCCCCAAAGGAGTTGTTGGTTGATCACCACTCCATGATAGAGCGGAGATAAGTGGGCAAGCCACTGCAAGACCACCGGAAACTGATTAATTGGAAAAAAGACCCCAGAAAAAAAGAATATAGGGCTAATCACAACAGCATAAACCGTCTGAAACTGATTAATGCTTTCCACCATTGCTGTAGAAATCAGTCCCATCCCCCCACAGGCCAAGCCCACGAAAAGACTTACAAAAGGAACGGCCCACAAATAGTGATAATCAACAAGACCAAAACAAAGTAAGACCAAAACGACTCCCATGGACATTCCTGCTGATTTGAGACCCACCCAGATGAATTCTCCAAAAATGATTTCACGAGGCCCAACGGGTGTCGTCAGCATGGCATGGGTAATCCCCTCATAAAAAAGTCGGACATAAAAGTTATAGCTCGTGCTAAAAAAGGCTGTCATGAGGGCCGTCGAAGTTGCCAAGCCCGGTCCCATAAATTGAGTATAACTCATTCCATCGATTTGACTGACAAACCCACCAAGACCGATCCCAAAGGAAAGAATGAAAAAGGCGGGATCCGCTAAGGTCGGAATAATGTTAGAAAATAAAAATTTGCGGTAGATGGCCCAGTTTCGCATAGCCACTTTCCATGACAAGTCCATAGTATCAAGCATTTTGTGACAACTCCCTACCGGTAATCTTTAAAAAAACATCTTCAAGATTTGTCGGACGAATCAAAATGGGATCAACATCTGCATTCTTTAAATGAATTTGCAGGTTCGCCATATCATTTGACCTTAGGGCTAAAACATTTTGTTCACGAATGATTTCAAGAGCTGTGCTCGAGTCCTGACGTCTAGAAAATTTTTGCAAATTTTCTTCGCTATCAGAGACAAAAGCCATATAGCCCGGACAATGCTTATTAATTAATGATTTCGGGCTCCCCTGTTCTCGAACTTTCCCTTCGTCCATCACCACAATATCATCACAAAGGTTTTGAGCCTCATCCATATAGTGCGTGGTAATGAGAACCGTAACTCCTCTTCGCTTGAGCTCATTGACCTTTTCCCAGAGAAGGTGGCGAACCGCTGGATCTAAACCTGTGGTGGGTTCGTCGAGAATCACCATCCTGGGATTACCCAATAGAGCCCGCACAAAAACCAGTCGACGTTGCATACCGCCAGAAAGGGCCATAATTGGGGCCTTTTTTTTATGAGTTAAACTCATAAAATCGAGAAGCTCATCGATCCGTTTGGCAACCTCATCTTTGGGAACCCCCATGAGTTTTGCGTAGAGCACCATGTTCTCATAGACATTCATTTCTTTATCGAGATAGTTGTCCTGTGTGACGATTCCCAGCTGCTGACGAATCTCTCGACCATAGGTGTTCGGATCTTTGCCAAAGACACGGATATGACCTGAAGTGCGCTTACAAACACCATAGATCATACTGATAAATGTTGATTTGCCGGCGCCATTAGGTCCCAAAAGACCAAAACACATGCCATCAGGAATTTGCAGGTTCACCTCATTGACCGCAGTAAAATCTCCAAATTTTTTGACCAGCATATGAGATTCAACAAGATTCACAACTCCTCCTGGAGCCCAATATCCCCGCTTTTCAGAAGATCGACAAGTTAAAATTAAAGCTTATAGCGGAAGCCAAACCCAAAGGAGTGAATTTTTATATCAAAATATTCATCCTCAATCCAATGACTCTGACTGAATTGATAGCTCAACTCGAAGGCCAATTTCGAGGTTAAATAGAAGTGGGAACCAAACTCCACGGGAATGAGAAAGCCTTTCCCTGTACCACAGTTAGGAACCGTCACTCCAACCGCAGTCAATGAAGCCGTCTCCCCATAATCACAGGAAGAACTCAAGTGAGTGGCAAAGCGAAGCCCCATAAAAATGGCAACATTGGGAGAAATACTTAGCAAGAAACGAACCGGAACCTCTGCGTGGAGTAAATTCCAATTGACAGTAAGTTGCCTCCCACCCGCTAAGGGATCATCCAGAATCAAAAGTTGCTGTACCGATCTTCTGGCTATGGTAAAGCCCATAGCAAAATGTAGGGACTCCGACAAGGGCTCCTCAAATTCGATCCCCAAAGAAAAGCCAAAGTTGCCGCGATCCTCATAATGATTAGTATTATGGGTGGTATTGGGTCGAGAGCCCAATGCGTTAATCGTCAGAGGGTACTCTGTTGCCTGTGCCGAGATACAGAATAAAAAAACAAAGAGTGAGATTATCCTCATAGAGAAAGCATGGCAGGCAGAGCCAAGAGAGTCAACTCGCTCAAAACCATCCCGTGAGGAGATTGTCATGCTCCAATTTCTCGATTTCCCACTTCTTGAGCTGGGGAGCATCGGCCACCGATTTAACCTTGAAATAGTCAGCCCAACTTTTGCCATATCCCATGATTTTTGGCGCCTGATAAAGGTAAAGCTTATGGACTTTTTTAAATTGCAGTAATTGGCTAATCGCATAAGCGCCACCCTCCACAAAAAGGGAAGCGATTCCCTCTTTATAAAGGCTTTTCATAGCCACTTCCCATCCCACAGGGCTTGAATTCCATGCTAATGTTTTGATGCCATGGTTCTGCCAAACTTCCATATTGTCTTTACGTGTGAGTACAAAGATATTTTCCTTTTTATGCTTTTTAGACAATTGGGATTGTGGCCAGAACTGCGCCCCTTTAGCTCTTGGATCCAATATGACAATACGATTGTCTCTTTTTCCTTCATAAAAAGTTTCACGAAAATCAAGGAGAGGATCATCATTGAGAAAAGTGCCCGCACCGATCATGGTGGCATCATAATGTGCACGCAACTCACGAGCGTGAGCACGAGTTTCCGGTCCAGTGATCCACTGACTGTCCCCATTAGTCAGAGCAATCTTGCCATCCAAACTCGACGCGACCTTAACCACAACAAAGGGCATTTCATGGGTAATATGAAAAAGAAAATCTTCGCAAGATTTTTTACACTCTTCCTCTAGAGCTTGAAAGTGGCCAATCCCTATGCCAGCGTTTTCTACAATCAAAATACCTTTGCCGGTAACGAGGGGATTCGGGTCCAAGGTACCGTAAATCAATTCTTTAAATGGGTGTTGAGCAATGGCCTTCGCACAAGAGCCGGTTTTCCCTTCATGGGCACAGGGCTCAAGGGTGACATAAATGGTAGCCCCCTGCAGTTGAGACTTATCACTAATCTTTTCTAGGGCTAAAATTTCTGCGTGAGGTCCGCCAAACTTCATATGTCCAGCACTTGCTAAAAATTTATGATCTTTATCAACAATCGTGCAGCCCACGGTAGGGTTCGGCGAGACAAAGCCTCGCCCCTTTTCCGCCGCCGCCAGAGCCTCTTTCATGGCTTCTTTTGGACTGATAGGCTCCCCAACCCGATACATATTTAAAGAACGCCTCGACGCTTTTGGTCTCTTTCAATGGCTTCAAATAAAGCCTGGAAGTTCCCCTCACCAAATCCACCGTGGTTTTTTCTTTGGATGAATTCATAAAAAATGGGACCGATCAAATTTTGCGTAAAAATCTGAAGTAGGTAACCCTCTTCATCGCCATCAGCAAGTAAACGCAGGTTTTTTAACGTGGTCATATCTTCAGTAATATTGGGGACGCGATCAGAAAGCATTTCATAGTAGGTATCAGGAACATCTAAGGTGGGAATGCCATTGCCTTTGACCGTCTTCATAGAATCACAAATATCATTGGTCAGTAAAGCAATATGCTGGATGCCTGAACCTTTGTATTCATCAAGATACTCTTGAATTTGTGATTTATCCTCCGTGGGCTCATTAATAGGAATCGTAATTTTGCCACAAGGAGAACGCATGGCACGGGAAAGAAGTCCCGTCTGCGAACCCTTGATGTCAAAAAATCGAATTTCTCTGAAATTGAAGACATCTTCATAAAATTGAGCCCATTTATCTAATTCACCCTTAGGAACATTATTAGTCATATGGTCGACAACAAGAAACCCTAAACCTTTTGGGCTGCGATCTTCAATCTTATAATTAAATTCTATATCGTAGATATTCCCTCGGTCCCCATATTGATCAACAAAATAAACTAAGGAATCTCCGATGCCATAGATCGTTGGCCAAGGTAAAGTTTTTTTAGACTCATCTTCAAAAGGTTTAGCACCACGATCAATAGCGATTTGCCACGCTTTTTTTGCATCCTTGACTCGAAATCCCGTGGAACAAACACAAGGACCATGAGTTTTAGTAAACTCACTAGCAAATGTCCCCGGCTCCTCATTGAGTAAAAAGTTGATGTCGTTCTGACGAAATAAAGTGATATTTTTTGTTTTGTGCGTGGCGATTTCAACCATGCCAAGTTGATCAAATAATTTTCTGAATAGTCCAGCATCAGAACCCGAGTATTCGATAAACTCCATTCCATCGAGACCTACAGGATTTTCTGTCATATCCCACTCCTTTGTTGAATGGGGCATTTTTCACATAGATAGCAGAGAAAAACAAGGCTTAAAGAGGCGGGGCGGCTGCGCTAAGCCCTTGAATCTCCTGGTAAAACCTGGCCACATCCCGATCCACTCGAAAGCTGGCCACGTTCCACTCTGGTAAAAATAGGCCCTGGCTTGAGCGCAATCGGCTCAAAGCCACATAGGCTTGCCCAGGCTCCCAAAGACCTTTCAGGTAAATAACGGCGCGATCAAAGGTTTGCCCCTGACTTTTGTGAATAGTCGTAGCATAAGCCAGGCGCAAAGGAAAATTCACCACTTCAGCGATGATTTCACCCTCAGCATCCACCAAAGAAAAACTGGCTTTCATCAAACGAATGACTTTTCCATTGACCAATTCAATAGTGATTTTTTCTTCGCCAATGTCACGAATCCAGCCCGTGCTTCCATTCACCCAGCGTCCTCTGGGATCATTTTGCTGAAGCATCACATAGGCCCCCTCTTTGAGTTCGAGCACTTCAGGTACCGGCGCCTGTTTTTTTAAAGCTTCAACGGCTCGAGCTTGTCCAGAATAGATGGAAGGGATTTTTTGAACAGGCTCAGTGATTTCTTGCAATCGGTCACGGTTAAAGCTCTCCACCATCTTTCGCCAGGGATAAAGGTGGGTGATGTCTTTGGGCACTTCTGAATTTTGTCGAGAATTTAAAAGTTGTTTTGTGGATTCGCTAAAACGTCCGAGCCGAATCAGGTTGAGGGCTGAATAAAAATCGCTGTCAATAAACCGTACGGGAGTTTGCAAGCCCACCACTTCAAATTGGCTTTTGTGCCACACGGGATGACAAAAGGCCCAGTCTCGATACTCCCCGCGCGCTGTCACTGGGGGGAGCTGGGCAAAATCGCCAACGGCAACAATACGAATCCCCCCCCAAGGCTCATCGGATTCTCGAGCCACGCGAGCAATCTCTTCAGCGGTATCCAACACAACTCCAGGGAGCATGGAAATTTCATCAATGATAATTTCATCGATTTCCCGTAGACGTTTAAGAAGCTTGCCATTGCGAACAGCTCGCTCAATGACCCGCTGTTTCCCTCCCTCTAAAATGCCTAAACTAAAAAAGCTATGGAAGGTACGACCACCCACCAATACAGCTGCGGCTCCCGTACTCGCTAAAATAGGGGCTTTGGGAGCATAGCGAAGCAAATAGCGGTGAATCAGAAAACTTTTACCAGTGCCCGCTTCACCAGTAATAAAAACATTCTGACGGCCTTTAAGAACTTCTATGGCTCGACTTTGGCAAGGCGTTAATTCCATAGGAGAGAATCTAACACTTTTCTTTCCTTTTCCCTAAGGCTTAACTAAAATGAAATACCGAGTTAGCCGAGGAGCTCAAAAATGTCTCATTTCACCAAATTGTCCAGCGCCGAGCCCAATCCTGACCTCGATAGAGTTGAGGATGTTTCCCCTGATGAGGTGAATGCAAAAAAAGACCAATTGTGCTTAGTGGATGTGCGTTCCCCAGACGAGTATGTCGGCCCCCTGGGTCATATTGAAGGGTCCATCCTTATTGAATTGAATGAACTTCCCCATTCCCTAGAAAAGCTTCCTCGCCAACGAACAATTGTTTTTATCTGCCGCAGCGGCCGACGCTCAGCCAATGCCACAGCGATTGCTAAAGACAAGGGTTTTGAATCGGCTTTCAACATGAAGGGTGGCATGCTGCTTTGGAATGAAATGGGTCTTGAAATCAAAACGAAAGGTGCCTAATGCACAATCAAGTTTATGTGAATCGTACATTGAATATGAGAAAAATAAAGTTTATCGGCTTGGACATGGACCACACTCTGGTTCGTTACAATACCAAGGCCTTTGAAGAGCTAGCGTACCAAGGAATGCTACAAAAATTGGTGGCTGATAAAAATTACCCTGAAGATGTTTTAAAATTAAAATTCGACTTTGATTTTGTGATTCGAGGTCTCGTCATCGACCATGCTCGTGGTAACCTTTTGAAGGTGAGTCGTCATGGCGCAATTCGCGGCAGTCGTCATGGCACTGAAACGATCTCTTTTCAGCAACAGCAAAAAGATTACAAAGGAAAGTATGTCGATCTTGGTGGCGCCGACTTCTCCTCTATTGACACGGCATTTTCTATTTCTGTGGCGATTTTATTCTCTCAATTAGTGGAGCTTAAGGACGAAACCAGTCACAAGTACCCAGATTATGGTAAGCTCCTCGAAGATATTGTTGAGGTCATGGACATGGCCCATCGCGACGACTCATTGAAGTCGGTCGTCCGCGACAATATGGAAAAATATATTATTCAGGAACCCTCGGTTGCTGAAGGCTTGGAACGTTATAAAAAGCACGGCAAAAGTATTTTTATTTTAACGAATTCCGATTTCCACTACACCAAAGCCCTCCTTGATTACGCCATTAACCCATTTTTAAAAAACCATAAGAACTGGATGGAACTCTTTGATTACACGATCACGAGCGCACGTAAACCCCGCTTTTTTTATGACAATATCAATTTTTTAAAAGTAAACCCTAGCGATGGCACGATGACCAATTACGATGCAGACCTTATCAAAGGCATTTACCAAGGTGGATGTGCCGACTTATTCGAAAAAAGCCTACAGGTGAGTGGTGATGACATTCTTTATATTGGTGACCATATCTATGGAGATATTGTTCGTTTAAAAAAGGATTGCAACTGGCGCACAGCTCTTGTCGTTGACGAGCTCAACGAAGAAATTGCTAAAATGAAAAAGGCAAAGCCAGCGCGCACCCAAATCCAAGACCTCATGGACAAAAAACTTCCATTGGAAAAGCAACTTGTTGATCTTGTTTCTGACGAGATTGAGCAAGGTGTTAAACATGATGAGGAGATTGCCAAATTGCAAACGGCGATCACCCAACTTGATAACCAAATTAGTCCTTTAATTAAACAATCACAATCCTTGTTTAATGCCCACTGGGGCGAAGTCATGCGTGCTGGAAATGAAGAGAGTTATTTTGCGAACCAAGTGGAACGCTTTGCTGACATCTATATGCCCACCTTAGCCGACCTGTTAGCGCAATCACCACGCACCTATTTTCGCTCCCACAGACGCCCCATGCCCCATGAAATTGGCTTGGACATGACAGCTGAAGAGATTTAATCAATCTCGACGACTTTAACCTGACCACGCTTGAGGTTTTTAAGATCTGAAGGAAGATGAGAGGCAATTTCGTCGACAAGAGCGGCAATAATATCCTCTTTGAGGAAACTTCGACTGTGCACCAGGCTGACTTCGCGGGAAGGCACTGGTCCCTTTAAAGGTTTCAAATTTTTTGCCTTTTCACTATCACTAAGACCAAGAGTTGCGAGATGAGGAAGCAAAGTGTAGCCTTTACCTTTGCGAATAAGGTTCTTTAGAGTTTCCAAGTTACCGCTTTCAAAATTCACACTTTTTAAAACATGGTGATCTTTATTTTGCGCACAAAGCTTTAAAACCTGATCGCGGAAGCAGTGACCCTCATTGAGCAACCAGATATCATCAGACTCTAAATCCTTATCTGAAAGTTCAGATTTAGTCTGATGGGGGTGACCATCCGCTACAAATCCATAAAAGGGTTCCAAAAAAAGTGACCGCTCGATGAGTTTATCATCGTGCAGAGGTGTCACCAAAAGCCCGCCATCAAGTTCATCATCATAAAGCTTTCGTACAATGTCTTCAGTTTTGTATTCACTAATGTTGAGTTTCACATCGGGATATTTTTCCGAAAAGCTCTCAATAAATAATGGAAGGACATAAGGAGCCAATGTAGGAATAATTCCTAAGCTAAACTCTCCTCTGAGACCTTCTTGGCTCCCAGGGATATCAAAAAGCCTTGAGTATTCCTGTAAAATCGTTCGAGCTTGCGCCACCACTTTTTTGCCCTTGTCTGTGGTCATCACTGGCTTTTTTGATCGATCAAAAACAATGATTCCCAACTCTTCTTCTAATTTCTGAATTTGCGCGGAAAGTGTCGGCTGAGAAATATTGCAATCTTTAGCGGCTCTTCCGAAATGTTTTTGTTTGCTAACTGCGACGAGATATTCGAGTTGAGTGATGGTAGGCACAACGATCTCCTTTAACGAATGGGTGGTCTCCTACCAGGTGACCACCCCTATCAACAATAATTACTTTAGCATAGCTTTGAGCTGTTCTGCACCACCAATGCGCTCACCATTCATAAAAATTTGGGGAACCGTGGTCGTGCCGCTGATTGCCACTAAAGTTTTTACACTATAGTCTTGATTCAAAATATGCTCCTCGTACTTGAGCTGGTGCTTATTCAATAAATCTTTGGCTTCCGCACAGAAGCTGCATCCAGGACGAGTAAAGAGAGCAATCGATTTAGGAATTTCATAATTAGGATTGATGTACTTAATCATAGTTTCCGCGTTGGAAACATTAAAGGGATCTCCGGGCACATCGTCTTCGATAAACATCTTTTCGATTTTCCCATCGTTGACAAGCATGGAATATCTCCATGAGCGTTTGCCAAAACCAATGGCACTTTTATCAACGAGAAATCCTAGCTTTTCTGAAAACTCTCCATTGCCATCAGGAAGCATAGTGATCTTGTCGGCTTTTTGATCTTTTTGCCAATCGTTCATCACAAAACTGTCATTTACCGACAAGCAAATCACATCGTCGACTCCATTTTCACGAAAACTGTCATAAAGCTCATTGTATCTTGGCAAGTGTGTCGACGAACAGGTCGGAGTGAATGCGCCCGGTAGAGCAAACACAACAACTTTCTTGCCTTTAAAAAAGTCATCGGTGGTTTTTTCCACCCACTCATGACCTTTGCGAATTTTAAATTTGACTTGAGGAACTGTATTTCCAGTTTGATCCTTAAAGCTCATAGATCCTCCTTTTTTGGTCATCGAACTTTCTCAACGAGTATCGCCAATATAGGCATGAGACTCCAATATCCCTTTCCTATACCTCAATAGGTTTTATCTATCAATATAGTATTTTTAATTGATTTTTGCTTAGAAACTTATAAGTACTTGAAATTACATAAGTAAAGGCCCCGGTATTGGGGCCCAATTTCGATGAGGTGAGGGTTCGTTAAATGGAGGTGGCTTGTTTCAAAATAGCCATAGCGGCATCCAACTGTTTATCATCCAGTTGAGCCAATTTTTGCAGTCGCTGTTCATCAGATAAATCACTAGAAAAAGCGGCAGCCACTTCCTCGTCGTCAACGTCAATGAAGAAGTAAACCAAGCTCACTGAACCCACGATGGCGAGAGCCACGGCTCCTAGACGAGAACGATAAGCCTTCATACTCAGTTTATTTTGTTTCCACCATAAGTCACTCTGCGCATGGGTAGTAAACTTCTTCGTGCGCTCCATATCGCTAGCCATCACTTCATCCGCCACGCGCTTCCCAGTATGAGCGTCCACAATTTGACCACGCACCAGCTTGTAACCATTGCTGATATAACCTTTTTTTAATGAGTTATTCAACAAAGCCACTTTTTTGGATTTTAATTTTTTCTGGAGTTCAGCAGCTTCTTTACCCGTTCTGCGGCTTTTTTTACTGCTCTCTAGCCAGCTTTGAAATTCACGGACATCATCCTCAGCCTCAGCCAAGGCAACCTTGAGGTCTTCAATTCGATCAGTTATTTTCTTAATGGTTTCTGGCTTATAGTTGGCCGTTACTGACTTCAAACGCTGCAACTGCTTATCAAGCTTTTCCTGAATCGCCTGTCGCTCTGCTGTGGCCTGGTCGATGAGGTGGCGATTGTATTCAATCGTGCCATTGGTTTTTATATGTTGAGCTACAGAGATTTCGCGCTCAATAGCATCATATTGCTGAGCAAGGCGATAGACATGAAGTCGTTCCAGACTAGCCATTTCATCACTAATTGCGGGTAGTTTTCCTATGAGCCTGCGTGCTCGAATTTCAAAGAGAGCCGCGCCAGCAAACTCAACTCCAAGAGTGATCATTTCGCTCTTTTCGAGCTCACTCAGCGGCCCTGCAAAGGGGCTTTGGGCATCTTCGGCAATGCCATTTTGGGCGAACAAAAGCGCAAAAATTGGCAATAAAAATTTGGTTTTGACCATTGTCTCACTCTCCTTGTGGATTTCATTTTCGTTTTCCCTTGAAAAGAGCAATTGCAGTGCCAAATTTTTTTAGGCATTTAAATTGCTTAGCATGACCACATGTTCTCTCGATTTGTAGCCATTGTACTGTTGGTCATTTCTGCCACTTTTAGCTTCCAGGCTATGGCCAGTCCCTTTCGCTGCCAAGCGGACCTTGGAGCCATTTCTAATGATAGCTCTTTTCTTCTGGGCCCAAGAGTTCTCACTCCGGTAGAACAACAAAAAGCCATAAAACTGCTGAACCTTGCCCAAGAAAATATGAGGGACTCTCTAATGGCTTCTGCGCAGGTGATGCAAGAGCTTGGACATTGCTATGCAGAGATGGGAACTCAGTGGCAAAAGACACCTGGTCCACAGTGCCAAAGTTTTGCTAACTATCAGACAAAAAACTATCAAGAACTCATTTACAAAAAAATCCCCATTCAGTTTAAGTCCATGCGAGTGAATCTGGCACTGGCAATAAAGCCAAAGCACAAGCAACGGCGCAAAAACAGCCTGTGGAACCACGTTAATAAAGACCTCAATCCGTACTCGGGGTGGCCTGAAGAAATCACGACCCAAGAACCACTGATATCCGGGAAAAACCAAGAATTGGATGTCGCCCTGGAAATTTTAGACGAAGCTCTGAGAAATATCGTCTTCACCTTTGTGAAAAAAATTGAGACCTCCCAGCTAGAAGATGACCAAATTCTCTACCAAATCTTGCTTTCATCCCTCGTCGTTGATGACCCTGAAAAAATCCTCAATATTGTTGAACGCGATCTCTATAAATTTAAAGGACTCCCCATCGTTGATCGTTGGTTTCATCATTTTTACACAGAGCTGGGCCAATTTCGAGAGCAACGTATGAAAAAGGTAAAGGCCACTCTGAATATTTTTAGACCTATAGCCAAAATAGGAAAGGCCCTTCCCGTTCCTCAAGACTTTGCAACCTCCTTACAAGACATGGTTAAGATCAATCTAGAGATCCAAGAAAAAATCAATGGCGAGATGGTCTCCTTTCGCAAGAACCAGGATTTCTTTAAAGTGGACCAATTGTTTTCAGACTCCATGGAAAGAACTGATTTTAAAAACTTTATCAACCCAGTTGTGATCGATCATCCTGAGCTTTGCGACGTGGCCCATCTGCTTTATTATCGAAATGAAATCGCCGAGCGTAACTCAACCATAGAATACCTGGTAGCGGGCTTGGCCTTTGGAATCTATGCTCGAGTTGCCGTGGCCACGGCTGGCTTTTTGGGACTTTCAATTTATGAGATCTATAATGGACAGATCGACGTGGATGAGCAAAGAAAATTCTTTTTTTCTCAACCCACTACAGACGGCAATCTCAATCAGATCGCTATGCTCGACGAGAGCCAAGATCGCTTAAGCACTGCCTACTATCTTCTCCCGCTGGCTTTTGTGGGCACCCCACTGATTAAGGGACCAAGCCGCCTCGTTAGCGCGAGCCTCGAAAAAGTCAAAAACCAGGTGAAAAGCCTTAAACCCATTGGTCATAGCCAGGCCAAGTCCTATTATCGCTATGAAGGCTTTCATGGCGAACGAGGCATTCTCATTCGCGAATAAGTGGAATGAATAGATCCCGATCCTTTGGCATCATTAAATCAAGCCCATACCATACCTAGCTTGGCCACCTCTCAGAGGTGGCTTTTTTTATGCCATTTTTGACAGTTTCCCTACCTATTTGAAAACTACCTTTCACTCTTTGACAGATATCCATAACCAACGTCAGCCGCTTTCCTGGAAATCACTAACTGGTTTCTTTATATTCTTATTCATCGAGGGAGGGGGAGTTTTGGATCTCGGGCCGAGTTTGGGGGCGGCAAGGGTTCCACCCCTCTCAAGGAAGAGAGGGTTTCTTAGTTCCTTTCACATAACCACTCGCAATCGTGAGTTTCAATGGCTTATCTCAGAACCCGCTGGATGCGGGTTTTCTTTTTTTGGAGGGTTATAAAAAACGTGAACAGAGTCCTCGCCCACCCGTTGAACAAAAAAGTACAAACCTGTTCTTTTCTTCTTCCAATTATAAAAGGCCTTTCTACGCCCACATTCCGCCAAGTTCTCTTTAGAGCAATTTCCATCCCCTATGGGTTGATCAAAGGGCGCCACCCATACAGACAAGGCCGATTGGCTTGAAGGCTGAGCTTTATCTCCAGCCTTTCTGATCTTTGTTTCCATTTCCTGAAAGCCTTCTTTAAAATCGCTAAAAAATTCACCCTCTCCAGAAAGTACAGTGGCCGGTCGCTCTTTTAGGGTGGGATAGAGGTGCCGAGCTAAAATGGATCCCGCCCGGGCGCCATTTTCAACCGGTGACCACTTAACCAGAGTCCTTGGTTGTAGCCTCACTCCACGCCCCACCAAGGAAATCATAATAGCCACTATCAGCAGCCCCGCTAACACTATCAACCATTGAACCCGTCTTTCCATAGCTCCTTTTAGGGTTTAAAGCCCCTAAAGCCAAGTTTACACACCGTGT
Source organism: Bdellovibrionales bacterium (assembly GCA_020435205.1). Classification (GTDB taxonomy): domain Bacteria; phylum Bdellovibrionota; class Bdellovibrionia; order Bdellovibrionales; family JAGQZY01; genus JAGQZY01. The sequence continues at coordinate 25,038 of JAGQZY010000010.1, read as the reverse complement.
GTTGTGATTCCCCTCGGCGCCCCCTAATTTGGGACCACGCCGCAAATCGAAGCATTGGAGCCTGGGGCCCGATAGCTGAAAGCGCGAACTCAGGCGTAGAGGAATGAGGACTTGATCATGGGACAGGTACCTTCAAATTTTGACTATTTAGTGATTGGTGGTGGCCGCTTGGCTAAACACCTTTCCTTTTATCTCAAGTATTGCGGCCATCGCATTCTCAGTTGGCAGCGCTCTCATCAAACGGAAAAGCAGCTAAAAAATGCCCTGCGCTCTGCCCCGGTCGTTTTACTCGCCATAAAAGACAACGAGATCCAAAATTTTTTTTCTGAACACCAGAAGCCAGAACAAACCTGGGTCCACTTCTCTGGCGCCCATCACTTTGAGGGTTTGCTTGGCTTTCACCCCTTGATGACCTTTTCTCACCAGCTTTATCAACCTCACTACTATAACAGCATTTCTTTTGTGGGCTGTGAGGCTCCCGAGAAGTTTCGTGAACTCTTTCCCAATTGGAAAAACCCCTATCACCAAATCTCTCTACAAAACAAAGCGCTTTATCATAGCCTTTGTGTTCTCACCGGCAATGGCACCACTGTGCTTTGGGAACTTGCTGCTCTTGAGTTTGAAAAAATTGGAATTGATCCTTCGGCGCTGAATCCCTATTTATGCCAGGTTGCTGAAAACTTGATTAGCAATAGCGAAGGTCGCTTGACCGGCCCTTGGTTTCGCGATGACTTTATCACGGTCACTAAAAATACCCATGCACTCGAGGGCCATGACCTTTTATCTATTTACAATGACTTGCAAAAACTGGCTCTCAAGGTGAAACCTTCCGAAGAGTTAAAACCCCGCGAGGATTTTAATGATGCTGAACTTTGAAAAATTTAAAAAAGGGGACAAAAAGATATCTATGGTCACCTGCTATGATCATTGGACAGCTAGGATTTTAGCTGACACCGATATCGACATACTATTGGTCGGAGATAGCCTGTCTATGGTCGTGCATGGCTTCGATAGCACTGTTCACGCTACCGAGGATATGATGGCCCTCCACGCAGCAGCTGTAGCAAGAGCAAAAACTGGGAAGCCTATTGTTGTTGACCTTCCTTTCCTTAGCCACCGCAAGGGTAAAAAGCATTTAATGAAAACCGTGGATCTTTTGATGAAAGCGGGTGCTGATGCTGTCAAAATAGAAACCCCGCCCGGTGAAGAAAAGATTATTAAATACGTGGTCAACTCTGGTGTGCCGGTCGTTGGTCACATTGGCCTGACTCCCCAATATGTTCATCAATTGGGTGGATACAAAGTTCAGGGGCGAGAGGAAGCTCAGGCTCTTGCATTAAAACAGTCTGCTCAAAAATTAACAGATTTAGGCTGCAGAGCTTTGGTCCTTGAGTGTGTCCCCAGTCTTCTTGCTAAAAAAATTACAGAGGGTATCTCAATCCCTACAATTGGTATTGGTGCTGGTCCCGACTGTGATGGCCAAGTTTTAGTCATCCAAGATTTATTAGGCTTGAATCCTGGTTTCAAACCTAAGTTTGTTAGACATTTTGCTAACGGAGAGGCTTGGATGCGCGAAGCCCTGGGAAATTACATTGTTTCTGTGCATGCAAGACAGTTCCCTAGTGAGCAGGAGAGTTTCCAATGACCTTTTTTGAAAATATGCAAGAAGCACAGAAAATTTTCATTGAGCTTGGAAAAAGCTTTTCTATTGGCTTTGTTCCAACTATGGGCGCCTTACATGCTGGCCACCTTTCCTTAGTTGAAAAGGCTAAGACAGAGAACGACAAAGTGGTGGTGAGTATATTTTTAAACCCCACCCAGTTTAATAACGAAGAAGATTTAAAAAAATACCCAACTCATCTCGAAAAAGACCTGGGTCTTCTTTCGGAAGTGGGTGTTGATTTTGTGTTGCTTCCTAGCTTTGAAAATATTTATCCCGAAAATTATGGCTATCGGGTGCATGAAGATAAAAACAGTAAAATCCTTTGTGGAAAGGAACGTCCTGGTCATTTTGACGGAGTGCTTACCATCGTTTTAAAACTATTGATGATCAGTCAAGCCCATCGAGCCTATTTTGGCGAGAAGGACTACCAACAGCTTAAGCTCATTCAAGGGCTTTGTAGGGCCTTTTTCATTCCTACTGAAATCATCCCCTGCCCCATTGCCAGGGATGAAAAAGGATTGGCCTTAAGTTCTCGCAACCAAAGATTGAGTCCACAAGGGATAGAAAGCGCCCGGAAGTTTGCAAAACTTTTGGCGCAATCAAAGCCTCTCAATGAAATCATGCAGGATCTTAAAAACGAGAATATCCAAGTGGAGTATCTGCAAGAGGAGTGGCATCGTCGTTTTGGCGCAGTTCATGTAGAAAATGTGAGGTTAATAGACAATGTCCCTATCTAAAAAAATTGTAGTGGCGGTCTCTGGCTCTATTGCCGCCTATAAGGCTTGTGATTTCATTTCCCTTTTGAAAAAAAGAGGGCATCAAGTACGAGTGATCCTGACACCCAGTGGAGAAAAATTTATCAGCAAAACTTCTCTGCAAGCTCTCAGCCAGTCCCCAGTTTACCAAGACGATTTCTCACCGGAGTCTCTTATGGCCCATATAGAGCTTGGACAGTGGTGTGATCTTGCCATTGTCTATCCAGCCACGGCGAATCATATCAATGGCTTTGCTGCTGGAATTGGCGAAGGCCTACTGCACTCTTTTTTTCTTGCTTTTGATTTTAAAAAACCATTTTTGATAGCTCCGGCTATGAATACGCGCATGCTTTTTCATCCCGCCACTCTTCGATCTTTAGAAACTTTGAAGCAATGGGGCTGCCACCTGCTTCCCAGCGAAGAGGGCTCGCTTGCTTGCGGCGAAGTGGGAGAGGGGAGACTTCTTACTCCAGAGAAAGCCGTTGCTTTTGTGGACTCTCAATTTTCTGATGAGTCCCCGCTACAGAAACGAATTTTGATCACTGCTGGCGGAACTCGGGAAACCATTGACGGTGTAAGAACCTTGACCAATATGAGTACAGGCAAGACAGGAGCTGAAATTGCAGACGCTCTCCACGAGAGAGGGCATAAAGTTCTTTTGTTGACCAGTAAATACGCGGTGATGCCAAAAAGTGACGTTAAAGTGGACACCTATGAAAGTTTTCGTGAAATTCGCAACACCTTAAGAGCTTTAGCTCAATCCAAGCCCTTTGATTTGATTGTTCATGCGGCGGCCATCAGTGATTACTCAATTGCGAGTATCGAAACCCCTGACGGAGAAGTGCAGCCTGGTCTTGAAAAGATGAGCTCTGAACATGACAATATCTCCATCCGCCTGACTCGCAATGAAAAGATTTTACCTAAACTTAAAGATCTGTTTTCGGGTGATCCCGTTGTGGTGGGATTTAAACTCACCTCTACAGAAAGTAAAGAAGAGCAAGCCAAAGCCATTTTCCGCCTATTTGATAAAGGTGGTGTCGACTATGTGGTCCATAACGATATGACAGATATTAATAAAGGAGTGCGTAACTATTTGCTCACTTCAAACGCCGGCGAGCAAAAGAAGCTAAATTCTACAGAATCCCTATCAGAAACCTTGTCTGAATTATTAAACTCGAAAACTCATGAGGTAAGCCATGATCTTGTGCCTTGATGTTGGTAACACCCAAATACATGGTGGTGTTTTTAACGAAGATGAACTCCTCATGCAGTTTCGCAAAACTTCGCAAAGCCCGTCCTCATCAGATGAATATGGGCTCTTTCTCAAATCGGTTTTGAGAGAAAATCACATTGACCCGTCGGGCATTGAAAAGATCTCCATTTGCACAGTGGTTCCTGATGTCCTTTATTCTTTAAGAAGCGCTTGCTTAAAATATTTTGAAAAAAACCCTTTTGTCTTACAAGCAGGGGTTAAAACAGGACTTAAAATTAAATACCGTAACCCCTTAGAAGTCGGTGCAGATCGAATCGCCAACTCAGTAGCTGCCTGCCACCTTTATCCCAATAAAAATATTATCATTGTCGATTTTGGCACAGCCACCACAATTTGTGTCATTAATAAAAATAAAGAGTACTTGGGCGGATCGATCCTTCCTGGTGTTCGCATGTCAATGAAAGCTTTAGAATCTCAAACTGCCAAACTTCCCAGCGTGGAAATCACACAACCTCCATCGGTGATTGGTCGCACTACTGTCGAAAGCATCCAGTCCGGTTTGTTTTTTGGTCAGATGCAAATGGTTAAAGGGATGGTGCAAGAAATTGCCCAGCAAGAAGGATGGTCTGGCGATGACAAACCCTTAGTCATTGGTACGGGTGGCTTTTCAAGCCTATTTGAAAAAGTTCAACTTTTTGACCAAACGATTAGCGACTTGGCTTTGAAGGGGCTTTACCTCTCATTAAAGCTAAACATGTAAGGAGTGAAAATGCAAAGAACCATGATGAAATCTAAAATTCACCGCGCGACTGTGACTGATGCAGATCTCTCCTATGAAGGATCAATAACGATTGATCGAAAATTAATGGAGATGGCTGATCTTTTGGAAAATGAAAAAGTCGACATTTACAATTGTAACAATGGTGCAAGGTTTTCTACCTATGTGATACCTGGAGATGATGGGCAAATTTGCCTCAATGGTGCTGCCGCCCGCCATGTGCATCGTGGCGATATTGTCATCATCGTCTCTTATACGACTATGGATACCGTTCAGGCTAAAGCTTATAAACCCAAGGTTGTTTTGGTGGATAGCGCAAACAAAGCTAAAAATTTACAAGATCTTTAGCCACCTGTCAGACTTAATTTTGATGGAAGTTGTCTTCCGACCTGCCGACTCATCCACTGTGTGGTTTTGATCAGTTTTTGTAAATCGAGGCCAGTCGTATAACCCATTCCGTGAAGCATATAAACAACGTCCTCTGTCGCTACGTTGCCGGCGGCGCCAGGAGCATAGGGACACCCCCCCAAACCACCGAGACTCGTGTCAAATTTGCGAATCCCAAGGTCAAGACTAGCCAGAATATTTGCGATAGCCGTACCCCTAGTATCGTGGAAGTGCATAGCAATTTTAGAGCTGTTAGACATTTTTAAAACTTTATTTAAAATTTCACGAACCTGTTTTGGAGTCGCGACACCAATAGTATCCCCAAGGGAAATCTCGTACACTCCCATGGCTAAATATTTCTCAACCAACTTAATCACTTTGGCTTGCGAGACCGCCCCTTCGTAAGGACAGCCAAAGACAGTGCTCAAATACCCTCTCACTTTAATTTTATTGGCACGGGCCTCTTTGATAACCTCTTCAAATTTCTTCAAGCTTTGAGAAATAGAACAATTAATGTTTCTTTGAGAAAAAGTCTCACTCGCGGCTCCAAAAACGGCGATTTCTTTAATTCCCGATTCAAGAGCCGTTTCCAGCCCCTTCCTATTGGGCACCAAAGCAGAAAAGTGGGTTTCTTTATGCAAGCGACGCATCTTCTGTGCTCGCAAAACCTTTTTGATCAATTTTCCCGATTCGCTCATTTGTGGAACCCAGGTTGGCGAGACAAAGGCTCCAATTTCCATGCGGCGAATACCAGCATCATTTAGCTTTTTGATCAAAGAAAACCGTTGTCCTACAGATAAATGAGTCACCTCATTTTGCAAACCATCTCGCAAGCTCATTTCAATGATTTGGACTCTAGGCATCGGCAACCTCCAGTTCAATAAGCATGGATCCAAGCGTGACCTGATCCCCAGCCGTGGCATAGACCTTAGTAATTTGGCCCTTGGCTTCGGCTTTTAAGGTGTATTCCATTTTCATGGCCTCCATAACCACAACAACCTCACCCTCTTTGACTATGTCGCCCGACGCCTTATTGACCTTAATTATTTTTCCAGGCATAGGAGCTTTTATTTTGCTTGGGTCTGAGGATTCTATCATCGACCCACCCAACTTCTGCTTCGGTGGAGTATAAGAAAAAGTTCCCCCATCGCAATGAACCCATAATATCCCAGCCACTTTTTGCACCCAAGCAGACCTTTCCACACCATCAATTTCCAAGATCAACTTCTTCACACATTCCTCCAGTCCTGAGACCAGGGCGAAAGAGTCGAAGAGCTATTGGAATGAGGAGCTTCAGACACCTTCTGATAGGCGATTTGAGCCAGCTGCTCCTTCCAATTTTCACGATCTCTCTGGATAGCGCCTTCAGCAAAATACGAGTTAACAAACTGGGTGTTAAAACTCCCATCAATAAACTCAGGATGGGCTAACATTTGTTGCAAAAGAGGAATATTGGTTTTTACACCAAACAGCACAATTTCTGATAAAACTCTTTGCATTTTCATGATGGCACGACTGCGAGTTTCGTCCCAAACAATGGCTTTTGCAATCATAGAGTCATAGTAAGGGGTGACTTCGTCGCCTTCATCAAAGGCCACTTCAAAACGTCTTCCCGGGCCCTGAGGCCAATATTGATGACCTAAAATTCCCGTAGAAGGGATGCCGGCAGTATAAGGATCTTCGGCATAAATTCGACATTCGATGGCGTGGCCTCTTGGCACCAATATATCTTGATCCCATACAGCAAAGCGATTCATCATGGTTAAAACCTGGGCCTTCACAAGATCAACACCCAAAACTAATTCAGTGACCGGATGCTCTACCTGCAACCGAGTGTTCATTTCTAGAAAATAAAACTGACCATCTTGTACTAAAAACTCAACTGTACCTGCGCCAACATATCCCACCTCTTTAGCTAGAGTCACCGCCGCATGGGTCAGCTGGTTTCGCAACTTGTGGTCCAGAGAGGGGGACAAGGCTTCTTCAATTATTTTTTGATGCCGACGTTGGATCGAGCATTCTCTTTCAAAAAGGTGCACCACTTGGCCAGCAAGATCGCCAAAAATTTGAACCTCTATATGCTTCGCCCTGTTCAAATACTTTTCCAGGAAAATCTTGTCACTCCCAAAAGCCGCTTGGCCCTCCCGCTTTGCAGCTTCGATCATCTCTCGGGCTTGCGATTTATTTTCTATGACCTTCATGCCCCGCCCACCGCCACCGGCTGCGGCTTTGGCAATAACAGGATAGCCTATCTTCTCTGCTTCTTTGATAAGATGATCAATGGATTGGTCGTCGCCATTGTAACCAGGAACTGTAGGAAGGCCTGCTTTTTCAATGATTTTTTTTGCAGCTATTTTATCGCCCATTTTTTCGATAACATCAGCAGAAGGCCCGATAAATGTAATCCCTTTTTGCTCAAGAACCCTTGCAAAATCAGCATTCTCAGAAAGAAAGCCAAAACCGGGGTGGACTGCCTCAGCACCGCTAGCTAAGATCCCATCAATGTTGCGTTCAATAGAAAGATAGCTCTCCCCGACCGGACTATCACCAATACAAATGCAATGGTCGCTCAACCGGTAGGCCCGACTCCCTACATCAGCCTTGGAATGAAGAAGTACCGTTTGTAAACCCAACTCTTGGCAGGCCCGGATAATGCGGACGGCGACTTCACCTCGATTGGCTATAGCTACTTTTGTAAAATCACTCATCATTCATTATATCCAGTTGGGTTTTCGTTTTTCAAAGAAGGCTTGCATTCCTTCTTGCCCCTCAGGACTCACGCGCAGATCCGCTATCCATTGGATGGTTTGTGTATGTATGTCATCACCCTCATCAAATAATTTGTTAATTATTTTTTTTGTGGCCCGGACGGCACAAGGCCCATTGCGGCTGATTTTTTCCGCCGTGTTTTCCACAAACTCATCGACGGCAGCTCTATCACCATAGACATGGGCCCAGCCCATGTCTACCGCCTGTGCAGCTTCAAAAATTTCAGCGGTTAAAAACCAGCGCTGCATTTGACTTCGACTCAACTTACGGGCGACATAAGGCGAGATCACAGCAGGTGCAATACCCAATCGGACTTCACTAAAGCAGAATTTGGTTCCTTCGACAGCAGCGACAACGTCACACAAAGCGACAAGCCCCATGCCTCCTCCCATGGCGTGACCATGGATTTTGCCGATGACTGGCATAGGTAACTGAGCCAAAGCTTCAAACATCTGTTGGAGCTTTCTAGAATCTTCCAAATTGTCCTCGCGTGAGAACTGAGCCATGCTCTTCATCCAGTTAAGGTCGGCACCTGCACAAAAACTCTCACCAGCACCTTGCAAAATTAAAACTCGGCAGCTTTCTTCATTTTTCAAATCGTGAAAAGCTTGCGTGAGTTCGGCAATCATCGCATCATCAAAAGCATTGCGAACATCTGGGCGCTTCAAAGTCAAAACAGATATTTTATTATTTTTTGCAATCTCAATCGTTTTCATTCAAACCTACATTCGAAAAACACCGTGGCGGATCGGCCCCCACGCTTTATTCAACGCTGCTTGCATACCCAGAGCGACCACTCGACGAGTGTCTTTGGGATCGATGATGCCATCGTCCCATAGTCGCGCCGAAGAATAATAAGCCGAGCTTTCTTTTTGATATTTTTCCAAAATGGGAGCTTTAAATTCATCTTGTTGTTTTTGGGACAGTGACTCCCCCTTTTTTGCCAGCTGATCGAGCTTCACCGTCAACAATACATTGGCAGCTTGTTCACCACCCATCACTGAAATCTTTGCATTGGGCCACATCCAAAGTTGCCGGGGCTGATAGGCCCGCCCACACATACCATAGTTTCCAGCCCCATAAGAGCCACCAATAACAACTGTGAATTTGGGAACACTCGCGTTGCTCACAGCCATAACCATCTTGGCCCCATGCTTGGCGATCCCCTCATTTTCATATTTCCTACCCACCATAAAACCAGTGATGTTCTGCAGGAATAAGAGGGGAATCCTGCGCTGATCACAAAGTTCTATAAAATGGGCAGCCTTCATTGCAGACTCACTAAATAAAACGCCATTGTTAGCGACAATCCCTATTGGCATTCCCCAAATGTGGGCAAAGCCTGTCACTAACGTGGAACCATACCCGCTTTTGAATTCGTGAAAATCACTACCGTCAACGATTCTTGCAATGACCTCTTTGACGTCAAAGGGAATGCGAGAGTCCGCAGATATCACACCGTAAAGTTCATCCGCGGAGTAGATAGGGTTTTCATTAGCCTTCATTAAAAGTGGAGACTTTTTCTTACGATTAAGGTGGCTCACGATATCTCGGCAAATCTGTAGCGCATGCTCGTCGTTTTCGGCAATATGATCAGTCACACCAGATGTATAACTGTGGACTTGTGCCCCTCCTAAGTCTTCAGCACTCACCTCTTCTCCAGTGGCCGCTCTCACCAAGGGTGGGCCACCGAGGAAAATCGTTCCATTGCCTTTGACGATAATATTTTCATCACTCATGGCCGGAACATAGGCTCCTCCTGCGGTACAACTCCCCATCACCACCGCAACCTGAGGAATATTTTGTGCCGACATCTGCGCTTGATTATAAAAGATTCTGCCGAAGTGATCTCGATCTGGAAAGACCTCATCCTGCATTGGCAGAAAGGCGCCACCACTATCCACTAAATAAATGCAAGGCAGTGCATTTTCCATGGCAATTTCTTGAGCGCGCAAGTGCTTTTTCACCGTTAAAGGGAAATAGGTTCCCCCTTTCACAGTGGCATCATTAGCAACAAGCATGCACTCTTGCTGATGGATAACACCTATGCCCGTAACAACACCTGCGGAAGATACTGAACCACCGTACATATCCCAGGCCGCCAAAGTGGAAAGTTCCAAAAAGGCCGAACCAGGATCAATCAGTGCATCAATGCGCTCACGGGCGGTCAGTTTACCTCGGGAACGATGGCGCTCCATGGCCTGCTCCCCGCCTCCCAATTTGACTTGTTGGACTCTGGCTTTAAATTCATCCACCAAATTTTGCATACTTTGAAAATTGGATTGGTACTGAGAGGATTGCACATCCAATTGGCTATTGAGAACCGGCATGAAGACTCCTTGCCTGGACCATAGACAAATTCAAGAATTTAAACAACTTTGCGAAAGGGGCTGGCTGGCAGTTTCTGATTTGCGTCACGTCTATGACGCGCCAGATCGCCAGGTGCCATGAACGGCATAGGCATTTACTGCCGGCCCAATCAAAGGCACAATAACAGTGTATTCAACAAAGAGGTTTTTCATGAAGTATTTAAGCCTGGTCGTCGTGGTCATTTTTATTGCGTTCACATGGTGGTTTGCCCAGCAAACAGGCGGATTGTCAGCCCAGCAAATTAACAAAATGGAAAATATCATTGCTGATTACCTTGCTGAAGCCATGATGGAAAACCAACCGAACATTCAAGAAGTCGAATTCGATACTCTACGCACGGAATCTCTTGAGAGTGGGCGCAAAATGAGAGTTCACTTTAATCTGTCCTACCTTGCCCCCAATGACCAGGGACAAATGGAGCGCGTCCACCGAGAGGGTAGCTTTATGGTCACTTCTGAAGATGGCGACAAATGGAAAGCTCAGATTGAGCAAGCTGGTGATACCAAAGTTGAATTCTTAGAGCCTTTTGAAATTTACTCTGATGGTTCCGTTCCGCAAGGCGAGCCCGCTGAAGAGACCGCCGATGAGGGTGAAAACTCTCCTGAAGCGGAATAATGAAAGCGATTGTCCTCGACGAAGAGGGCTACTTCAAAGACTACCAAGGGCTACGGGTTAAAGATGAAACCTACGGCCAAGAGCTTCTTAAACATTTTTCAATGAATGAATTTGGAGTGATCACCACGCACTACCAAGGGGCCGAGGTTCTGGTCGAAGCTTTTGATAAACCCTATATCGCTCGACAGATTGGCGTCATGGATGGTCATTGGTGGATACAAATGCCCTATCAATTTCGCCAGGGTTTTGATCCACAAAGCCTAAGCTTGGATGAGTGGGACCGCTTTCATGGTGTGGCTGAAAATGGAATTCCCTTTGTTCTTTCTAGAACAGCACAAGCTGAACTTTTCAATTTAGCTGAAGATTTTACTGATGAATCCATACATTTACTTGGCAAGGAATACCAAACCCCCAACTACTATATTGAAAACTTAGACGCCAACCTCGCTCAGTTCTGGACCGATGTGTATAATGAAAAACCTATCCCTAATTGGGACCTGCAAAAGCCCCATCCAGAACTAGAAAGCTCTTTGCACCAATTAAAATTGCAAAAACAACGAGTCCTCGTGGCCGGCTGTGGCTACGGCCACGACGCTGCCTATCTTGCCGAGAAAGGTTTTGTTGTCACTGCCGTTGATATGAGTGAGAAGGCTCTTGAGGGCGCACAAGATCGCTATGGCCACTTAGAGAACTTGGAATTTGTAAAGGCTGATGTCTTTGAATTAGGGAAAGAGTACAAGGAAGCTTTTGATCTTATTTTTGAACACACCTGCTATTGCGCCATCACTCCACAAAGGCGTTCTAAGCTCATTCAGGTTTGGCGGCAGTGTCTCGCACCAGAGGGCCACTTGTTGGGAATTTTTTTTGTTGTCCCTAAAAGAACAGGTCCCTATTTTGGCGGAAGTGAGTGGGAACTCAGAGAAAAGCTAAGCCCTTACTTTCAATTTCTCTACTGGACTCGCCTTCACCATTCACCGGGATGGCGCTTAGGTGCTGAATTACTCATTTATGGAAAAAAGAAAGATCTTTAGCCAACAGCAGAACTTTCGCTGATTCTGTAACAATATAACTCTGACCAACAGACGCAAGACAAATTGTCTAAAATCCTGTTCAATGTTCTAAATAAGAATGCTTTCCGCTATTTCTATGAAAAATATTCATTTTTCCTACGGCGCAAGTCCCATTTTAGCGGACTTTAACCTAGAAATTGAACAAGGAAAAACATTTTGCCTGATCGGCGAAAGTGGCAGCGGAAAAACGACAATTTTGCGTTTGATGAATGGTCTGTTGAAACCTCAGCAAGGTCAAGTTTTTCTGAGCGGAAAAGCTTTTGACTTTTCTCAAGCCGAAAAATGGCGCCGAGGAATGGGATACTCTATTCAAGGAAGTGGCCTTTTCCCTCATATGACTCTGCTGGAAAACATGTCAATTATTGCCAAGAAAGAAGGGTGGGAGAAATCTAAAATCTTGAGCCGCGCAGACGAACTCTGTAGCCTTTTGAATTTACCAACAGACACTAACTTCTACAGAAAACGCCCTCGACAGATCAGCGGAGGTCAACAGCAACGCATCGGCATTGCCCGCGCCCTTTTCATGTCACCCAAAATCTTACTCATGGACGAGCCATTTGGTGCGCTCGACCCGATCACTCGTGATGAAATCCAAAATGAATTCGCTCTTCTTCAGCAAAAACTCAAATTAACCATCGTTCTTGTCACTCATGATTTAAGCGAAGCTTTTTTAATGGGTGATGAGATCGTCCTTCTCAATAAAGGCAGGGTCGAGCAAAAAAGTCGACCGAGCCGCTATCTCCTGGCGCCTCAGTCAGATTATGTCAAACGATTCGTCGACTCACACTCTCCAGGTAAAATGCTAGAGGGAATTAAGCTCTACGCAACTATCAATAACGATTTGTGGATTTCAGTGAACAAAGGGAATGGAATTCACTGCAGAAATTTGGCCTCTGAACAGACTCTCAACTTCACAAGCCTTGGGGACTTACGCTCTTATCTAGAAACCATCAATCAAACATTTATTTACTGGGTCGATGAAAAAGGTGCATTTAAAGAACTACACAGCTTAGATGGGCAAGCTATTGACTTGAAGAACCCCCTTTGTACTCAAGATACCCTTCTTTTAGGTATGAAAAAAATCTTAGACAGTGGCCTCAACTCTATACCTGTTTTAGACTCGCAAGGGTTCATTGCTGGCGTATTTAGCAAGGAGGCTTTAGATGCTTTATAAAGCGGCCTGCCTTCTGTTTACCTTGATTTTTATTCCTTTTAGCCTAAAAGCGGAACCCATCCATATCGGCAGTAAAAAATTCACGGAAAATTTTATTTTAGCAGAAATCGCAGCCCAATTTTTAGAAGAACATGGATTTGAGGTAAAGAGACGATTTGGTTTTGGCGGCACTTTGATTGCTTTTGATGCCCTTCGCACCGGGGAAATCGACATCTACCCGGAGTACACGGGCACCATTGCCCGTGCCATTTTTAAAGAACGAGACTCAAGCCTTCCCTTTTTAAAAAGAAAGCTTCAGCCCTTACAGATGGATCTCACCAAACCCTTAGGTTTCAACAATACCTATGCCCTCGTAGTGACTCGGGATAGACAGCAGAAAATGGGCTTAGCAACAATTAGCGATTTAGCAAAGCACCCTGAGCTTGAAGGCGCGCTCAGCTTTGAATTTCAAAATCGAGAAGATGGTTGGCCTCAGTTGAAGCAAATCTATGGCTTAAAAAATAAACTCAGAGGGGTTGAAATCCCTTTAACTTATGAAGCCTTAAAAAATGATAAAGTCGATTTTGCTGAAGTGTATTCGACAGATTCTTTGATTAAAAAGTATGACTTTGTCATCTTAGAAGATGATAAGAATTTTTTCCCTAAATACCATGGCGCTTATTTAGTCGACTCCTCTCTCCCCGAAGTGAAAGCCCTATTGGATCAGCTCGGCGGCACCCTCAATGATCAAGAAATGATGGATCTTAATGATCGAGCCACCCGAGGGGGCGAGTCCTTTGCTAAAATTGCCCATGATTTTTTGGTAAATAAAAAATTAAAAGAAGACCAAGGGTTTTCGGAGTTTGGTGGCTTTAATTGGCAAGCTTTATGGCGTCGCACTCGTGAGCACCTCCAACTCACACTATTGGCCGTGCTTCTAGCAACCTGCTTGGCCCTGCCTTTAAGTGTCTTTATTTTAGGGAGCAAAAAACTAGCGAGCTGGGTTTTGGGGTTGGCTGGCATTTTACAAACTATTCCATCCATTGCTCTACTCACTTTTATGATTCCATTGTTTGGTATTGGGTTTCTCCCTGCGCTCATCGGACTCTTGATTTATTCCATGCTCCCCATCCTTCGCAACGCTTACACGGCTCTGATGACGATTGACCCTCGCTTAATATTATCAGCCCGAGGGATCGGTCTTTATCCATGGGAGATTTTCTTTAAAGTCAAATTGCCCCTCAGTTTCCCCATGATCTTGGCTGGCATAAGGACGGCAACCATTTTAAATATTGGGACGGCAACTCTGGCTGCCTTTATTGGTGCTGGAGGCTTGGGTGAGCCCATTGTGACCGGCCTTGCGCTCAATGATACGACCATGATTTTGCAAGGCGCCCTACCTGCAGCCCTACTGGCGATCCTTGTGGACTTGGGATTTGCTGGAGTCGAAAGGTATTTTTCAAGAAGTCTTTAAAAAATTGGGGGGAGGTCCGAAGACCTCCCCCACGAGGATCGGCGATAAGCCGGATTCTGTCGTGAGTTATCATTCATCTGAGAGTGGCATTACTGACACCCTTAAGCGATCAACCCGGAAGGTTCGTGCAGGCACACTCAAACCCTTCCCTATTTGATCTTGCTTCGCGCAGAGTTTAGCTGTTTTCACTCCAGCAACTCCCCTTAGACTTCCCGTTCCCAGCCTAAGGATCATAGCTCTGGACATTCTCTCTGTTCCACTGGTCCTCACCTTACGGTGGAGGGGCGTTACCCCTTGCGCTGCCTGTGAAGTCCGGACTTTCCTCTCCCAATGGGAGCGATAACTTACCAATCCTTACCACCCTTTTATCAAATAACTTGGCTAGACTCACTCTTTTTGATGAAGGATCAATAACCCGGAGTTAGGCACATAGGTTACTGGAATAACTCGATAATATTTGGCAGCCCGGAGAAATACCCTCTATGAAATCGCGCCATTTTTCCGACCTCGACATGGATCGAGAAGAGTGAATCCAAAATTTTTGGCCGACTGGCTGAGTCTCAATGCGAGAAACTGCGCCAAAATCTCTAATACTGCTAAAGTCTAGAGCGGTTTCACCGATAGGGGTATGTAAGGAGCCGTTGATGTCACAAAAGAGACCCAAATATGCCATGAAAATCGCCATATTCAGTGTCATCGGCATCATTGGTTACGCTCTCCTCATCTAAATTGAATTTCCTTTCCAATTTTACGAATCGAATCATCGGGGTTTTCCTTTGACCTCTCCCTTTATAGTTTTCATTCTTATGGCATAGGGGGAGCTATGGAAAATTTAACGGGACACATTGATAAAGCCACTGAAATGCTGATTGAGTACGGCCCCAAACTGATCCTCGCCATTCTGGTACTGATCATTGGACTTGCCGTTATTCGCAGCCTCTCTCGCTTCTTAGCGGCTCTGCTTGAAAAAAGGAAACTGGATCCTACTCTAAAGCCCTTCTTTGTCAACTTGGTGAGCTGGGGCCTAAAAGCCATGCTCGTCATTTCTGTGGCCTCCATGGTTGGGATCGAAACCACCTCATTTGTCGCTGTGATTGGAGCCGCCGGCTTGGCCGTGGGTCTTGCGCTACAAGGAAGTCTGGCCAATTTGGCTGGTGGCGTGCTGCTGCTTATTTTCCGTCCATTCAAAAAAGGGGACTTCATCGTCGCCCAAGGCGAAGAGGGCACTGTTGAAAAAATTGATATCTTCGCAACGGTCATTCACAAACTCGACAATCAAATTGTCATTATTCCCAACGGTCCCCTTATCGGTGGCGTTATTCGCAACGTGACAGGTGCGCAAAAAAGAAGAGTGGATCTATCCGTAGGCATTAGCTATGGCGACGACATTAAAAAAGCTTGTGAGTGCTTAACTCAGATGTGCCTAGCACACCCAAAGGTTTTAAAGGATCCGGCCCCCTTTGTGGGAGTGATTGGTTATGGTGATAGCTCCATTGATCTGACTATACGCCCGTGGACCAACACAGAGGACTATTGGGATGTTTTTTTTCAGCTCAATGAGCAAATTAAATCCACACTCGATCAAGCCAGCATATCTATCCCGTTTCCTCAGAGGGATATTCACATGATTAACCATAAAGGTTGAGTTCAATTTGGTAGTAGGTTGCAAAAAGGACTTATGGTTACCCTTTGCTTTTTTCAGTGGATTTACCATTTTTGCTATCTATTTTGCCACTCATGAATTTCTTTCTTTTTCAGAAATTTGGTCTATTAGCTTCTCAAAGATATTTGGCACATCCAATGCGATGGCAACAGCAACCTACTACAAGCCGGTTTTTTATAGCCTTTTGCGCACAATTTATTGGCTCCCCCTAAATAACTGGCAACACATTTTAGTGGCTCGAAGCCTCTTTGCTTTCATTGGCTCGGCCTCATTGGTTCTTACGTACACTATTGCACGGACGTACTATCAGAAAAATATTTGTGCCTGGATTGCCATCCTGTTTTTGCTTTCCATCAATATTTACTCTCTGCACTTTTTTCGCGTGAGATCCGATGTTCTTCTAGTCTTTTTTTCTTTGCTTTACCTATATGTTTTTTTAAAAAAATCTGAAAAGAAAGTATTTTCATTTTCCCCACTCTTACTTGTATTAAGCCTTTTGGCATTCACCTCAACTCCAAAAGGCGTTTACAGCCTCATCGCAATTTTTTTATTCAGCAGTATTCATCTTACAGAGCAAGGGTTATCTAGAAAAAAGGCCTGGTCCTTATCTTTTTTCCACAGCCTCATGCCTATTTTTATTATTTTAATATTTTCGTCTTTAATGATGATGACTCAGTATTCAGATCCCTACGCGCTAGCTCTACAGTACTTTTATAACTCTTTCGAAAATTATTTTTCCGTACAAAATTGGGGACATATTTTGACCCTTGGCAAACAGGCTCCACTTCATTTACTCTTGATTTTTATAGCCTCGGTTTCTATTTTGAGAACTAATAAAAATCGCCGATCTTGGCTTCCAGTTCTTGTACTTTCTTTGACCATGGTTTTTTTCATTCTTCTCCATAATGAAAAGTGGCGCTTTTTTATTGGACCCCATCTCAGTTTTGTCGCACTTCTGATCCCATCACTCTTTTATACTCTCTCAAAGGGGTGGATGAAGACCCTTATCCCATTTTTATTAGTACTCACACCCGTTTTATTCACAAGGTATTCTCAATGGCATTCCAGCAATAAAACCCAGGAACTCATCATCAATTACCTCGAAGATATGGCGAGTTACTTTGATAATCCTGTGGTTTTTGACAGTGTTGGCATCTTGCCTCGAGTACAAAACACATATTGGTTTATTGGACCCAATGACAGGGTGAGTGCGGATTATGCTATTCGCTCTTTAGGGTCTCATCCCCCAACACTGGTATTTATAACTGCCAAGCTAAAACCTATTTCCCAACAGATCCTTGGAGAGCTGGCCCAGAATTATCACCAATACGAGGTTGGAATTTGGGTGCGGAAGGATCATATGGATCGACTCAATTCAAGACAACCAGGACTGATTGCCCCAATTGAATACTGGTTTAGCCACTCCATGCGCCCCCCTGATTAATTATTTGTTCAACAACAAGAAACATCTTATCATTATTATGTGAACTCAAATCTATGGCATTTTGATAGTTGCTATAGCAGGGTTCACTTTTTTGGGGGTTGAGACTCAAGTGAGACGCTTTTTAAACCATCGTGGATTCGGTTTGATTGAAATTATGATTACCCTGGGGATTATGGGATTGATCACCCTTGGCAGTGCACAGCTTTTTAAACATGTTATTAAAATTCAAAATCGAAACTCCACTAAAGCAGCCATTGCAGAGGTTGAAAACCAACTGCGTACGACCATCCTCAATGACACCGCTTGGGCCAACTCAGTAAATCACGCTCAAAATTCGGCCTCAATGGGCTGCCTTCGCGAAACCCATCCTACAGGATGCGCACATAATTTTACTTCAGCCTTTAATCTTTTTGATGGTCGCAACAACCAGGTCTATCCCGGCCTAACAGCCAATGCTGGCTACACCATGCAAGGCCAACGATGTAATGCATACAGGGGAGATCCGGCTAATCCCGGATCAGGCAACGACAATTGCCCCTTTCATTATCAGCTTAGCTGGACAGCGAGCTGCCCCCCAGGAGTCACACCTTGTAAAAACCCTATGATCACGGTGAGCGGACTGCTTTTAATCAATCCTGAAGACCAATCACGCACGGCCTTTCAGTTTGATCCTCAAAACTATAGTTTTGACCTGTTGCGTGGTGCAAATAATACTCGCTACGAACCCCTTGAAGTTGGGCATTACTCGACCAGTGGGACAACCGGCGGCGCTTGTGCAACTGGCAACAGCTGGGCACGGAGAATAATCAACCATGAAAACTACGACCTGGCTAATAACGTCACCGTGAATTCTGCTAACAATAGCTTCCAACTGCAACCAGGCACTTATGACTGCACTATCGTCGCTCAATCCTTTGATGTGAATGGTTGGAGAATGCGATTAAGAAATTTAACGAGTGGATCTATTAATTTTGCTGGCTCTAGCTATACACCAGATGGTGGAACATCATCGGCTATGGGAAAGGTTCGCTTCAGTATCACTGCTGCTTCAAGGTTTGTTCTAGAACAGCAATGTGAGCGAAATGGCTCCACTGCATCCTTCGATATGGGGCGCCCTCATTACTATTACTCAAATGGGAACTCTTTTACCTCTATTTCTTGCATTCGTAGTTCTTGATCTTTTCTATTAACTCTGTTTTGATTTCGGCCGGTTGGCTTCCATCTCATCAATCATCTTTGAGATTTTTTTAATTCCATCCGGGGTCAAAAACGGGAAAAGTGCTGGAACAAAGCCATGGATGATAGATGCTATACCCAAAAAAATGATATAAAAACCCCAACGAACAGCAAAGCTTCCATGCTTCCAATAACTTTGATGCACATCCTTAAGATGGTTGATAGAGCGGACAATCATTCTTAAGATTATAGTATCAACCTCTAAATAGAGCAATTGGAGATAGGCTTGGGATTTGACAGCTTTGAGTTTTGGTTACTTTTCCTCGGGATCCTTGGAGCCTACCATATTCTGTCGTCCTTGGCGCTACGCAACGGTTTTTTGCTCATTTGCAGCTATTTATTTTACGCGTCCTGGTCCTGGCACTTTCTCCCTATCATTTTAATTTCAACGGTTACTGATTATTTTTGTGGTTTTATGGTTGAGGCCGGAAATAGTACCAAAAAAAGAAATTGGGGATTGGGAATCAGTCTTTTCATTAATTTAGGAATGCTGTTCTTGTTCAAATATACCCATGACCTCTTTCCCTCAACTGATTTTCTAAAAAATTTTAGTCGATGGGGTATTCCTTTAGGTATCAGCTTCTACACCTTTCAGACTCTGAGCTACACTTTTGATGTCTATAAAGGCAAAATTAAACATACCAAAAACATAGTCAATTTTGCTCTTTATGTATCCTTTTTCCCTCAACTCATTATGGGCCCTATTGAAAAGGCTCGCCGGCTTTTGCCTCAACTAGAAAGTCAGCGCAAAGTCAGCTTTCGACAACTCCATGAGGGAGTTTACTTAATCACCCTTGGCCTTTTCAAAAAGATATTTGTTGCAAACTCTCTTTCTGTTCCTGTTGACGCTATTTTTTCAGGAAGCACACCTTCCTCAGGATTAGCCTTGGTGGCAAGCCTGCTCATGGTCTGTCAGGTCTATTGTGATTTTTCTGGCTACAGTGATATGGCCCGTGGAATGGCTCGCCTTTTTGGAATAAAGCTTATGGTCAACTTTAAGCCATTTTTTACAAGCTACCGACCCAGTCAATTTTGGCAAAATTGGCATATCAGCCTCACTGAATGGATTCGCGATTATATGGTTTTGCCTTTCAGGGATAAAAAGAAGCGTGAAGGACATCTCTATATCCAACTTCTTCTCATTATGGCGATGGTCGGTCTCTGGCACCGCGCCACCTGGAATTGGCTATGCTTTGGGTTGATGCATGGGGCGGCTATTGTCGTTGATCGCTTTCTTGCTAAACAGAGATGGAAGCTGCCAGCCTGGTGCTTTCGCTCTTTTGGCTATCTTTCTATGCTTACTATCTATGTTCTGAGTGGAGCCTTACATAGATCTCAGGACTGGACGCAGTTTACCAAAATGATCAGTTCCATTCTTCAATGCCAACCCTGGGGCCACGAAACAACGGCCCTTTTAATCTACGCTTCCCAATTTCTCTTGCCTTTATTTATGTTTGAAACGATTCAATTAAAAACAAAAAATGAATTCTACATTTTAGATAGAAGTCCTTGGATCCAAGGCATTTTTTGGGGAGTCGCCCTGAGTGCTATTTTGATTTTAAGCCGGTGGGCTCCTCAAGGCTTTCTCTACTATTCATTCTAAAGCAACTGTCATTACTCAAAAGACGTTCCTCTAAGAACTTTGCTACCCAAATCGCTCCTTTTTCTGAAATATGGAACTCATCAAGAAATAAATCTTCTTCTTGGTCAATTTGTGCGACCAAGACCTTGAGCCAATCCAGAACAGGCAATCCCATTTGCATGGCAATCGCTGTAGACTGGTCGGCACGGAGATCCCACAAGCTGGCTAAAGACTTCGCATTCAAATACTGCCTTGGAACAGTCAGGGGATAGATAGGATGAAGATACATATACCTCGCTTTATATGAGGTTAGCATATTATCTCGATAGGCTATCCGCGAAGATGGCGACCAAATAACACAGGGGCTCATAGAGTGGGCGACCTCAATGATTTCCGACAGACTTTTACGAAATTGATCTTTCTGCTCTTTTGGAGTTTGGGGCTTCTTTTCAATAAATAGATTTTTTAATTCTAAACTTTGACGAAGCTCTCTAGAGCTTATCGAGCTTTGATTCTTATTTTTATACCAATCTATGTTGCTGGGATCTGTTTGATTGAAATCGTTTAGGTTCTGCTTACTTTTCCAATCTAAGAACAACTTCTTCAACAGGTAAAATAAAGATAAGCCCTTTCGAGGCTGCCATCGAGCATCATAGGTGATATTGTTCGCGGGGTCTTTGGGACTATAATTGAACGACAGAAAAATGAGATCGTAGCGGATTCCTAGTTTTTTTAAAAACTTTAATTCTCTCAAAATATTTATCGGCGAAATATTGCCGATAGAAAAATTATCAACATGAACCTTGTTTTTTCCCCAATGGCTTCTCATTAATTCTGGCCATCTTTTTTCCATAGATAGCTCTTTTTGATGGGTGGGACTTTCGCCAAATAAGGCTATCCGTATTGGTTGCCCTTTATAAATGTCGCCAACTGCACCAAGACCATTCACATGATAATGGTTTCGACTTGGTTCATTGAAGTCAAACTGATGATTTTGATAATTTTCGGAATTATAGTATCTCTGAAAAAACTCTAGTGGCCAAAAGTAGTAAGCTAATCGAATCGTCGCTTCCATCACAAGTGTCGTTACTAATATAAAAATAAGTGCTTTTTTAAAAATTGCCACTGACTTTATCGATAGATGTTAGCCCTATCTGCTCCACAATATTCCATACCTTTGGTACTTTTAGAGGGTGAAGATGCTTTTTTAAATGATTCTTTAGGACTGATACTTCTTTGAAGTCCCCGACAATATCAACTGCAGGAAGTTGATTATAGACTGGGTCGGCAAGACCATAGACTCTACAAAAATGGACTTCTGGCAGCAATAACAGGCAAGCTTCCACCTCCTCTGGGTAAAACTTAAAGCCTGCAAAATTAATTTGCCTGTTGATTCGACCAAAAAATTCAAGCTGTCCATTAACCTCAATTCCTAAATCACCTGTTTTCACCCAGGGCTCACCACAAGATGTCACAATATAATTATTCTCTACAAGCGACAAATAAGAACCCGCCGTAGGCCCCATGACTTCAATTTGTTGATCACTACCTATTCGATATTTATAAGCCTTTTGAAACTGACCTAACACAGCTTGCCCCTTTTTCGGAGGAATCCCTTTGTCTTGGCATGATAGGAAGGGGCCAATCTCAGTGAGTCCATAAACAGAAAGAAGTTTTCCTCCACGTTTATTCACTTCACTAAAAAGATGATAGTCAACGGGGCAAGACCCCGTAAGAACTTTTAGATTATTTACAAAATCCTCTTGGAGCCACTTTTTCGCTGAGAGAGCTTGCCTAAGATGGTTAGGGACCAGAACCGCGTGGGTTATGGATCCAGAAAATAATCTTTTATGCATCTGGCTTGGAGCTCGCTTATCTACAAACTCTATAGAGCCACCACTATAAAGAGCCGGTAAAGTTTGCATATTCAAGCCACCCGTATGGCTAAGGGTCAAAGGGATCAAAGCTCGAGTCAGTTCATCCATAGCTTGCCTTTCAGCAGCGACTTGAGCATTGTAAAGAAGATGACTCAAAGGTTGATGAACAAACTTAGGGATTCCAGAGCTACCTGAGGTCTGAAAAATAATACCAGGCTCAGCATTCCATTGAATTTTTCCCGACTTAGATTCGCTTTTCACAAACCTTTTATTTTTATAGTGAAGAAAATAGGCTGGATTCAAATGATTTTTAATAAAGTCCTTATCAGAATCTATTGAATACTCGTACTCAGGAATAGGGTGAAGGTTACAGTCAAGGCACACAAGTATGGAAAGAAGAAGAAGCCTTTGATCTTTGAGGGCCAGATAGATGAGGCTTCCCTCTTTGCACTCGATCAAAATCTTAGACAATTGTTGATAAATATTTTGTAAATCACTCTTCTTCCAGGTTTCTAAACGATTTTGCTTAACTTGGTGAAGTTGGATTTTTGACAGCCACTGTTCAAATCTCATGATCCTATTCTATAAATGCAAAGAAAAATCCTCAATAAATTTTCATCATTTAGGTTTTATGACTTGAAATCCCATCTTTGCCCCATAAACAGGTAATCCTGGCCATTTATCTGCCTACAAAAAGTCTCAAGAAATCCCATTTTTTTGTAAAACTGGACATTGTTCGCATCAGGATCTGTCACCAGATGTAATCCACAACCGCCGGCCTCTTGTAACCTCTGAATCAAACTATGAACGAGGGTTTTCCCGACGCCTTGTCCCTGAAAGTCAGGATGAGCATTTATATGTAAGTGAGCTGGGTACTGAGCATACAGATCTTCAAAGAGGTCATAATAGGATAGCCAGTGAGAAAAATAGAACTTTGCCCTTTTACTATCGATACAGTAACTCAAATAGCCACAAACTTGGTCTACTTCATTTATAGCCAACAAAACTCCACTATCTATTCCTTTTAAATAAAAAGACATCCAACGCTCATAAAATGAATTTTTAGCTTCAATAGATAAAAAAGTTTTCTTTTTAGTAGTTAAGAAAAAAATATCCCGGACATTTTTTTCTCGATCAAGAGATCCATTAAAATCCTCAACTGAAATTTTCAACATAACTCAAGACTAAACAGTAATAATTGGTCAGTAAAGAAAATTCCCATTTATCAACGGCAAAGAATCAAAACTCCGTTTGCTGAATGGGGCCCTCTGCATATTGGATGTATTCGGGGGGGCGCCATCCGGCTTCAATAGTCGAGCGCTGATCATCAACCATAGATCGGGCGAGACTGTGGCTCCGTGGCACCACATAGAAACTTGCCCCCTTTGCTACGCGAAAATCATTCATATATTTATCAGCACAGGTATTGGTATTTGCCTTATAGTTTTTGCATTCTCCAGTGAAAAGGTCGAACCGACCCTTTCCTTTAATAGCGTGGCCAATGTCACCGACGACAAAACATCCATCGACTGGCTTCCCAGATTGTGGGCAAATTTTACCCGCCATACCTGGAATAAAAACAAGAGTGCCCTTGGGATAAATACTCTGATCAGCAGCAATTGTCTTACAGGGATCCAAACAATTGGTGGGATTGTAAGTTTTGTTTTTTCCATTACCAAATCCAAATTTGCAAGAGGTGTGGGTGAGATTAGTTCTCTTGGCTGGGTAATTCCATAGGGTATTACCAACAATGCAACTCCCCTCTACATTTAAACAAAGTCTTCTGCGCCCATTGTTTAGATCCGCAAATAGCGGTGTAAAGTATTTTGTGGTTTTGCTAATTTTTTGTTTTACAAATGAACTTTTGCTTTGGGCAATTTCCTTACAAGCATAGCTCGCTGGTTGGTGGATAGCTCTTTTCCCATGTAAACTTGTGGCTTGACGATCTGATGGGCTTAACGCCCCGTTTTTTGCGGCCCTTGAAACAAGTTCGACTGACTGTTGATCTTCGTCAAGCTTGATGTAGCGGGCAGCCATATACCCCGCACGGCCCGCCACTCTTACGGGATAGTAGCCATTTCGAGCTTCACCAAGAACCTCTACAAATGCTTTTTCCCCTTCACTATTCGTCGACCGGACACAGCCCCTGCGAAGGGAATTTATCCTCGCACTTGAACGAAGAATCAGACAAGAATTTTCGGTTTCTATAGAAGCTGCCCAAATTTGAATGGGCAAAAGACAAGCAAAAAAAACATACCTAAGCATAATCACTCCTTGATTACGGGGGCTCAGCTATCCTAGCTCTTCCCTTTCCGACTTAAGTGCAAATGATATTCCATATAAAATAGGAGGTTACTGAAGATGAATCACGGGATCCATCAAAAAACTTTTCAGGTGTTTAGATTATTGACAGTGAATAGAAATCCCATGGTCTGATTTTCTAGAAGAATCTACTTACAAAGATCTGTCAGTGAAAATTTTAATATCTTCGTAGTCCTCATACAATCGACACCGGCAGACATGTTTCCTTTGGCAATTTGATCTTCATAGGCGGCAACATTGGCTTCTTTTGTTTTTAATGCCAATGCTGAGCGCTTTTTATTAAGTTTCACCGAATCAGGTTCCAAATCGCAAACGGAATAGGAGTCTTTAATAGCTAGATCTTCCACTTGGGAGGCATCACCAGGGCATTGGGCTCTAACTTCGACCTGAAAAGGACGCCCTAGTAAGTGTTCGTCTTTCCTAACTACGAGAAATGCCTTTCCTTTTGCTAGTTTGATCTCTTTTAGAATGCGGAGTTCACCAGAGGTATCTGCATGGGCCAACCCATGCCCCGACAAAGTTAAGATTAGAAAAACGATTGCTAAATGCATTGATTACCCCGCACACAATGGTAGAGAAAGGTGAATGTGATCATTATGAAGAGTATTGCCACCTAATTTTGAACTCGTGTGTCCAATCGACCCCTTATATTCTGTTTTCCCTGGAG
>JAGQZY010000109.1 GCA_020435205.1 Bdellovibrionales bacterium | reverse complement strand
CACCGAAGTGTCTTCATGAACAATCAGAGGATCTAAACTCATGGCCTCTTTCACGGCCATGCTTTGTCCTCCGTTATGATCAGAGGCTCTCACAATATCCTGGGCTGTCACCAAGCCCACAACTTTTTTGTTGGAAAGAACGGGCAAAAGACGCACACCCTTTTCTTTCATCACCCTCCAGGCTTTCCAAACTGGCTCATAACAACTGATAAAATCGTCAACATCTGTGGCCCACTGGGCGACCGTGATATCTTTCATAAAGACTCCTCGTCACTTCACTAGGAATGCAAAGCCTATTCCAGTTGTTGATGGGGTTTATTTTCAAAATTGGGGCAAAATGTCACAACACGTGGCAAAGACTCTCGTTACCTAGCCCTGAGTCTTCACTGGTCTGGCACTTTTATTGTAAGATTATTTTTGTGGAGGTTTCTATGGAACGCATTATGGTTAATTATCACAATTTTGAACCCAGTCACGAAACCCAAGGGGATATCAAGGCCCAACTCGGTTACAATTTAAGGACAGGCCCTAGTGACGCGTCCCTATGCTCTTGCATATCTAAAGATGGAGACCACTATTCTATTAATGTTCGGGTTCATTCGGGCACGGGCCACTTTCAATTTCATCGTGAAAGCGCTTCTTTAGAAAAACTCATGGCCTTTATCCGCGAAAGCATGGAATTAGCTTTTGCAAAATGGCACGCTGACCCCAGCCACTTTGAAAAATCCCACCCCATTGGCCATACCCCCTGCCGCACAAGTGAGCATAAAGTGATTGATTGCCCCAACCACCAATACTCCAATCGCTCTTTTGAAGGAAATTGAGCTTATTTGGCACTAAAGTTGAGACTGATTGTCCTTAACGCACCGCTCTTATTTAATGAATTAGTTTCAATTTGGCACAACAAATGCAAAAACAATCCCGTGGAACTATAACCATAGGAGGGGGAGATGAAAAAGATCTTCGCAATTGCATTATTATTAGGAAGTTTACCGGTGGCTTTCCACTTGATTGCCAACGCTGACGACACCAACGGACTGGAAAAACCAAAAATTATTTCCTATGCCCCATCGGCTGTTTATGCGCCCACTGGTTTTGACAGTAACGACAACACAGAAATTGTCTTTGAAGGGATCTTTCCCAACGCTTGTTACCGCGTGGGTCTGACTTATTTCAATGTTGATGAAGTGAACAAAAAAGTTTTCGTGACCGATACGGCTCACTTTTTTGAAAACACAATGTGTGCCGAAATGATTGTTCCTTACACTAAGGACATTAAAATGGGCGTTCTTGAGCCAGGTAACTACACTGTTTATTTCAAGAACTCTCGCGGCATGTTCAACGAGGAAGCTTCTCTTCCCGTCAAAGTGGCTCAAAACCCCACTCCAGACGACAATATGTATGCTCCTGTTGAGAACTCTCAGTATTTCCCTCCTAAAAACGGAAATCCTGCCATGTTGAACCTCATTGGTGCTTTCACCAACACTTGCATGCAAATCGACCGAGTCGATGTGGTGCAAAAAAATGACAGCAATGTGATTGAAATCTTGCCTTACGCTAAAATCGAAGGCGACAATTGTACAGAAGCCAACCCTGGAATCCCATTTGAGTACCAAGTACCCATGGAGAATCTAACTGCTGGCCGCTACCTCCTTCACATCCGATCTTTAAATGGTCGCTCTGTGAACGAGATTGCTGACATTAAGTAAAGAACAGCCCAATCTATGGCCTGGCCCCGCTCATTGGCGGGGCTTTGTCTTGGGAGCAGCTAAGGAGAGTCATCATGCAGAAGGTTATCCTTCTTTTTTTATTTCTGGCCCTTGCCAGTTGCCAATCAAAAACCAATAACGATACCTCAGGGGATCCCGCCTGGCCGCAAAAAATGCAAAAAACGGGAAAAACCTTTCAGGAACTTTTGCCCTACGTTTACAATGCCGAACAGTTTAGCGCTAAAAAGAACCGTAAAATGCTGACGGCTAAAATTAACGACTATTCGAAAAGTATTCATGAAATCTCCACAGAAAAGGCAAAGGCCATTCTCGGTGATGACCCCTACGTTTACCAAAGCTTAGGCCAACTCAAAGAGCTCACTGAGCGGGCGCAACAGGCTTTCAACCGCGGGGACACCAAGACTTCGCAAATCTTATTGCAAGCGACCACCAACACTTGTTTTAAATGTCACACGCGTATGAAGTTTGGACCAGAATCCTACTACTGGAAAAACTTTGATGTTTCCAAAATTGAAACCTCACCCATTGAGAAAGTAAACCTATTGGTTTCTATGCGACAGTACGAAGACGCTAAACTTCATCTGCGCGAATATATCTCTGAGCTGGAAGACAATGGTAAGTTCAACCTGACCTACGAAAACGCTCTGAAGTACTACCTCATGGTGTCTTTACGAGGTCAAAAGACTATTGATGATGCCAGAAACTTCTTAATCAGCAAAATGTATGCAGATAAGCTTCCTGAGCATTTTTACCAAACGATTCAAGTGTGGACTAAAGATCTCGCCTACTGGTCGAAAAACAAAAAAGAGCTCACACCAACTCTCGCTGGGGCCTCCCATGTTTTAACCCGTAACAAGGGACGTAGTGGAGATCGTGCTGCTGTTAATAACCTCATTGCAGGAAACCTCCTCCATCAATATCTGATGACGGAAACAGTAAAAGCGAATAAAGCGGCTGCCTATTATCGACTGGGCAAGATCTACGATGATTTAATCCTCGCTGGATATTGGGATTTACCAGAGATCTATTATGAAATGTGCATTCGCTACTCGCCGAAAACTAAAATTGCGGGCCGCTGTTTTGCTGGTTATCGCAATAACATCATTTTAGGTTACTCTGGCAGCCGCGGTACTGTGATTCCCGGCTTTGAATACGAACGTATGGAAGAGTTGAAAAAAATTGCTGGCGTTCGCTAGTTACTCAAGTGAGGGAAGCTTGCACAAATACAGGTGTTGGCTTCCCCATTTTTAATAAAAAGCTCCCCACCATGACGCTTAACAATCGAAGCGTAAATACTTAAACCCAAACCTGTCCCCTTACCCACCTCTTTGGTTGTAAAAAAGGGATCAAACATTTTATGTTGAACCGGCAGAGGAATCCCCGAGCCAGAGTCGCGAACACAAAACTCCACCAGGTCCTTCGTTTTTTTCACCTCTAAGGATATCCATCTCTTCTCAAGGTCGCGAATCGCATCGCAGGCATTGTTAAAAAGGTTGACCACCACCTGGCCCACTTCTGTTTCTCGCCCCATAAGCATCACGGGATGATCAAGGCCCTGGGTCTTCACTTCAATGCCAAAGCGTTGGCATTTTTGTTTTGAAATTTCAAGAATGTCCGTCACGAGCATAGTCAGATCAAAAGGTTCTTTGGCATCGTGACTGCCGTCGCGAGCATAGGATTTTAAGCCGCGAATGATTTTAGACATTCTATCTACAGAGTGAATCATTTTACCAATGGATTCTTTTGCCTTTTCAGGATCAAAGCCCTCACTACTGAGTGCGGCCTCTAGCATCTCAAGCCTTCCCCGGATGGCTCCTAAGGGATTCCCCAGTTCATGGGCAATGCCCGAAGATAAAATCCCAAGGCCTGCCATTTTTTCGCTTTCAATGAGTCGAAGTTTTTCTTCCTCGAGTTCCCGCTCTGTTTCTTTTTTGTGAGTAATATCATAACGAATAGAAATATAGCGGAGAGGTTTTCCCTCAGGCCCTAAGAAAGGAACAATGGTGGTATCCACCCAATACAGACTTCCGTCTTTGGCGCGATTGCAAATCTCCCCACGCCAGACCATCCCTTGCGAAATGGTTTGCCAAAGGTTTTTAAAAAACTCTCTGTCATGGTAACCAGAATTAATGATTTGATGGGTTTGCCCCACTAACTCCTCTGAGGAGTATTGACTCAACTCACAAAACTTGGCGTTGGCGTACTGAATAACACCACGGGCATCCGTGGTCGCCACAATGGCCGACATATTGAGGGCGTGGATCTGCTCATCCAGCCTTTTTTGCAAAGTTTGGATTTTTGATTCTTGGGGTTCTAGCACGTTTTTTCTTTTTCCCGTCGGTAAAGAGTGCGTCGGTTGATACCCAAAATATGGGCAGCCTTTTCTTTACGGCCTCCCGTTTTATGTAAAACCACATCGATATATCGATCATTAAGTTGTTCAATGGTTGGCCAGTCTTCCGTGGCCCTGGCAAAAAAGTCCTCGGAAGGAGGATATTCCGTAGGCGTCAGATCCGTCTTCTCAATAAAGTCTCCCGGAGTCAAAACCACCAAGCGTTCAATAACATTTTCTAGCTCGCGGACGTTACCACTCCAGCCATTATCTATAAGTTCCTGCATGGCTTGATTGGAAACTTTTTTGAGTGGAGTGCCATTAATAGAGCTATATTTTTCAAGAAAATGTTGAACTAAAATGGGGATATCGTCTTTGCGTTGCCGAAGGGCTGGTAAATGAATAGGTAAGACGCTCAAACGATAATATAAATCTTCGCGAAACCGCTCATCACCAATGGCCTTTTTTAAATCCTTATGGGTGGCGGCAAGCACTCGCACATCCACCGTCTTTTCTTTAGTCGACCCCACAGGTTTGATCGTCTTCTCTTGTAAAACTCGCAAAAGCTTAGCTTGCAGATTTAAATCTAAATCGCCAATTTCATCTAAAAATAAAGTTCCGCCATTGGCTTCTTCAAAAAGTCCCATTTTATCGCCCACAGCCCCCGTAAAAGAACCACGCACGTGACCAAAGAGTTCGGATTCTAAAAGATTGTCAGGGATGGCCGTACAGTTAATAGCCACAAAGGGTTTTGCCGCCCTAGGTCCCCGATCATGGATGGCCCTTGCAATCAGCTCTTTTCCAGTTCCACTTTCACCCGTAATAAGGACAGTGGCGTGGGCTTTGGCCACTCGGTCGACTAGTTCAAACACTTCCCGCATAAGGCGGCTTTTGCCGATCATTTTTCCAAAGCGCCACCCATTTTTTACTGATTCTTTGAGACTGAAGTTTTCACGCTTAAGATTGCGAAGCTGTAAAGCTCTTTGAATTGTCACTTCAAACTCTTTTAACTTAAAGGGTTTTGAAATGTAGGAAAAGGCTCCTAGACGTGTCGCCTCAATAGCATGATCAATCGAGGCATAAGCCGTCATGATAATCACGGGGATTTCTGGCTCCAACTTCTTCATGCGTTGAGTGAACTCAACCCCATTCATTTCTGGCATGTTTTGGTCAGTGACCACGCAGTCGATAGCAGCAAGATCCATTTTTTGCAGATCTTCAAAGGCTCGGGAGGCCAAGTCATAGGTTTGGCACTCAAAACCTTGCGAGTGTAGGAAATCTTGAACCATCTCTCTCATGGCTCCATCGTCGTCGATTACAATGATTCTGCCCTTATTCATAGTCCCACTCCTCCTGCCGTCAATATATAGGCCCAGACTTCTAAGCTGGGTAGGAAAAGTTGGCGCTACGCGCCTTTTTGCAAGCTTTTCCCATCTAAACTGTAAATTATGGGGATTAGAAATTGGGACTCTCTTCCTAGAGCTGTGGGCAGGGGTTTAAATCGTCCCAAGGCTTGGAAAGTCGCCAGGGTGGCTTGATTGAGACTGGGATGAGGAGATTTCTCCACCAATTTGAGGGACTTAAAATGCCCATCCTTTCTCACCACCAAGTGAACCACCACTCGGCCACTATAGCCCAGCACCAGCGCTTTACGAGGATACCTTTTGTGAGATTCCAAATAGGAGCGCAATTCTTCAGAGTAACTCATGAGGAGCTGCTCTCGTTCACCGCCCCCCTGATGAAGAGCTCTTTTTTCTAAGGATTTGGGGCTCATT
>JAGQZY010000108.1 GCA_020435205.1 Bdellovibrionales bacterium | reverse complement strand
AACTCTTTTTAGAGAAACTTTTCCCATTGAATTGTCCAAAGTTAAGGGAAAGATTGCAGATTTTGGAGAAGCAGTAAATGAAGCCCTCAATAAAATTATAAATATTCAGGGAATATCTATCGAAGTGATTGGCTCATGGATATGGGTTTCAGGAGATACAAAACCTCATTGGCCTACATTTAAAGAGGCAGGATTTAGTTTTGCTCCTAAAAAACAAAAAGTATTTTTTAGACCAGAAGATGCTAAATGCTTCAACAAAGGAAAAACTCTTTCATTAGATGAAATCCGTCAGAAATACGGAAGCCAGGGAGTTAAAACAAAACGGCCATATCAGCTTACTTGCTAACTAATAAAAATAAAATTCGCTCACAACTAAATTTGTGGGCATTTCTTAAACTAATAAAAAAGGAGTATTAAAAATGAGTATTTTAGAGGAAAAACAAGTTATTGAACCATCTTTGGTTGTTAAAGGTATAAAAAAAAGAGGACGGAAATCTCGGCGACATATTTTTTATTTTAAAAAAATAGATCCTCAACAAGTAAATGTTGAAAAATTAAAAGAGCTTTGCCAAAAAGCCTTAAAAAAATATATGCGATCAGTAGAATCTGCCCATTTATCCCTTCAACCCCAAACTATGACAAAACACTCTAATGGCTATGAATCTTTTAGTTTTATGATGTTCACAAATGAAATAATTGAGCTAGAGGTTTAATAATGGAAAGAGAAGAAATTAAAAAAGTGGTGTCCAAGGTGGCACCACACCTACATGGCTTTAAAGCGCAAGACGAATATTTAGTTCATGATTTTGGGTATAAATTATGGTTTTACAGCTCTTGGAACAATAAAACTGAAATTATAGGTCAAAACTGTACTTATAATCATAAAATTGGGTGCTCCTTTAGAAAAGAACCAAAAAAAATTGCTGCGGATATTAACAGAAGACTTTTAAAAGAATATAAAGCTGATTTTATCAAAAGAAAAAAAGATAAGATTGAGGCTCAAGAACGAGAAGAACAAAAATTATCTTTACTCAAGGCCCTCGCTCAACAGTCAGGAGGAGAAATTGAGAAAGATCATGGCTGGTGTCCAGGGGATTATGGCCTAAGAGTTGATGGAAAAAGTTTTTCTATTAAGCAGCATGACAATTTTTATAAATTTTCACTGACTCTTGATTTTGGTCAATCTCTTAAAGTTATTCAATTTTTAAAAGAGCAAAATATAATCCCAGATACTCACAGCCTTAATAACGAAGAAAGTCATAATTAAAGAACGTAATATCTAAAAATTTGCAAAAAAAATGGCCGCTCAAAGGCGGCCATACTTTATTCTTTTACTATTCCTTTTATTCAAAATAATTCAAGAACGTCCTTATTTTCTTTTTTAAACTTTGAAAAATTATCCGACCAGATAAAGCTATAATAATCATCTTCTGATTGAGTATTAAATTTTTCAAAGAAGCGTTTTTTATAAAGCTCGTTGATGTCTTTACCTCTTATTGAAGACTTAAGTAAGATTTTGATATTTTCTGTTGTCTCCAGACTCATCAAAAACTCAATATATTGCCTAGCAGTAATATTACCTCCAAACGATTGTTTATTAATTTCATTGAGTCGAGAAACTAATTTTTCCCTGACTTCAACACCAACACTGAGGGTGGTATTTATTGATTTTTGCTTAGGTTTATTTTGAACTGATGATTTATCCATAATGATTTCTCCTTCTTAAGAAAGTGAATTTTCCCTTTTGAGAAAACCCGTTTGAAATGGTTAAGAAAGACAAAGCTTTGTCCATACGAAAAGCTGTGGGACACTCAGGAAGCGACTGGGGGATTGTCCCCCATCCACATAAAAAAACTTGTGGGACGCTGTGGGACGTCCCACGGTGGGACAGCTTTGTCCTTTTGTGGCATTTCGAGTCTTTTTGTGTCACTTCGCGTAAGCAAGTAAGCTATTGATTTCATTGGAATCTTTAATGATTTCAATGCCTTAAAAATTAGCAGGTCTGGGGCCTGCTACCCCATCCATTCCCAAAATATCGGATATACAGCATACACGAATCCTGTCGGGTCAGACCTCTAAGCTTAAAAAAGTTGCATGGCATTAATAGGTGATTCGACTTGTCCCTCCCCTATAATACTTGGAATTCCAAAGAGGGGGACTTATGAAGTTTTTTATTATTATTTTCGCATTCATTTTTTCATCAAATGCCTTAGCCGACTTTGCCCACATCAATCCATCAGATAAGGTGGATGTGATCTTTATCGTAGATGATTCAGCAAGTATGACTCCCTTTCAACAAAAGCTTTCTAGCAATCTAGATGCACTTCTTGAAGACTTTCGTAACTCGGACGCTCATTTTGGCATATTAACAACATCAGCAACAAGGGGCGCCTTTGCTTTCCCCTATACTCCTGGAGTGTTTTTAGGCACTGGCACATCTGGAAGTTTTGATCAAGTTGTTGGTGCTTTGAAAAAAGATATCTTGGTAGGCACCGATGGCAATGCGGAAGAAAAACCTTTTGACGTGGCCCTGATGGCTTTATCCGAACCTTACATTAGCAATGAAAATAAGGGATTTTTACGGCCCAACATTCCTTTAATTTTGGTTATTATCACTGATGAGCCCGATCAAAGCTCGGTAACGGCAAAACAATTTGCCGACCAATTGGTGGTTCTTAAGGGGGATTCAAGTCTCTCTCTCTATGGTTATATCCCCAAAGACAACACCTGCGGACAAAATGGACCCCATACCAATATCCCAGAAGCGGCGGGTTATCTGGGAGGCAAAACCTATAATCTCTGTGACGACGACTGGTCAAAAAACAAGATCCACTTCCATTAAGTTCAGTTAGAAGTTTTTATGATCTCGGGAAGCTCTGGATAGACCACCTTCCCGTACTCACCACCTGTACAAGAAGTCACAATACTACGATCCAACTGGTCCAACTCTTTTTCAAGATCATTAATTTTTTTCTGAATCTCGGGCCGACGTTTTTTCATAATGGTAACGTCATCTCTACAAGTTTTTGTGCCGACTCGCTCAAATGTACCCAATAAAATCTGACTATTGAAGTCTTTGTTCATAAGCAAAAAGTTATTTAAAATGTCATTGGTAATAAAGGAAGGTATATTTGCTGATACTTGGCTCAAAGTATTTTTGGCATCACGAAGCTCATTTCCTTTTAAAGAATTTTGGGAACATCCCTTGATTTTACCATCAGCAACAATACAAACTTTGTTTTTCTGAATCTCCAGCTTATTGTACATAGATTCAAAGGCCTTCGCCGACGGGCTGAATACTAAAATCAAAAGAATGGCTTTCATAAGATCCCCCTAAAGGCCTGTAAAGCGTCTCCTCTATTATAGGTGAGATCCCTGCTACAAATCGGCTGAAAGAGGCAAATTCCCTACCTAGGTAAAGCTCAATGACCAAAAAACGAGGGAATGCCGCCCAGCAGGAGCCGATAGATCGAGAGCAAAACCCTTTTGAATAATTTTCAATAGCCAAAGACAAGGTCTGGATACTAAGGTTCCCTGCAACAACCATTAAGGGGGACCTATGAAATTGATTTTAACAACGCTAACCACACTTCTCGCCTGTTCTTTGGCATTTGCTGATTCGAATGACAACGACCGCGTGTGCGAGCTTAAAAATCATAGTCAGATTTTTGCAAATGGTGACATAAAGAGGTTGGATGAAAAAGGAGTGAGCTACGTCGAAGACCTGCTCAAGGCGGACTGTTTTCATGGTGTTAAAGTTCTCCATATTTTAGACCTTGATGAAAACAGTAGCACCGTTGTGAAATGCATTGGCGATGGTGGCCGAATTTTTAACGCCAAAATCCCTGCCACCTGCTACGACAGCAACTGAGCTTTGGGAAGTTATGGCACGAAGCCTTCTCACTTACTGGAAAAACATTCGTACCACCGGCATGATTATGCCGACCACTACTTTTGCTGTGGATCATATGCTCCGGGGAGTGGACTTTGAACAGTGCCAAAATGTGGCGGAGTTTGGCTCTGGCGATGGCCA
The DNA here is from genome assembly GCA_020435205.1 of Bdellovibrionales bacterium. Classification (GTDB taxonomy): domain Bacteria; phylum Bdellovibrionota; class Bdellovibrionia; order Bdellovibrionales; family JAGQZY01; genus JAGQZY01. The sequence continues at coordinate 2,336 of JAGQZY010000108.1, read as the reverse complement.
TACTACCAAAATGATTTTGAGCCATTTACCAAAAACTGCCAAACTCTTTGCATTTGAAATCAATGAGGATCTGCGAAGATCACTGGAACTGATCACTGATCCACGGCTGGTTATTATTCCTAGAGGTGCTGAGACCCTTCAGCAAGTTTTGCAGGAGCAACAGGTTCCAAATATAGACACTATTATTTCTTTTATACCCATGAGCATTTTGCCAAAGCCCCTTGTCCAAGGGATTTTACAAAGTAGCAAACATTGCCTAAAACCTGGGGGGAAATTCTCTCAAATTCAATACAATCTAAAGATGAGACCTCTCCTCAGAGAGGTCATGCCAGGGTCCTACTTCACCCTTGAGATGCGCAATATTCCACCAGCCTTTCTCGGCCACTGGTTTAAAAAGGTCTGAATCCTTACTTAGAAACTTTCCCATTCCAAAAACTACGAGGTGCCGTTGGCACTCGTTTGGGAGGAACATACAACCGCTGGCGGCAAGCCTTGCGAGTCTCATTGTCGTTGCACTGTTTGGTATAACCTTTATTTTGATTGATACAAGTTGTGCTAGAATTCATAGCCCAAATCATCTGCCCCTTGCTGTTATGGCGATAACAACGACGGCCGGCCCACATCTTATTGAGGTAAGAGCAGTAGAACCATTTGCCTTTAAGCATACATCCCCGACCACTCGGAGAGGCTTGCCTTTGAGGGCGACTACCACCTGTTACATTTTGCCACCATGACTTGCCAGTCACTGGACAACGCTGGGTCAAGTGTTGGTTCTTAGCAATTCCCTTCTTATTACAAGTCGCCCACCCCATGCTGCCATTGCGACGCTTGCGGTAGCACATGCCCTTTGACCACGCCTTTTCTGCCCATGAACATCGGTGCCAAGTCCCCTTAATGTAACATCCTCTTCCTGATTCAGGCCCCGGAGCGAAAAAGGTCGCCCAGTAACCTCTGCGAGCACAAGGGTCAAATCCAGCTATATTTCTTTTATCAGCACCTTCATTGGAATAGAGGACTGCATAGACATCTTTATTTCCATTCTCTAACTCTTTGAATTCATCGGGTTGAAAAACTTCAATGGCTTCAATCTCTGATAAAAATGAGTTTTCCCACTCGGATTGAGTTGGAAGTTTTAGTTCTTCAACAGGAACCGGGTAACCAGCCAGCGGCTCTTGTTCAGCAGGTTCAGCAGCTTGCAAAGCTGACTCGGAAGTTTCTGAAACAGGTTGGCTTTGGCAAGCCATCAACCCAGCACCTATCGACAATATCAATATTATGTTTTTCATATTTTTATTCTAAAGCTTTTTTAGAAAGATTGAACCCCAATCCTGAGGACCTAGACCTTTGCAGGGTTGGCCTTCAACAACGGGCGAAATAAGCTGCGGCAAAGCGTCCACTCAAGGCTCCAAGGCCACACCTTAGCCAAGATGATAAAGGCAAAGACAAGGAAGCCTGGATATAGGGTTTGCTTTCTTTTTTGTTGGGCCCTCACTATTTTTTGAGCCAAAATTTGAGGACTCATTCTCTTGCTATTTGCAGACAGAGGACTATTAGCACGCGCTTGTTCAGTTTCGACAGGGCCGGGATACACATTTAGTACATGAAAATCGCCCTTTAAGCTCACAGCTAAGCCTTGTGCAAAGGAGTGAAGTCCTGACTTGCTGGCTCCATAAAAGGATGAACCTGGGTAGGCACTAAAATGTGCCAGTGAGTTTATAAATATAAAACTGCTTCTGGAGTTCAGTAACTTTTCTCTCAATAAAAATTGATTGAAAACCACCGGGAACAACAGATTGATTTGGAATTGATCTAATACTGAGTTCTCATCAAGATCGACAAAGGGTTTCGCCTCATTAACTCCGACGTTATGAATGCATATATCAAAAGGCGCCTTTCTTTTAACAAAATCAAAAAAGCGAGGCCAATTGTCTTGCTTTGATAAATCACAAGTAAAGAAGGCCTCTCGCGTTGACTGAGGCCAATCTTCGGGTCTATTTCGAGCCACACCAACAACCTCCACACCACAGCGCAGATATTCATCAATCAAGGCTTTACCAATCCCCCTTGAAGCTCCTGTAATCAAAACCTTCATGATTGATCCCATTTCCACTTTAAAACCTTAACCAAAAGATTGGGAAAAAAACGATCTAAATAATAAACCAAACGGGATAAAAGGCTATCAAAACCAAGCCACCCTTTAGATTCCAACCCTTTGACTAACTTAACCGCAACACTTTTTGGATCCAAAAAGCGACTCAGTTGCTTTTTGCTAGGATAAAAGCCCACTCTTGTATGGAAAGAACTTCGAAAGGCTCCTGGATGAAAAATTTTAATCT
>JAGQZY010000107.1 GCA_020435205.1 Bdellovibrionales bacterium | reverse complement strand
TTTTCAAGGACCTGGATTTCAAGTAAGCCGCGACTTTTTCCAAGGACTTTTTTATGTGTTGCATGTTCTCCCTGGGGAAGGCGTTGAGAGCCGGCATGGGTATTCGCACAAGCTATGAGGAAAATGGGAAGAAGAATAGAAAAGGCTTTCATAAAATACCTCAATCGGGGCAGGCCGCTTGGGAGTTAATTGTTAAACTATAGGCTGCAGAAGTTCCTAAACGATTTTTTGTATAGACATTAACGTTGATCATATAAGTACCAGCAGCAAGATTGCCAAGGCTAATGCTCTCGCTGCCACTTGTTTCGCCCACAGAAATTCGGTTGAGACTTGAGGCTACTGCATCGGTGCAGTCGCCGAAAGTGTAATCACTATCGTACAAGTACAAGTCTAAATCGGCGGGGTTCGAGCTACTAGCAGCCGTATAGCTAAGATTGATAGTAAGGTCTCCACCACTATGGGTGTACTGATAAAAATCATTGGAGGCGAATTGGTTCGAGTAAACGGCGCTACCATTTTCGGGATAGGAAATAGAGATATCTTGAGCTTGAATGGTCGTATTTGAACAGGAGCCGCCCAGACTGAGAGTGTTTGCATAATCAGTGAGGTCATTGCGTTGCTTTTGTGCAGTTTGCACAGAACTCCAATTCGCTCCGCCAGCCAAGGTCGCTTGTTGTTTATAAAAGAGACCAATAGAACGGAAATTAAAATTGCTGTTGGCAAAGCCAATGGTGCTAGAGGTAAAGATTGTCCAAAACTCTGAGAAAGGGGAATTTACGGTTTCACCATCATTATTGTTGTCAATGACATCCCACAGGGCTCTTGTCACAGCAAACTCGCGAAAATTGCCTTCACCGGTGGTGGTGGGTGTGTCAGAGGTTCCACTCTCCAAATTTTCATTGAAAAACACACCAGAAGTTCCCAGGGGTGTGCCATAGGTATCACGATAAACTGGATTGTTTTCGACAGCCGCTTGAAAAAAGTTAGCAAAACCCTCACTCCAAGCTAGGCGAGAATCTAATATAAAGTTTCCATTGTGAGATCCTCCTGGGGAATCTGTTTTAGAGTAAACATCTTCCATAAAGTGACCGTATTCGTGGATAATGATCGAGGTATCAAAATGATCAGTATCAGAGTTATCGATATCGCCATTTTCCCCACCTAAAAGATAAAGTTCCCGGTCACCGGGAATGTAAAAACTCAAGGGGCCAGCGCCGACGTAACTGCCGGGATTAACGCCAGGACTCCAATACGCGGTCACGAGGGGCGCTACTGTGAATGGGGTGCACTCTGAAAATGTGCTACTACAACCAGAAGTTTCTGTACGAAGAAAGTCATTAGCGTCTAAAAGCTTATCCAAGATATGAAAAGCGCCACCCTCAAGAGTGCCTGTTGCGGGTGCGGTAACGCTCCCAACGGATTTACTACCATCAAGTGTTACCGTCGTGCTAATGCTGTGGAAGCCATTGTCGCTGGGGTTGTCTAAAACATAAGCCTTTAAGCTTGAATTGTTAGCACGGGAAGTGATTTGAATCGTTACAGTTTGACTATTGTTCGGTAGATCTAAGCTAAAATTGCCACTATTATCGGTTTCTCCACATTGAATAACATTATTTGAGCTATCAAGGATTCGAATTTCAGCATGCCGAATGGGGTTGGTGCCGGCGACAGCCCCGTTGCCGTTAGTGCGATAGTAATAGCCAGCACTTCCAGTGATAGTTATGCCACTGTAGCTCGTCACTGAGGAGCAGTAAGAGGGAGCTGCAAAAGACCCTACAGATTTAGATTGGCCGTAGTTTTCAGTCTTAGAAAGGGCAACGTCAGCTGTGCAAGAAACACTACCGCTGCTGCTACTCCCAGAAGAACCACCGCAACCGGCGACAACAAAGGCAATGGATAAGCCACTCAATAACAAGAATATTCTATTCGTCAAAGCAACCTCGGGGTGATATAGGCTTATCGGACTTGAGGGGGTGTCTCTTGAGTGATTTTCTTATTGCCTCAAAATGAGATTGGCTGTGTAATAATAAAAGGAAGATCAGGGGTTTATAAAGATGGAAGCTGGACTAAATTCAGACATACAAGTGGGTGAGCAGCACTTCCATATTCAGACTGAAGACTGGGGCTGGGACAATCCGTTTATCGTCACAAAAATTTTTAGTCAGGGAGCTGTCCTGAGGAGCGTGAAAAAGTCCTACCAGGAGGTCCTCCAGAGCCCATTTCCCAGTGAGCAGTCCATTCGTATAGCTATCCAAAGTCAACATCAGGAAATTCTGGACCGTCTGCTTTCTGGTCAATTGTAAGTCCTCCAGTTATTATATATAGATATGGTAAAGCTTTCCCATGTCTACAAGACCTACTCTCCAGATATTCACGTTCTAAAAAATGTGGAACTCAATATTAAGCCAGGTGAATTTGTTTTTGTGGTTGGTCCTAGCGGTGCTGGCAAAACGACATTGTTTAGATTGATCACTGGATTTGATACACCCACTTCAGGGTCAATAGAAATTAATGGGTTTGCGGTTAATACTTTGAATAAAACTCAGATCGCTAAATTCAGGCAAAGTATTGGCGTGGTTTTTCAAGATTTTAAACTTCTTAATGATCGAAATGTCTTTGAAAATGTGAGCTTACCGTTAAGAATTCAGGGAAAGCACAAGTTCGAAATCATTGAGCATACAGATCAGATTTTAAAAAAAGTGGGTTTGAGTAAGAAAGCAAAGGAGTACCCGGTTTACCTTTCGGGAGGAGAAAAGCAGCGGGTTGCTATTGCTAGAGCTCTTGTTCATCAGCCCAAATTACTTATTGCCGACGAGCCAACAGGTAATTTGGATTGGAAACTGAGTGATGAAATTATGAATTTGTTTTCAGAAATTAATAATCGAGGAACAACGGTATTTATTGCAACCCATGATCAAAACCTAATCAAAAATACAGTGAAGAAGAAGATAATCAATATAGAGGCTGGACAAGTATTTCAATCAGGAGATAAGCACCCATGTGGTCAATATTTCAAGCCATTAAACGAAGCTGGCTTAAACATTTTGTAACACAAATTTCAGCCTTTCTGATTTTGCTCGCGACCTATGTGGCCGCCCTCTCTATTATTCTGGCGACGACCAATATGCGAAGTGTTTTTGAGATTTGGGGAAAGGTCAGTGACATTACAATCTATTTACAGCAGTCGGCCAGTGAAAAAGATGTGGAAAAACTCAAAAGCCATTTAGCCTCCCATGAGAAGGTGCAGGGCTTTGAATACATCGACTCACAAAAATCAGCTGAGGATTTTAATCAACGTCTAAAAGATCTTGGCTCCGAACTATTTAATCAATCGACGATTCAGGATTTTTTCCCAGCCAACATTAAGGTTAACCTAAATAAGCCCTACAGCTTTCAGGCAGACAAATTAAACCTGTCTCTATTTAGTAATGCCCTTAAGGAAAGATTTTCTTTTGTCTCCGATGTCTCGTATGGGCAAAATTGGCTGAATCAGTACTCTAAGGTTTTGCTTGCTGTTGAGAAGGTAAACTGGATGATCGTTTTGGCCATATTTTTCTGCTCTCTTTTTGTGGCCGCTAATGTGATTAAAACGGTGCTGTTCTCTCGGCGTGATGAAGTTGAAATATTAGAATTTGTCGGAGAAACCCCTATGGGAATTTACGGTCCCCATATCGTCAATTGCTTGCTGCTGAGTCTAATCGCTTATTTGTTAGCGACAGTTGTGGTGGCAGGATTGTTTCACTCCTCTTTGAACTACGCCCGCTCTGTTCTGCCGGCACAAATTACAGGAGAGTTTCAATTTCTATCACCATTGGCCTGGACGGGGTTCTTGGGCTTCATTTTAGTGAGTGTATACTTTTATTCTCTTTCCGCGGTTTCCTCAATGGCGCCCACTTTTACAGGAGGTCGTTGGTGGAAAAAGTGAAATCGATCTTTTTGCTGCTTCTTCTACTTTTTGGGGATCCCGTGCTCGCTGAAGATGTTTTCGACATTGCTGAAGGTTACAATAAGGGAAAACAAAAAGTTTATTCCTTAGAAGAGGAAAAGCGAGTCATTCTTTCTCAAGTTTACGAGTTGGAGAAAAAAACAGAAAAAGTCGTAGATGAAAGAGCAAAAATTGAGACTGATCGTATGAGAAATGAAAGAGAGATCAAAGAGCTCTCTCTAGAAATTGTGGATCTAGAAAATCAAATAAAAAAAGTGACTCCAAAGTTGTTAAAGCGATGGGCGCACCTATCAAAAATTAAAAACATGCCTTGGATGTATGTGTTTTTAACCTCTAGCAGTGTTACAGACCTTGATAGGCATGTGCGTATTTTTGAGAATATTAATCATAAAGAAGAAGTGTGGCTTAAAGATTACTTAGCCAAAGTGGAGCTAATGAAAATTAAAAAAGCCGATCTCACTAAGCTGGTGAAGCATAACTTGGGACTATCAAAGAAAATCAAAGAACAAGAAAAATTAATTAAAGGGCAATACAAAACAAAAAAGGGTCTTTTGGCTAAAATGGAAGCCAATATTAGAAAAACTAAAGGTAAGGTTATTGCCTTGAGAGATAAAGGGATTGAGCTGACAAAAAAAGAATCTCTGCAAGAGCTTTCCCTTTTATTTGGCACCAGCTTTTTTGATCAAAAAGGCCATTTGCCATCGCCTGTTCATGGATCTATTGTGCAGGGCTATGGTTTGTATCCGGAGCTCATTGTTGACAATGTAGAGTTGCTACACAAGGGCCTCTTTCTTGGGGCAAAGAGTGGAGATGCTGTAAAATCCGTGGCTCCGGGTAGAGTTCGACACATAGGAAAAATAGACGGGGTGGGAGAGTTAATGATCGTTGATCATGGTGGTCGATACTATACTACCTATGCTAATCTTGAAAAGATTGGTGTTAAAGCCAATCAAGTTGTTGAAGCTGGCCAGAAGTTAGGCCAGGTCTCAAAGCAGGCTACCCTTTTGGGGCAGGGAATTTATTTTGAAATTAGACATTTTTCTGAACCAGAAAATCCAGAAAATTGGCTGAATCCTAACCAATTTAAAAAACAAGTTGCATCCTATAAGAATGGAGAGAGCTTATGAGGGCATTTCACCTTAGATTGATTCGCATTGCTGTTATTTTATCACTTATTTTTGGAACGGCGGTTTACGTCGGTGGCTCTATTGCCGAAGCCAAAGATAGGTACTTAAATTTGCAACTTTTTGCAAAAATTCTTAATTTGGTTCAGAAGTACTATGTTGATGAAGTGGATACAAAAAAACTAATCTATGGCGGTATAAAGGGCATGTTGCAGGAATTGGATCCTCATACTAACTTCTTACCTCCGGATCTTTATAAAGAGTTTGAGAACGAGACCAGTGGTCAATTTGGAGGCCTGGGAATTGAAATTACCGTTCAAGATGGAATTTTGACTATCATTTCTCCTATTGAAGACACACCGGCGTGGAAAGCCGGACTCAAAGCGGGGGATAAAATTGTTTCCATTGACGGCAATTCCACCAAGGGCTTAAGCCTTGCTGAATCGGCCCAAATGATGCGAGGTCAGCATGGAAGTAAAATTATTCTAGGAATTGTCCGTGAAGGTCTCAAAGAAAAGAAAGATTACACGATTAAGCGCGGTACGATTAAGATTAAATCAGTTAAGTACACCTCTCTTGGCGATGGTTATGGTTATATCCGCCTCACCAGCTTCATTGAAAATTCGGCCAAGGATATTGAAAATACCTTAGCAAAAATCAAAAGGGACCACAAAAAGATCAAAGGAGTCATCCTTGACCTAAGAAGAAACCCAGGGGGCCTGCTTGATCAAGCTATTAAAATCAGCGATTTCTTTCTGGACAAGGGGACGATTGTTTCGACCATTGGGCGCGATAAAAATAATAAGAAGGTTGTTGAGGCGACCGTTGAAGGAAGCATGACCGATTTCCCACTCGTGGTTTTAATTAACGAATATTCTGCGAGTGCTAGTGAAATTGTGGCTGGGGCTTTAAAGGATAATAAAAGGGCCCTAGTTATGGGAAAGCGCAGCTTTGGTAAAGGCTCCGTGCAGTCTGTGGTGAAAATGGGGGATGGTTCGGGACTTAAAATGACAGTGGCGCGCTACTACACCCCTGCCGGAATCTCAATTCAAGCAGAAGGGATTACTCCTGATGTGGTTGTCGATGAGGTTGACCCTGAAGTTTTCAAAAAGGCGATCATTCACAGGCAGGTCACCCGTGAGTCTGATATTTCGGGGCACCTTTTGAGCGCAAAGGAAGAAGAGTCAAAAAAGGGTGAGAAGTCCAGCGGAACTTTGTTTAATTGGTGGACGAAAACTAACAAAAAGGAGAAGGAGAATACCAAAGATAATGTGCTTTCTGATTTTCAGGTGCTACAGGCATATAATTATTTGAAAGCTTACAAAGTCATGAAGGGTATATAGTAGACTTTGGTCTAGTCCTTAGACGACTGCGACTTGCAGACTTCCGCAGGCGCGGTAGTCTTTATTGATAGGCAGGAAGCTTATTGTTGGAGGGACGATGAAATCCGTGACAACTTTTTTG
>JAGQZY010000106.1 GCA_020435205.1 Bdellovibrionales bacterium | reverse complement strand
TTATATTAGGATAAAAGAATTATAATTATGATTTTTATATTTATTTTTTTTTTTTTTTTTTTTTATTTTTTTTTATTTTTTTATATTTAAAATTTAAATCCTATTTTTTTTTTTTTTTCAAATAGAATCGTTTGCACAAGAAAATACTTGCGCCAAAGGTCTTTCAAGAGTTTGTGTATTTAGGAGCGCAACTTGCTCACGATTGAGAAGCTGGTAAGACTCTATTGAATTAAATTCTCCTACCAAGCCGATGTATTTTGAAATAGGAAAGAAAACTACCGTATTTGGATCTGCAAGGCTGCCAGCACCATATGATGTAAGTTTTCTAACCGATATAGGTAAATCTGATGTAATAAAATGGCAGTCTTGTGGAGTTTCCACAATCTGCCAAGTGCGTCGACAAAGAGTTTCTGTGTAACTTGCTGCTAGTTCAATAGTTTTCTGCTTAAAGTAGTCTTCGTTAAAATCTATTTTAAAAGCTTCGTAAACACCCTTCTCTTCTACTAGTGCTTTAATTTCCTGAGGAGCATCTTCCAGCTGAGTTAAAGCGAATTCTTTAATTGCAACTTCTGTAAGAAGTATACTATTTATTCGACTCTCCGGGCTTCTAGCGATCATTAGTCCCATCTGGGTATATATACTTTCAAAGATGTTTTCTGATGATGGAATTGGTATTTTTCTTGTCTCAATAATATTGCCAATTAGGTCATCAAGTATCGGCACATTGTCATCTAGAATCTTATCAACAATATCCGGGTCTATGTCTGGATAAAGGTCTTCAGTGAAGCGATAATATTGATTTCGGTGAGCAACTCCTGCAGGAGCAGAAATAAATTCTTTGTCACGTAATAGATCATAGACATAAAGTAACCCATCTTTTTTGTTAGTGTCAGTAAACCTCTTTAAGTATGCTTGAGGAACAAAATGTTGCCGATCTCCGGAAAGATTACTCATATATCGTTCCTAGCGTGGTAGACAAGTTTAGTGTGAACATTTGACGATTAGTCCTCTTCAAAATTAAAGATGAAAGAGCTTGTGATAGTATCAACGAGGGGTTGTTTCTCAGTAATAGGCTGACCCTTAAGGATTTGAGAACAGGTTTGCTCATCAAGATTATCTAATTCATCCAAAATTCCTTTTAAATCACTAGATGCAATTTGTGGTAATTGAATTGGGGCCGAGGGCGTTAGAGCTTGGGCGATAATGAGAACGTCATTTCTGTGTTTGCGAATTTTTCTCGAATCAATTTCCTCTCCATCATTTTTTCGGTCAGTTAGCTCCCTAAAGGCTCTTGCTTTAAGACAAATATTTACCTTGGGATCAATCAGCGAATAACCTTCTTTTGATTTTACAACATTTTTTTGAATTAAATTGAAGTAATGATCATCTAAAAGAATAGCACTCAAACGATCAACATCGTCATTTACTATGGGGATAATATGTTGCCCATCTTCCAGGATTAGTCCAGACTCGTTTCTTGCAAAAATTTCTAACATTTGTGGGAATACAGTTTCTTTAGGATTAGAGAAACGGTAGTACCTTTTCCCTTCAACTCTTTCTTGAAGCTGATATTGGCCTAGTTTGACATATTCAATAATTTTTGAATTAAGTGCACTTGAACTATTTGTCAAAATAACCATATCAACATCTTTTGTTACCCTAAAATCCAATTCATTATCGCCTAAAATCTCAGAGGCAGCGGTTCCACCGATGATGACGTAATCGTCTGAAAACTCTTTAAAAAAATCTGAAAAATGTTTCACACCTCTTACTCTAGACATTTTTAATTACCTCCAGGCCAAAAGGGTTTAAAAGCTCAGAAAGAGCTATCTGAACCCTTTCATCTGGGCTGTGTTGGAAATCAAAGTATAGCTCTATAGGGTTTAAAGCATCATTAATGGAAAATAGCCACGGATCTTCTTTTCTAATGTCATAATAAATGGTTGGTTGACCAAAATTTCCAACAGCATCGCCGTTTCTTTTGATCTCAAAAAACTGTTTGTTCGTTATAGCATAAGTCTCTATTTTTGGATTAACTAAATTGGTATGTATACTTAAAGCACTTTCACCTCCCCATATAGTATCCATTCCCTTTAGATACTCTTCTCCAGCGACAAGAGTGTGCAGTTTTTTAAGGTGACACTGACTAAGTGTCAGCCAAACATTTTGTTTTGGTAAGAAATTAACGATTCTGTTTGGGCCTTGACCTCTTATTTCCAAAAAACCCATGTGTATTAGTTTTAAAATAGACCCAGACAATTTTCCCATTGAACAATGATAGTCTAAGTTTTCCAGTCTCCTAGACAACTCCTGAAGATTAAAATTCTCTAACTGTAAATGGTCTGTTAAATATCCAGCGATAAGTTTCAACTCAAAAGGTCCTAAAATTTGTTCTACACTTGGTATGGGCCTTTTATAAGTTAAAGGAGCTGATCTCTGGCTATTTAATACTATTCCTATTTCTGGAGCATAAATTGATTCTTCTTTGAAAATATAAGGCACATTATTGCGAACAAACAAAGATCGAAACTTAGGATTTACTTTGTCTCCCACAATCAATGCTGGCATTTTAAGTTTCGTGGCAACTAAGCGTTGAAGGGCTGTTAGTTGGCTATATTCTAATTCTTTTTTAGGATTAATAAGAGCAAGCTTGAGGTGCTGAGTTTTATTGAAGCTTAAAACCACTATTTCAGCAGTTTGAGTTACCCATAGCGGAAAACCAGCCAACACCCTTTTGACTTGTGAAACTTGCTGTGGAAAGACCTTATTCAGTAGACTAATCTCTTTTTCAAAAACCATATAATGCAATTATATTATATATTTATGTTTTTACAAACAAATATTCATTTTTTTTTGAAAATATTTTTGATAATGTATAAATAGCTGATATTACAATAATTTATTTGATACCGAAAGGCCTGTGGTATAGACTTACTCTATGTAGAGTAAGTCTGAGGGTTTATTTAAAACCCTAAAGAATTTTACTTGGAAGTTGTAATACCTGATGAGCCGCAGAGAAATTAACAAGAAACCGTACCCCTCAAGCAATAGAAATAATATGGTAACTACCACTGCTATTAAGTTATAGTATCTCTATTGAAATTTCTTTGATGTACCTAAATGATACTCAAACTAATAGCTATGCATTATTTGAGGCACGGGCATCGAAATTCTTGCTATGGCACACAACCAGAGTATGATAGGTACTATGAAACTATTTTTCGTAGTATATTTTGTTTTTTGCGCGTTTGCTGACCCATGGGTAGATAGCGTAAGTATTGAATCAGAAGAACAACATATTCAAGTTTCAAAGCATTCAGAAAACTCCAACTCTACATTCCAAACTGTACTAAGCAATCATAATGAAAAGTCTCATCACCACTCGCCACAAGGGTGTAATGAGGGCTGCCCTCAACATACGTGCCACTTTGGCCATTGTGGAACCTTATTATCTGAACTGAAAATTAAATTTAATTTATTGGAAAAAAATTTAATTTATAGCGAGTTTACTTCTTTTATCCCAGATGCCCCCGTTCTTGGAATCAAAAAACCACCCAAACATATAGCCTAATCTAGGCATAAACACTTACAGTTGAACATTTTATTAAACGATCAGGTCGTTTTTCGTCCTGAGATAATTACCCCAAGGAGAAACTATGGGACAAAGGATATTAATATATATCTTTGTACTTCTATTTTCAATTTTTGCATCTGCAGCAGATCAAAATAGCAATAATTGCAATACACCAAAGCAGCCCAATGAACTGTTTTGGTGTCTCGTTAATCTGACGCCCGAAGTTCGCATTCAAAAAGCTGATATTGAGGTAAAAACTGCAGGCATTTCTCAAGCCTCACAAATGATTAATCCTTCCCTGAGTTACCAAACAACTAACGACGACAGTATTAACGGAGTTATCAGTGAAGCATCTTTACAGCATACCTTTGAGTTAGGCGGAAAACGTAAAGCACGAGAAAATATTGCTAAAGCTCATCGTGATATTTCTCAAGCCAGGCTGCTTAGTGAGTTAGAAAATACAACCCAGAGGGTTGCAATTAGAATACACAGGTTAAGGCAAATCATAACGGAACTTCAACTAATTGATGAAAATATAGAAACCTATCAGAGTATTTTAAAGCAATATAAGAGGACGGGTCGTTTAAATCCCGAACAATCTGTATCCTTCTCTATTTTTGAAATTGCTGAAGAAGAAAACATTCTAAAGAAAGAGTCTCTGCTGCAAGAGAAGAACATGATCGTATCTGAGTTTCAAAGCATTTTAGGTGTGGAAATTGATATTACATCAGATTTACTACCTAAAATGAAATCACAATGGCCCACAGTAACAGTAGAATCCATAAAAGGATCTACAAAAATGATATTGGAAGGGGAAGTTCACTTAGCAGCCTCACAACAGGAATTAGAAAAGTCCGAGTCCTGGCCCAATCTTTCAGTTGGGCCCAGAATCGAACATGTTGGGGGGAATATAAATGATACTTATTATGGAGTAGCTGTAAACCTTCCCTTGCCAGTTTTAAGTCTCAATCGAGGTGGACGAACAAAGGCTTCTAGAGAAGTAGAAAAGTTTAAGTTAAAAGAAACTCTACAAACAAGGCGACTTAATAAGTATGCCAGATTATTGGTAACCTCTTATCAAGCTTCTACAAAAGCGATAGAAAGAACAACTAGAAGAATAAACATTAAAAAGAGACATCATGAGCTTCACAAATTGTTAAAAAGAGGAATCATCAATTCAGCTCTTGTCATCGAGTTACATCGAGAGGTCTATGACTATTACAATAGACTTCATCAACAAGAGCTAACGGCAGTAGAAGCTTTGTGGACACTTTATGCACTTAATGGATCTTTAACGAAGAAGGAAATCTAAAATGAAACTCATTCTTTTACTATTACTACATTTTGCTTCCTCACGCCTCTCTTTTTTAAGTTATGCAAATGCTGATAGCGGCGACAACTCCCACAAAGAAAGCTTTGGTCAAAATAAAGCCGTTGTTGAAGTTAAACATGCTGGAGAGGAGTTTAAACTATCGAAGGACTCAGAAAAAAGATTAAAAATTGTATCTATTAAATTATCTCCTTCGCAGAATTCATTATATAAAATCCCCAAATTGGCTTTAGTAAAATTCAAGGATGAGGTTGGAATTTATATAAAACGGAACGGTTGGTTTAGACTTGTAAAAGTCCAAGATATGAAGACTTCGAAAGATCACATTTTTATAAAAACTCAAAATATTAATGATGGGGATGAAATTATTATTTCTGGCGCACCCTATCTGAGAATTACTCAGCTGCAAACATCTGGACAAGGTGGCGAAGGACACGCTCATTAAGGAGAGGTTAAAATGATCAATTCAATAATTAAGGCTGCAATTTATAACAAAGTTCTTACAGTGATTTTAACAGCTATCTCCATTGTTATGGGTTGCATGGCTTTCCAAGCGCTGCCTATTGATGCAGTTCCTGATATTACAAACGTTCAAGTGCAGGTAAATACTGCTGTTGAAGGACTTATACCTGAAGAAATAGAAAAGTTTATTACATACCCTATTGAAAGTGGCATGGGTGGAATTCCTGATGTCGATGAAATTCGATCAATATCAAGATTTGGACTTTCTCAAGTAACGATTATCTTTGAAGAGGGTTCAGATGTATATAGGGCCAGACAGCTTGTATCTGAAAAATTACAAGCTATAAAAGATGAACTTCCTGGAAACGTTCAACCAAAACTTGGGCCAATTACTACAGGTTTAGGTGAAATATATTTCTATGCTCTTGAAGCAAAAGAAGAAGCAACAGAAGACGAAAGACCTCAGCAGCTCATGGAACTCAGGGCTTTGAATGAATGGGTTATCAAGCCAAGGCTTTTAAATGTTAAAGGAGTAGCAGAGGTCAATGCCATTGGTGGTTTTGAAAAGCAGTATTTTGTTAAACCTAGGTTAGAAGAACTTGCGCGTTATGGAATTCATCTTCATGAGGTTGTTGAGGCTATTAAAAATAACAATCGAAATACTGGCGGTGGCTACATCCAACAAACAGCTGAGCAGCTTTTAATACAATCAACAGGACTTGTTAAGTCCATTGATGACATTAGAGATATCGTTGTAAAAAAACTTCCAACTTTGCAAACAGTAACCGTTGGAGACATAGCAGATGTTTCTCTAGATAAAGAGCTTCGCACAGGAGCAGCCCTAGTTAATGGCAAAGAAAGTGTTGTAGGTACAGTCTTAATGCTTCTTGGAGAAAATAGTAGAACTGTATCTTTGGATGTGGAGGCAAGAGTAAGAGAAATTAGAAAAAATCTTCCCAGCTGGGTTAAGTTAGAAACTCTCTATAATAGATCATCTCTGGTAAATAAAACGCTTTCAACGGTTGAACACAATCTAATTTTTGGAGCAACTCTGGTTGCCCTCATTTTACTTATAATTATTGGCAACTTAAGGGTAGCAATTATAACAGCCATTACAATTCCTCTTTCCTTGTTGGCAACATTTATGTTTATGAAATTATTTAAAATTTCAGGGAATTTAATGAGTTTAGGCGCCTTAGATTTTGGCATCATTATTGACGGTGCAGTCATTGTTATGGACAACTGTGTGCGTTTAATATCACAAAAATCAAAGCATATAGGGAGATCTCTTAGTCGAGATGAAGTAAGGGCAGAAGTCTATAAAGCAACAACGGAAATTCGCTCCGCAGCGGGATTCGGCCAGATGATAATTATCGTCGTTTTCTTGCCTGTTTTTGCTTTAACAGGTGTTGAGGCAAAAATGTTTGCACCTATGGCTGCAGCATTCAGTTTTGCTTTAGTGTCTGCTTT
>JAGQZY010000105.1 GCA_020435205.1 Bdellovibrionales bacterium | reverse complement strand
AAGAACAGTAAGAACTGCGTAAAAAGAGGATTTGAAATCATGGCACTCACACGCGAACAAATTGCACAACGAATCGCGCAAGAACTCAAAGACGGGTATTACGTGAATCTTGGAATTGGAATTCCCACTTTGGTGGCCAATTACATTCCTGAAAACAAAAACGTTATGTTACAAAGTGAAAATGGACTTCTTGGCTTAGGCCCCTTCCCTACTGAAAAAGAAGTGGACCCTGACCTAATCAACGCTGGCAAACAAACGGTCACTGCTGTTCCCGGGGCTAGTTTTTTTTCCTCGGCAGAAAGCTTCGCCATGATCCGCGGCGGTCACGTTGACCTGACTGTTCTCGGGGCTATGCAAGTGGATGTAGAGCGTTCCATTGCCAATTGGATGGTCCCTGGCAAAATGGTGAAAGGCATGGGGGGTGCTATGGATCTAGTTGCTGGTGCCAAGCGTGTGGTTGTGGCCATGCAACATGTCGATCGTGACGGAAATCCAAAGCTTCTTAAAAAATGTGACTTACCTCTGACCGGCACCCACTGTATTGATCTTGTGGTTAGCGATTATGGAGTTTTTCGTTTTAAAGATGGATCCTTTGTGCTTGAAGAAATAGCACCCGACTTAGATGTGGACAGCGTCGTAGCAGCAACAGGTGCACCCGTTATTATTTCTGATCAATTAAAGACCATGAGCTTTTAATAAGCCCACCTCGATAAAGGTCATAATCCCTCGCGCGATAGACGACAGAGTCCCCGTTGCCGTCTATAATAAGACTACAACTTTTTCTCATCTTCGTGTGGTAGCATCTATGGGTACAGATAAATCAAAGAGAATTGTAAAGTTAAAAAAGGGCGAGGAACTTTTTCGTGAAGGTGACTCCCCTGATGCCATGTACATTATTCATAAAGGTCGATTGGCTATCACTAAACAAAAAGGGAAATCTCATATCACCCTTGCCGAACTCAAACCCGGAGACCTCCTTGGCGAAATGGCTTTTTTTGACAAATCCCCTCGCAGCGCAAGTGTTGTTGCTATAACTAATGAAACAGAAGTGATTGAGCTTCCCTTCATTGCTCTTGACCAACAATATGCAGCTTTGCCTCAGTGGGTGAAATCCATTATGAAAGCTGTGAATGGGCATTTGCGCAGAGCCAACATTAAGATTCGTCAATTGGAGCGCACCAAAGAAGACGAGAAAGAGGTCTTCTCCCCTTTTACCATCACTCAGCTCATGGCAATCCTAGGTTTTGTCGCTAGTTATTATGGCGAAAAGTCTGAAGAGGGACTGCAAGTCCCTGGCGGCACTCTAAGAAATTATACGATTCAAGTTTTCCAGCAAGCCACCCATAAGATGCAAACTCTCACCGAAGTCTTGTCGGATTTTGGGTACATGAAGGTTCAACAATTGGGTGAGGGAAAACAAAAAATCCTCGTCACTGACTTAGATTTTATTTTTAATTTTGTCGACTTTTATAATAATCAACTTTTCTCAGAAAGCGCAAAAAAGTATGACGTTTCAGAGACTCAACTAGCAGCACTAAAGATCGCCAAGTACTATGGTGAAAAACTTGAGAAAAACGCCAAAGGATTTGTAAAAATCAACCTAACTGAAGTGGGTGCCACTTGCTCCAAAGACATTGGCCTTCGCCTGAGTTTAGCCGACGTCAAAACTCTTTCCGACGTGGGACTATTGGGCGATTACTCTTCTGATGGGACCAATGATTTTATTGAGTTCGAGGTCGATTACATTGCAGAAATCGTTCCCTACTGGGATCTGGTCCACACTCTTAAAGCTATTCAGTCCGACTGATCTATTTTTTAAACAGATCTCGCTGAATCAATTCATCCGGCTCGTAGATGTTTTCCGCAGGCCCTAAAATCTGGTGATCTAAGGGAATGATGGCATGATGATCTTTGTTTGTGTAATCAAACCGATCTAGGACATACCTCATAGCATTGAGCCGGGCTCGCTTTTTATCATCGGACCGAACCACGACCCAAGGACTATAACCTTTATCAGTGTGGGCAAACATAGACTCTTTGGCTTCTGTGTACTCTTGCCAGAGCCCTAAGGATGCGACATCCATAGGGCTGAGCTTCCATTGCTTAAGGGGGTCAAGGGTCCTTGCTATAAAGCGACGAATCTGCTCCTCGCGACTGACTGAAAACCAAAACTTAATCAATGTGATACCACTGTCAATGAGCATCTTTTCAAAAGAGGGAGCTTGCTCGATGAATTCCAAATATTCTTGGGGGTTGCAAAACCCCATTACCTTTTCGACTCCAGCGCGATTATACCAACTCCGATCAAAGAAAACCATTTCTCCAGAGGTAGGCATATGCTCCACATAGCGTTGGAAGTACCATTGGCCACGCTCCTGTTCAGAAGGCTTTTCTAGAGCAACCACTCTCGCACTACGGGGGTTCAGATGCTCCATGAAACGCTTAATTGTCCCCCCTTTGCCAGCAGCGTCTCGCCCTTCAAAAACGAGCACTAGCTTTTGCCCAGTGTCCTTGATCCATTTTTGTAGCTTAACCAGCTCAATCTGCAAGATCTGCTTGCGCTCACTATACAACTTACGACGCATTTTGGTTTTGTAGGGATAATGTCCATTAACAATAGTCCCCACCGAAGCCTCTCGGGCATCGACGAGGATTTTTTCAGGAATATTGTACTTTTTAGAAATGTCCTGCACCTCACCTTTAGCGATTTCGTGAAGTTTTTGTAGTAGAACATCCGATTGATTTACATCCATCCGACCGCATCCTTGAGAGTGATAACATTTTCAAAGCTATTATAAAACTTGGAGTCTCCCTCCAAAAATTTTTCCAAAAGCCTTAAAGCATCGATCGTTGTGAATATCCCAATAAGAGCTTCATTGGCATCCACCACAAGAGCACATCCATATTTATTTTCTGCCATAATATTCACCACCGATCTTAAACTTTCACCTTCGGAAACCACAAAAGGCATACGAGTCATAACATCTTCAATCGTCATGTCAGGGTCGCGGCCTTGGGCTGCCGCCAAATCTCTTTCGCTCACTACGCCCACCAATCGAGTTTGCACCATGATGGGAAGATGGCGAATGTTACACTCTTTCATGTAATTCACTGCCTCATCAATAGGCATCTCTGGTCCTGCAACGTAGGGGAATTTTACCATTTCGCTTCTCACTTCTTTGTACATAAAGACTCCCTCAGTCATTAAACAATGGAAAAGATGTCCCAATAATGTCAATTCCGAGACAATATGGCACACTCCAGCATCTTTGATAGCTTCAGAAGATTGTTAATCCAAGAACCATGCCAAGGTTGACGTCCCATTCTCCTTAGGAGAAATTGATAAGATACAAAGGGGAAATTATGAAGTTTTTGGCCGTCGTTTTAGCCATTGCCCTCAGTGGCTGCGTTGTCAATAGCGTGGTTCCTGGAGAAGGCGCGGACATGAATATTGATTTTTCTAAAGTGGGAATGCGCCATGGATGGACAGAAATGACGCCCGCTAAACGCACTGTGATTGGAGTTAACGATGCCAACTCCATCGAGCGGGGTCGAAAACTTTTTAGCCAACATTGCCAAAAATGCCATGGTGCTAATGGTGATGGCAAAGGCCCCATGGCAAAAGAACTGGGGATCCGACCAGCAAACCTTAAAAACCTGGCTCGCAATGTTCCCAACTACTATTTGGTCGTACAAATCAATGATGGCCGTGATGGCGGCATGCCGAAGTGGCGAGATTTTTTAACCTCAGAGCAGTCCTGGGATCTCACCAATTTTATTCAAACCCTTCAGGACAAAAAAAAATAAGTCCTTACTTCTATATAGTCAGTTAGGACAAGGATCTAGGCTCCTTACAACCCAAAAAAGGAACCTTGCGCCTATGCGCCTTTAGCCTTAAGAGCCTGAACAATCACTTCATACTCGTTATTTTCTTGAGCTCGTTGATTTGCCTTTTTTAAAGGAGTGTTTCGCCCGACTTTGGACTTCACATCAATATTCGGCTGGCTCATAAGGATATCAAACAGTTCTTTCAGCTTCATAAACTCATCACCCACCACTCCCCTTTGTGAGAGTAAAAAGATAAGGGCATTATCCTTATCACTACCGCTGGGGTTTTTGCGAATGTAGTTAACATCAGCCCCCTTTTTAAACAGCCAGTTTAAGTTCGCTGAGCTTTTTAAGGTGATTTGGGTGTACAGGGAAGGATTGAGGTCGTCGGGGTGGATTTCCTCTTTATTGAGAACTTTTTGTAAGATTCTCTGCACATCTTCCTCACCACCAATAAAATCAAAGGCTGTTTTATCCGGCTGGATTTGCTCCGATTCTGTCTTTAAAAAAACTTCAGCTCCGGCTTCCACCAAAAACTCAACGATGGCAAATTGTTGACTACTCACCGCTAACATCAAAAGAGTAAGGCTCTCATTGTCTCGAATGTTAGGATTTCCACCACTCGCCAAAAGCCCTTTTAATTCTTCGAGATCTCCACCATTCACAGCATTGATGAGTTTCAAGTTAAGATCTTTTTCTTCAATTTTTTTGACTGGCGCCCGTGACTCACTTCTCACCAAAGATTGTTGGTGACTCCCGCAACCGATGAAAAACAATGAAATAAAAATGAAAATTCCCTTCTTCATAATTATATCTCCATGGATAGACCAATAGTATAAGTTTGCCCACGACGACCCCCTCGCCACAACTGCCCGCCTTGGGTGTAGCGATATTCACCGTCTAGGATGTTTACAACCTTCCCTGTTATTTTTAAGTTTTCGGATAAGTTTTTCCCAATCACCAAATTGAGTTGATGAAAAGGTTCTTCCCAAACATTCGGTAAACCTTCCGGCGCTGAAAAAGTAACTCTACGGCCATAGACGTTATAGGCTAAGCTGGCATTCAGCCTATAAACCTCATTCTCATAATCTAACAAAAGATTTGCCGTATAATTAGACTGCCCCTGCATCGGCCGATTTGGCTCAGAGAGTTCCACTTGATCCAGATTCCCTAAATTGACTCTTGAAAAAATATAGGCGTAGTTCCCAGAGATGGAAAAGTTTCGTAACCAAGGTGTAATAAATTTAAGCCTTTTTGCAAACTCAAGTTCTCCTCCATAAGATCTTGCTCCCTCCGCATTTAAAAATTGAATGCGAGGGTCCGAGGCTGCCCGAAACTCCTGTTCAATAGGGTTTTCAAAGTTTTTATAAAACAAACCAAAGGAGATGTTTTCGCGTGGAGCAAAGTACCACTCCCAGCGCAAATCATAGTTGCTAATCACAGTCGCCTTCAAGTCTGGGTTTCCTGTGATGTCATATCCAGTATCAAAATCTCTCCAACGAGTGTCCGATAACTCGCGAAGATCAGGGCGCGAAATGGTTTCACTATAGGCTGCCCGCACCTGCATTTTTTTATTTAATTTGTACGTTAAAGATGTGCCAGGAAGCCAGTCATTCGTCGTCAGCACACTCGAAACGCCCTCACCCGAGAAAAAGGCTAAGGTATTCACATCCTGGATGGATCTTTCATAACGGATGCCGGTGCTTAGATCCAGGCGACTCAATAATGGAACTTGGCTGCGAAAGTAGTAGGAGGTTAAGTTTTGGGTGGCCGTATAAGTATCTGTATTTTGAGTGTTGTCAGATATGGAGAAAGCCTCTTTACATTGGTCAATGATGCTGTCGAGATTGTTATGAAGGTCGGCATCGCAAGGGCCTTCTAAATTGAGGCCAAAGCGGCGCATATTGGATTGACGATCCTTGCGCATGAGACTGGTTCCCAGAGACACCTCAAGCTTTTTCTTATAAAACCAAGGCAATTTTGAACTTAAATCCAAACCAATATCTTCAACCCTCTCTTGCAGATCATAGAATCGCCTCTGGTAAGCCGTGTCTTCGGCAATTCCAAAAACATAGCGCCCATCCTTATCCGGCGAATATCGATCTGTGATGCGATCTGGCTCATCACGACGGGCTCTCGATTGAGAGTAGTGCCACCCTAATCCCAGCCAATCTGAGGCTATTTTGTTGTCCCCTTGCACAAGAAGAGAGTTTAAAGTTCTAGCCGCCCACTCTCTTTCCGTTGTACGCACACGATTACCCTCAGCATTGGTTCCATCCTGAATGGCTACATAGTCTGTGGTGTTACGAATGCCAATGACGTTGGCCGTGATACTATGATCTTTACTATACTGAGCACTCCAGGTTCCAATTCCGCCCAACACTCTTTCTTTTTGCCATTTGCGGCGATTGAAGTCCTGCTCTGCAAAAAATTGACCATCCTGCTGGCGATAGCGATGACGTTTTTCGTCGCGATAACTCGCCCCATCTTTATAAAGACCAGACAAAGTGTAACCTAATTTAAATTTGCGAGGGTTCCAAATGTCTCCCACAGAAAAAGAAACTTCAGGCAAAGTTTCCGTCCCCTGATCAGAGATTCGGTGCCTATTTTTTTCAAGAAAGGTCGAAAGGTCGCGATTTTCGCCAGTGGTGTTTGGAGGAAGCTTTCTACCACCATCATCCACGCCCATCCAATCGGTGGAACCCCCTTGATAAGTTTTTATCTCATTAAGATTAGAATAAAAACTTTGACCAATAGAGGCTTTGACAAAAAACTTTTCTGGCAAGGACTTGGTCTGCAACATCACAACGCCCCCACCAAATTGACCAGGCATATCCGGAGAATAGCTTTTTTGCACCACCATACTTTCTAAGAACTGAACGGGGAATAGATCGAGAGGGACAACACGACGGGAGGGATCTGGACTGGGGAGGGCCACTCCGTTAAATAGGGTGGCCGAATATCTTTCCCCTAAACCTCTCACGTAGATGTATTTGCCTTCTTTCAAGGTTAAACCAGTCACTCTAGACAATGAAGCAGCAGCATCGCTATCTCCGGTTTTTGCCA
>JAGQZY010000104.1 GCA_020435205.1 Bdellovibrionales bacterium | reverse complement strand
GAACACGCTATAGTTCTCATAGGTCTTGGGTCAGTTATTATTTTTGGATACTTTGTCGTTGATGATTATATTTTAGATATGAAAAAGGGAATCGTTGGTGCAATAATCACGGTATCTGCTCTTTTAGCATTGGGTGTTCTTTTTTATAAACTTATTAATTTGGACAACTCTTCTAACGAAAAGAGGTCTAATGAAGCGAATTAGTTTGCACTTGGTGTCCAAGGAGTTCCCCATTTTGAAGCTTTTGAGTCTTGGATAAGTTGAAATTGGGCTTTTCTAACAAGATTTATATAGGTGGGTAAGTTGGTGGCGGCGTGGAACATTCCTGCGCCGAAGAGAAGGTACATAATAATCTTTTTGGATAAAATCATAGGGATTCCTCCTTGTTTAAAAAATGGTATTTGGGGTTTTAGGGAGGAGGTATATGCGGGGGAGCATAGGCTCTCTGTTATTCTAGGATTCAGGCTTGAATGGTCTGAAAGGGTTGAAAATGGGGCTTTCTAGCTGGAAGCAAATTGGAAGCATCCTGGAAGCAAAACATCGAAATTTCGTGAAATTTCATGAAATATTAAGCAAGAGATTTCAAGGTCTCTGACCTGTTTTTAAGTGTTTAGGGTTATTGGGGTTTAAAAAAGTCTCTAAATCTAGTCACCTGAAATTGGTTGCGGGGGCAGGATTTGAACCTACGACCTTCGGGTTATGAGCCCGACGAGCTACCAGACTGCTCCACCCCGCGACAGATGGAAGATGGCTTGAGAGCAGCGTGAAAATCTCGCCGCGCTAAAGCGAAGGGCCAACTTAAGGGATGTCCCCTAGAGAGTCAATGGTCATTCTAAGTCTTCAAAAATATTTACAAAATTCCGTCCCCTTAAAGACGCTTAGAGTCATCGTTTGTTAAGCTTACATTAGGATTCAGGTTCTTAAATAAAATGTTGGACAAGCCCCGAGGGCCTGACCTAGGCTGTGCCCATTAAAGGCCTTCTGGTGGCCGAAAAGGGGAGGGGACCCGAAATGAAATCACTAGTTCTTACGTTTTTACTTATTTTTAGTTTTTCCACACCGAGTTTTGCTGCTAGCACGGTCGATCAGGTATCAAAAGCTTATCAGGCCTTTGTGGCCACTATCGATGCCTCGGAAGTCGATATGGATAATTATTATTCCTTAGCGAACCTTTACTACGCCATTGAAGACAAAAATATTCAGAGCATCCGCGAGGCTAATTTAGATCTTTACCTCACCATGACCATCACTTTAGATCACAATCAAAAGACTCTTTACGACCAAATGGACACTTTGATTCAGAGCCTTTAAATTTTTTGCTTTTCTTTGTTGTTTGCTAAGGAGCCTTTGGGCTCCTTTTTTTATGAATTAGTTATAGAGCTTATAATACTTTTCAGCGAGATCCCACTGGCGATTATCAAGATTCTGACTACGCCCACGAATCCATACTTTTTCCGCAAACTGGGTTGGCTCCAAGGGATCCCCTGACCACAGCACGAGGTTAGCTGTTTTTCCCTCGAGGATATCGCCACCCTCAACAGCAAAAACTTGGGCAGGAGTCTGAGTGATCGCAAGTAAAGCTTGCTCAGGATCCATTCCATACTTCACGGCAAAGCCAGCCTGTTGTCTAAGTCTTCGTGTAAAACCATCGCCGCCCGCGCTAAAAATAAGGGGAACTCCTGCATCAGCCAAGTAGGCAGCGAGATCTTTCCGGGCTCTTAATTTAGTAAATAAATTCGGGTCTTGCTCAATGGGGTTGATGATGACAGGGATATTGAGTTTTGCAATCTCCTTGGCGTGCAACCAAGCTTCGCTCGCTCCCCATAAGATGATCTTAATGGGAAACTTTTTGCTGGTGGCTTGATACCAGTCCAGCAGATTTTTGATTTCATTGGCTTGCTCAACATGAATCACCCAAGGGATATCCCCTTTTAAAAAAGGTTCCATGGCTTTGAGGTCCACTGGATTATGCTGCAGATTTAAAGTTTTTCCTGAAATTAAATTCTCTTTGTTCTTGTGCCATCGAGTGGCTTCATCCATAAGAATTCTTAAGGTTCGCCAGTTCATACTGCGTGCTTCTTTGCCTTTGCTGATCGAGCCGTAAAGAGCGGTAGGGGTTTTGATATAGGGTTCTGTTTCGCCAAGATCAAAAGCGACCCCAGTGCCTCCAATGAGATTTCCTCCTGGATAGGACAGGGCTGTGGTCACACCTTCGGCGCGGGTGATGGGAATGCGCACACTCATAAGATTGAGCGAATCATAGGCATAATTCCCAGGAGTGGCGACATCACTTTTGACGTAAGAGTCGTTAGCTAGATCTTCCATGGGGATCTCCACTAGCCCTAGATCTGTCGCGCTTTCAATAAGACCCGCCGTTAAAAGTTTTCCTTGGCCATCAATGCGGCGAGTGTTGGCTGGAATCTCCTTGATAGCCCCGCTTTCGATTTTATGGATTTTTTGATCTTTTGCAGAAAACAGCAGCGACTGGTTTTCAAGCCACTTTCCTTGACTAAAAATCTTTACGTTTTCAATCAAAGTGTAGTCCATATCGGAGGGAGGTTTAATAAAAGAGCTATAATCATCTTGGGGAAAGTTTAAGTCAGCCGATGTTTTTGGTGGGTGAAAGTCCCTGCCATCATTAAAGGCCATATCAAGGACCCCAATTTCAAAATCACTGCGGGGGCGTTCTTTTTTGGCGCGATCCAAGACTACATTGCCATTGATAATGACATATCTAGTTTTTGTAAAAACAGAAAAAGGATGACCATCCCAAATCACCAGGTCTGCCATTTTTCCCTCTTTAATACTGCCAATGCGATCTTCTAAGCCTAAGGCCCAAGCGGCATTCAAGGTGACCCACTTGAGGGCTTGATCTTCACTGATCTTAAGGCCCATCTTTCTTCCGGCCATCATGGCTTTGCCTGCTTCAAGATTTAAAAACTGAACGTCGGTAGGAGAGTCCGAGTGAATAATGGCTTTCGCCCCATTGTGAGTCAGGAGGGCCGCATTTTGTGGCACACCATCGTAGGCCTCGATCTTAAAGCCCCACCAGTCGGCCCAAGTGGCGGTGGCCACGTCTTCTTTGGCCAAACGAGGTGCAATTTTATAGGCTTCCAAGCCATGGTGGACCGTTCGAATTTTAAAACCAAACTCTTGGGCGACATCTAAAATATTACTGATGTCATCGGCGCGGTAGCAGTGAAAGTGCAAAAGAATCTCGCCCTCTAAAATTTTCATCAAAGTTTCGTGAACAAAATTGCGTTTAGGGATTTTTCCAGGTTTATCTTTTTTGTCTTTGCTCCCTTTAGTGAATTCATCCCAATCTCTTTTATACTCGAGAGCTTCTTGAAAAGCCTTGCGGTAGCCAGCAACATTGCCCATGCGGGTTTTAATGCCCTTTTCACTGTAAACCCGCTTTGGATTTTCTCCGCAGGCCATTTTTACACCTTGAGGGGCGCCCGGAAAGCGCATGGATCTAGCGCTCACTTCTGGAATCAATTTTGCGGTAAAGGACCTTCCTCCCACTAAGTTTGCCGATCCGGGTAATACTTGAATGGTGGTGATCCCGCCGGCAAGAGCCCGCCACAGGGAGGGGTCTTGCGGCCAAAAAGCATGTTCAGCCCAAACATCAGCTGTGACAGGTCTTGAGCTTTCATTGCCATCGCTGTGGGCGCTGACCCAAGGATGGGGATAGACTCCCATGTGGGAGTGAACGTCGATGATCCCTGGCGTGACCACCAAACCATCGCCTTCGATGACTCGAGCCTGGGGCGCTGTGATGTCCTCTTGGCTGATTTTTTTGATCAGGCCTTTTTCCATTAAAATATTGGCTCTTGTAAAGATATCCCCCTCGGCCGTCATCACTTTAGCCCCTTTGATCAATAAAGGTTCAGAGTTCATGGCATAAGGTTCGGCAGGAAGGGGCCGAGGATTTTGCTCGGTCCATTTTTCAGAGCTTTTCGTCTCATTTTTAGGTTGGCAAGCGATAAGACTGAAAAGGGCTAACAGTATCAGAAAATTTCTCATAATCACCTCGGCGGCCCCAATATAGTGATAAGACTTTAAAAAGACAACGATTGAGCCAACTACATCTGGACAATTCTGTCATCGGTGACTACTCTTGGCTCTATGATTGTTGTAAAGAAATTTGGTGGCACCTCGCTGGGTACATTGGATCGAATCGAAGCTGTGGCTGACCGAATCATCGAAGATATTGAGCAAAAAGGAGAGAGCCCTATTTTGGTGGCTTCAGCCATGTCGGGTGAGACCAATCGGCTGATCTCTATGGCCCATCAATTGGCTCCCCATGATCGTTCACCAGCCTATGATATGTTGCTTGCCTCAGGCGAACAGGTTTCCATTTCCCTCCTAGCTATGGCTCTGCATAAGCGCGGACAAAAGGCGCGACCGCTTTTGGCCTTTCAATTGGGTATTCGGACTGATGCGCTTCCTAGTAAAGCGAGCATTGAGTCTATTCAGACGGATTCCTTACAAGAACTCGTGCAACAAAACATCGTACCAGTGGTTGCCGGTTTTCAAGGGATGGATGCTTTTTCGAACATCACCACTTTAGGTCGTGGGGGTTCCGACACCACGGCCGTCGCTCTAGCCGCAGCCCTTGGTAGTGATATCTGCGAAATTTATACAGATGTGCCAGCTGTCTATACAGCGGATCCTCGTTTGGTCCCTACGGCAAAACCCATCGAGAGTATTACTTTTGATGAGATGATGGAAATGGCTTCTCTGGGCTCAAAAGTCCTTCATGCGCGCAGCGTGGAGCTAGCTTCAAAATTTAATGTGAAAATTCATTTGCGTTCCACCTTTGAAAAACGTGAAGGGACTTGGATTGTCTCTCCAGGAGGAAATATGATGGAAAAACCGGTGGTCACAGCGGTGACCCATGACCCAAACACCACAGTGATCAAGCTTTTCCCTACGCCGGATAAACCTCAATTTTTAGCCAATTTATTTTCGGCACTTGCGAAAAAAGGGGTGATTGTTGACATCATCACGCAAAGCCAAAGTCCCGAGGGGCAGCGTTTGGCCTTTTCTGTTCAGTCTGATGATCGCCAAGCTGCTCTTGATACTATTCAAGGGGAGATCACAGAGGCGACAAAAATTAGTTTGATGGATGATATGGCTAAAGTATCGGTGGTGGGCGTGGGAATGCAAAACCAGTTTGGTGTGGCCGCCCGGTTTTTTAGGGCTTTGGCGTCACAAGACATTCCCATTCATTTAGTAACAACCTCCGATATTAAAATTTCTGCAGTTATCGAAAAACCCCAACTTGAAAAGGCAGCCAATCATCTTCACCAAGAATTTGGGTTGGAAGGTTAGAATGAGCTTAGAGTTTCATCAGGGCCGATTGTTTTTTGGTAAGGATATCGATCTCACTGAAATTTTAAAAAAAAACCAAGGTCATGCCTGTTACGTCTATCACTTGCAGGTGGTGAAAGAGCGCTATCAAAGCCTTGTGGGCTCTTTACAGTCGGACTATCAATTAAAAGTTCACTACGCTATGAAGGCGAATGCTAACAAAGATATATTAAAAACTTTCAAAGAGATGGGCTCCGGTGTTGACACTGTATCTGGCGGCGAGATTGCGATCGCTCTTGATAATGGTTTTCAAGCCAGTGATGTTATTTTTTCAGGAGTTGCAAAGTCAAAAGAAGAGCTGGCC
Organism: Bdellovibrionales bacterium; assembly: GCA_020435205.1. Lineage (GTDB taxonomy): Bacteria > Bdellovibrionota > Bdellovibrionia > Bdellovibrionales > JAGQZY01 > JAGQZY01. Next base: position 1,792 of record JAGQZY010000104.1, on the reverse strand, counting down.
CTAGCTATTGAAAAAGGTATTAAACAAATTAATGTGGAATCGCCACAGGAGCTCATCCGCATCGGTGAAATGGCAAAATCGGTCAATAAAAAAGTCGCTGTAGCCTTTCGCATGAATCCCGAAGTGAGTCCAGAAACTCATCCCTATATCACCACAGGCATGAGTGAAAATAAGTTTGGGATGGATAAAAGTTTTTTGCCTGAACTTCTACGCATCCTAAGAAGATTTCCACAAAATCTTTATTTGCGTGGTCTCACTATGCATATTGGCTCTCAACTCCTTGAGTTGACAGCTTTAGCTGAGGGAATTCAAAAATTGCGTTCCATTTACCATGATCTTGGAGTCCTTGGCTTTGCGATGGAATCCTTAGATATTGGTGGCGGCGTTGGCATTCACTATAAAAATAATGATGACGAAGAAGACTTTACCCTTATACAAAATTACGGAGCTATGGTTCGCGAAACTCTTAAAGATTACCGAGGCGAGTTGATCATTGAGCCAGGTCGAGTTTTAGTGGGGCGATGTGGGGTTTTGCTTTGCCAGGTGGAGTACATTAAGCAGACCCCATATAAGTCCTTTGCTATTGTGAACACAGGGATGCATCACTTGATTAGACCAGCTTTGTATCAAGCGAGTCACCGCATTTTACCTTTAAAAGAGCAAAAAGAGGCCAGCAAAAAACTTTATGATGTGGTTGGGCCCATTTGTGAATCTAGTGATTTTTTGGCTAAAAATTACCCTTTACCAAAACTAAAACAAGGGGATGGGCTTGCTATCTGTGACAGTGGTGCCTACGGCTATTCTATGGCGAGCACTTACAATGCCCATGCCATGCCCAATGAGTTTTCATTTTAGAATTTAGCGGGTTCAGGGGTTTTTGTCTTTTTATCTTCTGATTTTTTCAGCTGTACGCAAAGACGCTTAGCTCGTCTTGCCATCTGACAAATCCCTTGGACCCGTTGTGCTTTATTGGCCCAGTCTTTGCGCTGATTGAGCCAATAGCTGGTGCACGAGGAAAGAGGAGCTAGGCCATTAGGGTCATGCTTTTGAAAAGTGTAGGCGAAAAGCGAAATTTCATTTTGTGAAGCCTGCTGAGGTTGGCCGGTGTGGTCACGTAAATAGTCTTGAGTGAGAATTCGACTGATCGTCGCGCGATTGGTGGGATTGTCGCAGAGATCTTTATAAGTCACTCGTTGTAATTGTCCTTCAAAATTATGAGTGCTTTGCGAAGATCGCATCAATGGGATCATGGCGTAAAATGCGAGTAGGCTCCAAATAGCGGTCTCGTTGTATTGAGCATAAGCTTTTGGAAAAAATAAATCCTGTAAATTCAGTGCCGACTGAAATTGAAGGGCGCTCATAACCTGTTTGTGGAGTTTTTCCAAATCTTGTCCATCTGAAAAAGTAATGGTTTGACCATTGAGATTGACGGAATGGTTGAGTGGGTCAATTTCATCAATTTTTCCATAACTTTTGCCATACATTCTGACTTCAAGATAAGTAGGGTAGTAAAAAAGTTTGGGCTTCAAGTTTTTATTTTTTGTTTTTAGATAAATTTTATCGACGTATTTTTGGTTTTGTTTCTCCGGGAAAACTTTTTTTAACCAATAAGCGGTCGTTTTGATATCGAGGGGATGATTGTTATACTCAAAAGCCATAATGCGGAGCTGTTTTTGAGAAAACTCCTCATCCAGAGAGTGAACGAGCTTAGCCTGCGCGTGGAATGCAGTGAAAATGAGTGCAATTAAGATGAGTGGTTGAGCCTTCATACTTACCCCATTTTAGAAAATAT
>JAGQZY010000103.1 GCA_020435205.1 Bdellovibrionales bacterium | reverse complement strand
AATTGTTTGATTCTTAATTTTTTTCCAGCGATGCGGTGACCAAAGCCAATGAGAAAGGAAAGTAAGGTCGTTGTGCCGTAGGCAAACATAGTGCGCATGTCATTGTCATAAAAAGCCAGGCTTAAAGGAGCCAAGGTAAAAAATGACAAGATGATAAAAAGTTGGCCTACATAGTAGGCAACAATTCGCTTTTGCAAAAAGAACCCTTACTTTAGTTTTTTAAACATAGTTTCTAAGTTTTTCATTTCTTTAGTTTTACAAACCATAATCAAAATGTCGCCAGCAGTCAGGTCGGGATCTCCGTCAATAAAATAAAACTCTTCTTTACGAGAAAACCCTACTAAAAACACCCCATGGGGGATATTAAAGTCACGAAGTTTTAGATTTTTATTTTTAATAAGATGTCCAATTTGAAACTCTCCGACCACATAATCTGTGTGCGGGACATGAGCCTCTGATAAAATAATTTGATTGGGAAAATACCTATTCACGGCTTTAGCAAACATCTCATGAGCACTGGCTGTTCCTTTAACACCTAAATGCTCGTAGACATGGGCATAGCCCGGTCTATGCACCAATGTATAGGAGTTGGTCACGCCAATCTCTTGGGCCACTAGGGAAGACATAAGATTCACTTCATCAGCTTTCGTAACAGAAATAGTGTAATCAGCCATCTCTACATGTTCATCTTGTAAAAGGCCAAGGCTAGTTCCGTCGCCGTGGACAATGGTGACATGATCCAATTTGTCGGCCAAAAATTCACAACGCTTTCTATCGATATCAATGACGGTCAGTCTGTTTTCTGCATCCTGTAGTGACGTGGCTAATTGAAAGCCCACGTCGCCGCCACCAATAATGACAGCCTTTTTGCCTGGGATTTGTTTAAGTCGACGCATGACAATGGGAAGTTTACGTAACTTTGTCGCCACTAAAATCCTATCGCCTTGGTATAGGTTGGCCATTTCAACGACGTTGCGCAATTCGCCATCGCGGAAAACACCAATCACACGAGCATCTTTTCCTAAATCAATTTCAGACCCTGGTTTATCCAAGTAGCGACAGTTCTCGCAGACATCCACCAAAGCTACGGTTATAGAGTTTGCAGAAAAGTTTTCAACAAAGGGGCTGTCGATGTGGCGGACTAAGCGTAAAAGTTCAGCACTGACGAGCCGTGAGGCACATACAATAGCAAATGAACCAAGAACTCCTTTTTCAATTCCTCCTCGGGTATTAAAAAACTCAGGAGCATCAACTCGCGCCACTGTTCTTTGTGCACCAAGCTCACTGGCCAACGAGGTGATGACAAGATTCGTGTCATCGTGACTCGTCACTCCAACCACTAAGTCGGCACTGTGCACACCCACTTCTTGCAAGGTTTTGCGGAAGGTTCCATTTCCACGCATAGTCATAACGTCACAGGACTCTTCGAGCTTTTCGAGTGCCGATTCGTTGGTGTCAATGATAATGACATCCTCGCTGCGTCCGGAGAGTTCTTTAGCTAGAAAACTTCCTACGTCTCCAGCACCAACAATTACGATCTTCACTGGGAACCTTCCTTTGCCTCAATCGGTCGAATCTGAGTCGATAGTTCATTATCAAGAATGACCTTTTTTAATAAAGTATTGGCTAAAAAGTCATTGAGAAAAATAGCACCCAAAATTGTTGTCATGAACATTTGCTCAAGTTTGGGGAATTGCTGAGCAAAACTCATGGCAATCGCGACAGCCATAAGATCTTGACCCAAAAGCCCCTGTCCGAGTCGGCTCAATGTACGTTTAGTGAGTGAGCGATAGATGATTTGGGGAAAGAAAGAGAACATGACAAAGCGAATGCCAAAATAAGCAGCGGGTAAAATCCAAATCAATTCTAACTCTGGCTTCCAAGAGGCGCCACCCATAATTAAAAGTAAGACAAATACGGGCTCTTCAATTTTAATCAAGTTGTCTTTAAGGATTTGGTGATAAGAGGAAACCAAGCTGATGGTGGCGCCAGTGGTGAAGCTGACAAAAAGCGAGGATATCCCTAGAATGCTGCCAACGCCACAGGCAAAGATCACAGCCCCAAGGCCTGCTAAAAGAACCCGGTCCTGATTGGACTGGTGGCCGATGAACAATGAAAACAAAAGGCCACAAAGAATACCAGAAAAAATAGAAGCCATCAGCCATTCGGCGACTGTGATCTGGAGTTGGGATGCGGACATAGTCGCTCGCGCGGAGGCTAGACAGACTCCTAAAAGAATGATGGCTACCATTTGTACAGATGGGGTCAGTAGAGAAAGGACTTTCGTGATCTCAGTAGACTCCTTTTTGAATCTTGAAGCGGAACCCAGATTCATGAGTGATGCTGAGCACGCGGTGGCTGCCACTCCAAAGGCATACCAGAGAATGCCTAAGTCAAAATCCGTGTTAAATTCCCAAATAAATAAACGCCACAGTTTTTGTTCAGCGCCCGCGGATACCGGTAGAAAGTAAAAAGCTAGAATAAAAAAACCTGTGGCAACGACAGTAAAAACCAAAATTGCGGATAGCATTCCCGTGAAAAGAATTTTTCGGTTTTGAAAAAGCTTTTTCACTCTGAGTCCCAGGAGGCAACCGGCAATTCCAGTTAACAAAGAGATAAGAGGTTCTAATTTGCTGAGCAGTTCTGAACTTAAGAAACCCAGTCCCCAATGGGAGCCAACCAGTAAACCAAACAGTAAATAAATCATGCCGGAAAAAACAAAGTTCGGTGTTTCAAAGCGCCGAAGAAATCGGCCAACGATAAAGCTAAAGACGAGTAAAATCGTCAGGATAGTGGTGCTTGTCATGGTGCGTCTCTACCTTTAGTTTACCCTAATTGTCTTGTTTAAATCAAAGGTCTCCTCTACTTTTGATAGCATAATATAGACAGGAATGGGTCATGCGCTGGGAAAAGATCAAAAGCTATAGCCAAAGGGCCGGGAAAGAGGTTTTTGCAGTGGCAGAAGCCTGTTTTTTAACCATGAAGGACCCCGCCGTGCCCTGGAAACACAAGGCGCTTTTATCCTCGGCCTTAGTCTATTTGCTCTCCCCCATTGATGCCATCCCCGATTTGTTGCCAGGGGGATTTGTCGACGATATGTCCCTATTGATCGCAGCTCTTTACACTGTTGGTGATCAGGGATTAAAACATTTACAGGATTGCAGAAGAAAACACGGATTGATTCCGCCCAAAGAGGAAGACCCTAATGGATCTATTAAGACGCCCGAGAAGAAATAGAAAAAACAAAGTGGTCAGACGTTGGCTCGCTGACACAGATCTGCGCAGGTCACAACTGATCTACCCTGTCTTTATTGTCGAGGGTAAAGAACAAAAGCAAGAAATCAAATCGCTGCCAGGCCAATATCGTTGGTCGGTGGATCTTTTGCCGCAAGTTTGCGAGCAAGCTCAGGCCGCTGGAGTGGGCGGTATAGCGCTGTTTCCTGCTATTGAAGAAACTAAGAAGACAGAAGATGCTAAGGAAGCCTTGAATCCTGATAACTTAGTTTGCCGTGCCTTAGACACTTTAAAAAAAGTTTCCCCGGAAACCATGGCTATTTGTGATCTGGCTCTGGATCCATTTTCAAGCATGGGCCACGACGGCTTGGTTAAGGATGGTAAAATTCTCAACGATGAAACTGTTGAAATGCTAGCAAAAATGGCCGTGATTTACGCACAAAAAGGTGCCGATATTGTTGCTCCTTCCGATATGATGGACGGTCGGGTTTTAGCTATCCGTGAAGAGCTTGATGACGCTTCTTTTGAGGATGTACAGATCATTTCTTATTCGGCCAAATACGCTTCTGCTTTTTATGGACCTTTTCGCGAGGCCTTAGACTCCCAACCTCGATTTGGTGATAAACGCACTTATCAGCTCAGCCCGCGCAATCGCCGAGAGGCTTTGCTAGAATGTGAGTTAGACGAGCAGGAAGGGGCTGACATTCTTATGGTCAAGCCCGCTTTGGCTTACCTAGATATCATTCGCGAGCTGCGCAACAGTAGCCTTTTGCCGATCGCTGCTTACAATGTGAGTGGTGAGTATGCCATGATAAAGGCGGCCGCAAACAAAGGCTGGCTTGATGAAAAGCAGGCTATCGGCGAGATGTTGTTATCCATTCGCCGCGCTGGTGCTGATATTATTTTTACGTACTTTGCTCTCAGCGAGTTTCACACAGACTTCTGAATCTGTTTTAATTGATCGGCAGTGACCAATCAAATAGAGGCTTAAGCTTTGGCCTCACCTTTTTGGTGCTTGCCGGTTGACGACTGGAAGGAACCACTGTCTTGGTCTCAAAAACATTGAAACGAGTTCCTTTTTTGGCAAAGCCATCAATCTGCGTGAGAAAGTAAAAGCCTGAGGCCTGGCAAGGCTTGGTTTCGTCGTATTTGGATACACTGTGCCCAAAACGGTCCGGAGCAGAAATATCAATGGTTACCGAAGCATCCGTAGAACAAGCGCCAAAGGCATTGTACTGGGTCACAGGTTGATAATCGCCCGTAGGCAAGCGTTCATACTTTACTTGTTTATTGATTACAGACTTCACTTCTTTCTTTTTACGATCAATTAAAATATAGGAAGTGGCATTCAGCTTTTTGTGATTACCATGATAGGCTTTGATCTCTTTGAGAGCGTATTGTGAAGAAGGTGAGCGCTTGTCTTTCAATATTTTTTTGAAAAAACTTTTTGGCAAATTCATAGAGTAACGATAACGGCCATTCTTGCACTGAGTGGCTGCTTGCTTGTTGTCCACTTCAATATAGATCATGTCTTTACCAGGAGCACAACTGCCAAAAAAGTCCATTTGAATGTTGGAACCGCCCTCTTCAAAGTAAAGATCACCAGAGGTTTCGATGGTCACGACCGGCTTGTTGTGAGCAGCTTTGTCAGCAGTTTGTTCGTCTTTGCTGTGACTGGCACAGCCCACCATGGCTAAAACGGGAATGATATAAATGAGTGTTTTCATAAAATCAGTGTAGCTGATTTTTAGGTGGTGGCATCCCCCGCTGAGAGGTTTTCGGACTTTAGGGCCTTAATAAATCGACAAAAGCCCTGGGCCTGTTTTTCAAGGAGATCCATAATCAATTCATCCTGTATTTTACCCTCTTTCAAAATCCCCCAAACATTCATTAAAAAGACGCGATCTGGGTAGATAAAGCTATTGCGGTAGCCAAAAACCTGCTGGAGGTGTTCTACAGGGCGCACCCCGCCAAAGCGGCCACCCAGGCCAACAAAACAAACAGGTCGATGCTCAAAAGCTTCAGGGTACTTCCAGTGATCAATAAAATACTTAAGGGCTCCGGGCATGGATCCGTTGTACTCAGGACAAACAATGACTAGACCTTCAGCTTGCATAATTTCATCAAGGGCTAACTGAATGTTTGCTGGCTTTTCACCTGTGTAATGGGTGGGTTCCAGCTCAGACAGGGGAAGTTTAGCCAAATCAAAAACTTCACTTTTTTGATTTAACCTCGAGTATATGTTGTGAATAATATTGGCAAGCTCAAGACTTCTTGAGCCGGCACGATTGGTGCCTGCAATGATTTTAATCATCTCATCTCCTTAACGAATGACAAGGGCCTCGGTGGGAAACTTCAACTTCTCTCGTCCCTTCAGAAAGGAGAGCTCAATGAAGAACAAACAGCCGACAATTTGACCACCGAGCTTCTCAACCAACTCACAGGTTGCTGCTGCTGTGCCGCCAGTAGCGAGGACGTCATCAAGGATCATCACTTTTTCATCTTTATGAATGCTAGTGGGAAGCATTTCAATGGTGTCAGTTCCGTATTCTAGGTCATAAGTGTTCGCCACCGTCTCACCAGGGAGCTTTCCTTTTTTGCGAACCATGACAAAGCCTTTCCCCATGGCTTGAGCCAGCGCGGAGCCTAGGATAAAACCGCGAGACTCAATGGCAACAATCTTATCAAAATTCCAGTCTTGAGATTTCTCCGCCAAGGAAGAAATGAGCTGTTGAAACAGCTTTGCGTCTTCCAGTAACGGGGAAATATCCAAAAATTCAATACCTGGTTTTGGAAAGTCGGGAACGACTCTTAATTCTTTATCTAAGCTCATACTTGCACTCCTCTGGATCGACTCAATTGTTTGGCTTTGTTGTGGATACTTTGGAACCCCTCAGAGTTCACTTTTCCCTGACCATGGGCTTGGCTTGCCATCTCGTTCATTTGTTTCACTCGCTCTTGACTCGGCGGGTGTGTGCTCATCGCATCTGCAAAAGAAGCAAGGATCTTTCCACCCTTTTGCCTTTGCTCTTCCATTTTTAAGAGTTTGCTGTAGAAGCGCCCCACATGGTCTTTGTCATAGCCCGCCGCCGTTGAGGTTTTAAATCCAATGCGATCGGCTTCCATTTCATCCTCGCGGGAGTTAGCCATAAATTTATATTTTTGCACAAGCAAGCCCCCACCAACGCCGGCCCCAGCGCCATAAGTAGCCGCTTTGGCTAGACAGGCATTGTCTTTAGGGGGGCAAATGAGTTTTCCTAAACCAAAACCAACACCAGCACCCACAAGGCCGCCACCAAGCATATACATCCAGCTTTTGCCTTGCTCCTGTTGGGCATGGTGCATGCGCTCAGCAGAGTGACGAGCCTTGATGTGTCCGATTTCGTGACCAACCACGCCGGCAAGCTCCGCTTCACTGTCAGCCATAGCAATGAGGGGGGCGGTAACAAAAACTGTCCCCGCGGGCAAGGCAAAGGCGTTGACATAATTCACATCGACGACGGTGAAACTATAATTGTAGGGATTTCCCTGTAAGCCATTGGCTCGCACAATTTTATTGCCAAGGCCCGAGATGTATCTCTGCATCTGGGCATCTTTTAAAGGGGGGTAGTCCTTTTTCATTTTGGGTAGTAGCTCGGCTGTCATCTTTCGTTCTTCTGCCACCGTTAAAGCGGAGGCCTGGCCCGAGTTATCACCTTCGCGATATCGGGTTTTGGGCGCTGATGCACAGGCCGCTAAAAGTAAAGGCGTGGCCTGGAGAAAGGCTCTTCTTCCTGTGCCCGTGGAAATCAGTTCTTTCAAAGCTTCTTCCATCTTTTCCAGATAATATTCCGGCTCTTGGTGCTTCACGTTATCCTCCCGGTGAATCTTCTGGATATCATAGTTTGCCTCAGCTGGGCCCATTATATATTATGCGTAAAAACCAAGGGGGCCTTCTATGCTTTATGGACTTGTTCTCACCCTTTTTTTGGCTTTTGGGTCCTTTACGGAGTCCGATTGGCTCAACTGGAAAGAGGAGCAGTATAAAGAGCCCCTCCAAGCAAAAACCTCTTTTTTGAATGCCACTCAATTGACATTCACGACGAAAGGAAAAGTTCTCTATCTGGTTGAAGGCTCTCGTCGTGACCAGACCCACTGGCAACAGGATGAGCCTACAAATTGGGCGGCAAAGGCGGAGCATCTCAGTGATAAAGTGAAATTGACCATCAAAGGTGAGGCTCCCGTCTTTTTAACGGCGAGCCAACGTCGCCGAGACTTTCTATTAAAAAATGGGGCTATTGCTGAAGCTGTCCTTGGTAAACGAGTGGG
>JAGQZY010000102.1 GCA_020435205.1 Bdellovibrionales bacterium | reverse complement strand
TCCTCCCGTGGACTCTCTTCGCGCCGATCTCTATCCTCTTCAAAGTCATCGCCTTCATCATTGGCCGACTCATCAACAAACGATCCTATCCCCCGGGCCTTCATACGCTCCTTCAATTGTTTCAAGCGAATGTCAGCTTCATTGAGATCTTCTTTGGCCGCCTTAGAGTCACGGCCCAAAATTTTCTCGAGGCCTAAAATGGCTTTCTTTTTGCGGGTGTCCGGGGCGTGGGTGATTCTGACTAAGGTTTCCACTAAAATGGGGCCAAACTGCTCAATATGCTGGATTTTACGCTCAAGATCGGCGGCTTTGGTCTCTCTCTTAATATGTCGAGATAACTTCTGCCCAGCTCTCATCACAGCTAAACGGATCTCTTCAACCAACTCATCTGAAGCATCAATCGTTTCTTTGGACGCATTTTTAAATTTGATGAAGGGGGAAACCACACTCACTGCAAAGATATAAGGACCTGAAGGCAAATTATTTTTGGACTGAGCAAGACCATAAGCTCGCCAATTCACTGACTCAATGGCCTTGGTGATAGCACAAGCCCCTTTATCAAATTGCAAGGGCACGCGGTTGGCAAAACGCAATAGCTGAATATGTCCATCTTCGTTACCGCGATCTAAAAATCGCGCCAACGCAACCTCAATCACCACCGGTTTGTGGTCACAAATTTTTGGCTTACGGGTGACAACACTAAAAAAGTCCACTTCGCCAATTCGCAAAATGGATTTCGATAAGGACTCTTCACCCACAGTCAAAACTGAGCGAGTGGATGGGTTCGGAAGAGGCGTGTCCTGAATCGCCTGGAAAGCCTTTTTATAATTCACATCTTTAATTTGCAGTAAAGACTTATTGAGCAGCTCTTTTGGCAGTCCATTCTTCACGAAATCTTTGATATTGCTATCTGTGACTCTGGAAAAGCCTGTTTTCAAAAACTTTTGAAAAGTGATTTTTCCATAAATCCCAGCATGAGTGATGAATTCACCCAACTTCATGGTATGGGGGTGAGGCAAGGTCGCCGCTGGAACTTTGGGAACGTCCTTAGTCACCCGAGGAATATGAACCTCTTTATTTTCAAGAAGTCGATAGCGAAGCTCCAAATGGGGATTCACCAAAGTGGTGCCCTCTAGGTAGGTCAAGAGACCACCGTCCCCATTCAACTGCACCCGCCCATCAATGCGAAATGTGACTCGGGTTCCGTGCGCCTTATCCCAATCTATATTTTGCTTATTTTTTAAAAGGCCTTTATTCCCTTTGATGTCCACATCGACTTGAGCTTGGGTGGCTTTGCGTTGTTTTTTAGTTTTGGAAATAACAAAAACACCCGCAGCATTAGTGAGTTGCGCCCATGTTGTTGCCGCCGAGATACCAATCCCCTGCTGACCACGAGAGGCTCTTCCACGACCAAATTTAGAGGATGCCAAATACTCACCAAAAACTTTAGCTAGATCATTGGCTTCAAGGCCTGGCCCGTTATCTTCAACAGTCACTTCGATAAGATCGGTGTTGCGGGCTCCGCCCTTTCCAATCTTTTTAACTTCAACGAAAATATCGGGGGCAATACCGACTTCCTCGCAGGCATCAAGGGAGTTATCAATCGCTTCCTTGAGAGTGGTCAAAACGGCTTTGGTCGGCGAAGAAAAACCCACTTGCTGTAGGTTTTTTGCAAAATACTCCGCCGTACTACTGGATGTAATCTTTGATTTTGCCAACATGGACTCCTGAGTTGGGACCATTTTAGCAAAGAATTCACCGCTGGCAATCACTCCTCGCTGGCGAAAGATTGGGCAGACAGCCCTTCAAGAGCCAATTCTGCGGGAGTTAGGTACTTTTTTTCATTATTGCAAGCCTTGCAGCAAACCACCACATTCCCCTTGTTGGACTTGCCGCCACGGGCGATGGGGATTTTATGATCCATGGTCAAATCCTCTCTGGTAAAGGATTTCTGGCAATAATGGCAAACCCCCGTAGCCAGTTGTTGCTTCCACCACTGGCTCTTCCGCAGCAGTCGGGCCTTCTGGCGCTCTTTGGCTATTTGCTTGGGATCAATGAATCCAAAAACTTGCATAAAAATCTATATATCAGCTTTTGACCAGCCGCGCAAATGGGCAATGTGGAAATGGATGCTGGTTTACCAGCCCCCCGGAATCGTTTAAAAAAGTGTCAGAAGTTAAGGAGTTTAGGAAAATGACACCTCAAGAGGTCAAAGAACGTTTACAGAATGCTTATAGTGACGGCTACGTCGATGTCACCGATCTCACTGGCGGCGAAGACCATTATTCGGTCTACATTGCCTCCAATGTTTTTCAAGGGATGTCACGAATTCAGCGGCACAAACATGTGATGAACGTCTTCGCAGAAGAGCTCAAAACGGGTGAAGTGCACGCCCTCACTATTCGCACAGACACAAAAGAAAATCGCTAAGGAGAGATCATGTCAGTCAAAGATCGTATTGATAAAATTTTGGAAGAAAACAAAGTGGTCCTTTTTATGAAAGGATCACCCGAAGCCCCCATGTGCGGATTTTCCGCGCGCGCCAGTGCCATTCTCAATGAGCTCAACACCACTTTTCATTCGGTGGATGTTTTAATGGATCAGGAAATTCGCGAAGGCATCAAAGAGTACGGCAATTGGCCCACCATCCCCCAACTTTATGTGAACAAAGAATTGCTTGGCGGTAGTGACATTATGATGGAAATGTTTGAGACTGGAGAACTCAAAGAGGTTCTTGAGTAGTGGAAAAAAACCTTGGACGCTTTGAAGCCTTGGCGCGCCTTGCCCTGGGCTCATTGCTCTTTTTTTACTTTGTTATCGGCGGACCTGTCTGGACCTTGGTAGGCCTTTACCTGATGCTCACCGGTTCATTTCGTTTCTGTATTTTTTATTATTATCTGTCGGGAAAACCCCTTTAATTTCCCTGGACCTTTGTTTGCCTCATCTTTAGTTTTTCCTCGAAATTCCGATGAGTTAATGAAGAGGGGTCCCTATGAGATTCTTAATCGTTGATGATGACGAAGATATTTTAAAAATCATTCGCGTTTTGTTGCAAAGCCAAGGGCATGATGTGGAGCCCTCCACTTCGGCTTTGGAAGCTATGAAACTTCTCAAGAGACAAGAGTTTGATCTTGTTATTACCGACGCCACCATGCCAGCTCATAGCGGTTTTGATTTAATTCGCACAATCCGTAAAGATAAAAATCTTAAACATCTCACCATTGCCATGCTGACTGGACGTAGAGAGCGCGAGGATATTGAACAAGCTGTAGAGGTCGGTGTGGAAGACTATATCGTAAAGCCCATTGACCCAAAAGTCCTCATGGAAAAAGTGGATCGTTTAATTAAAAAACATAAAAAGAAAATGGAAGACCTCGGCAAACACCAGCCCACACCCTCGCGACTGTCACTGGATTGCATGGTAACACGAGTGACTGATGTGGGAATCACCATTGAAGGCCCTGTTTTTTTTCAGCCTGGCTGCCAAGTGGAGATTGATGTGGAAATCTTGAAAAAAGCTGGGATTGAAAAAAATAAGTTTAAAACGATTTACTCCAAAGAACTCAAAAAAGAAGGCTACTACGCGACAGACATGGTTATGCTCGGACTTAATAATCGAGAAAAAAAGATCCTCGATCACCTAGCCAGCAAAGACATCCTGAAAGTTGTAAGTTAGGAGAGCTTAATGAAGATCTTACTCGCCGAAGATGACCCGAATATTGTCATGATTGCTAAAATGGTTCTCAGCAAAGTGGGAGGCCACGATGTCGATGTCGCGGTTGATGGTGGCGAAGCTTTACACAAAGCACTCGCCAATGCCTATGATCTAATTCTATTGGATGGCATGATGCCTGTTCATCCAGGGGTTGAGGTTTGCAAAAGGTATCAGGAGCAAAAACAAGGCCCCCAGGCACCCATTATATTTCTCAGTGCTAAGTCCAGCCCAGAAGATATCTCTACCTTTATGAGTCTTGGTGCTGGCTATATTCAAAAACCCTTTGACCCTAAAAGTCTATGCTCCTGCATTGATGATATTTTGAGACAGGCCGCCTGATGAAAACACTTAAAGCCAAAATTAACATTCTTGTCTTAGCCGTGATCGGATCGGCAGGCTTTTTTGGCTTTATGTCTTATGAGATGGATCGAAAAATCTCTTATATTCAATCTCTTGCCGTAGAAAGCCTCAGCCTGCGCGATGCGATTTCAGATATTAAACCCGAAAAAAAGAACCAAGAGGTTTTGCAAAGACTCAAAGCCATTAAGAGTCGCCTGAAGGAACCCGAACGCCGAAGAGCGGCTAGCGACTTGATTCAAGCTTATAACGCCAATAATCGTCGGCTTTTCTATACAAGAGCTCGGCAATTTGACAAAATTGAGCGCAGCTTCTTTAAAAAAACTCAGATCGCCTTTCAAATTGCTCGCAAACGTCTCAAATTTTATTTGTTTATGACGGCCTTGATTCCAGGCTTTCTTTTGTTTATTTTATTTTACTATGTCAACGTCGGCATTTTAAGTCCACTGCAAACTCTATCCTCAAGAATGATGGAGTTTTTAATCGATCAGTACACCTTTCGCTTTTCAACACCTCCTAACAATGAAATTGGTAATCTCGAGAGAACTTTTAACTCGCTTGCCCAAAAAGTACTCAACAATATGGATGAACTCAAAGCCCTAGACCGCGCCAAATCAGAGTTTGTAAGTATTGCTAGTCACGAGCTGCGCACACCACTCACTTCCATCAAGGGGTCTCTGGGACTTCTTTCTAGCAACATTGTTGGCGAAATGAACCAAGAGGCAAAAGATATGGTGTTGGTGGCCGAGCAAGAAACTGACCGCCTGGTGCGACTGATTAACGACATGCTCGATCTTGCAAAAATAGAAGCGCGCTCTTTAAATTTAAAAAGAGAATGGAGTTCCTTGCGAGACCTTATTAAAAAGACTTCACAAGGTATGCAGGGGTTTGCTTCAGCCGCCAAGGTTCATTTACAAGTGGTTGAACCCATTCAAGAGCTGGAAGCCTTGATGGATGCCGACCGCGTGCAACAGGTCATTACTAACCTCATTTCTAATGCCATAAAGTATAGCCCAGAGGAAGGCATCGTCACGATTGAGTACATGCCACTCGACGAACAGCGCATTGGTATTACCATCAGCGATCAAGGTAAAGGGATCTCTGATGAAAATAAGGCTCTTATTTTTCAAAAATTTCGACAAGCCACAGATAGCAACAACCACTTAGTGAAAGGCACTGGCCTAGGACTTGCTATTTCAAAAGCACTCGTTGAAGAGCATGAAGGTGAAATTGGAGTACGTTCAAAATTGGGTGAGGGCTCCACATTTTATTTTACATTAAAACAGTGGCGAGTCAGAAGCACTGAAAAAGACCAACGAAACTCCGGTGAGGCGGCCTAATGAATTCCGACAACTACAATGATTTAATGAACGAGCTACGCACTGAGTACCTTGAAGGGTTTTCTGAAAAGTTTATCGTCATTCGAAAATATCTGAGTGATAGCGACTTATACCCTCTTGAGCTCGAGTTTCATAAACTCAAAGGAACAGGAACCACCTATGGTGCCCCAGAAGTCAGCGAAATTGGGCTTCACATGGAACGAATCTGCAAGAGCCAACCCCAGGATCTCGCAGAATGGGTGGAAATGGCCATCCAGCTGCTTGAAAAAACGAAAAAGAAGTATCTCGACGAAGAGAGCTTTGAATTGCAAATGGACCCCGCCTTTAAAAAACTCAGCCAAGCTTCTTAAGCTTGTTCAAATTTATACAGAGCTAAAGCTTTTTCTCTTTGTTCACTATGATCAACGATCGGCCTTGGATAGGTCGGATGGTTTTCAATGGGCTCATGCAATTGCTTAGCTGGAAGATCTTTAAGCTCAGGAACAAATTTTTTTATATAATCTCCTTGCGGATCAAATTTCTTGCTTTGTAGCCATGGATTGAAAATGCGAAAATAAGGCTGAGGATCGCAGCCTGTTGAGGCCGCCCATTGCCAGCCTCCATTGTTTGGGGCCAAATCACCATCGAGGAGTTGATCCATAAAGTACTTCTCTCCCCACCGCCAATCAATCAGTAGATCTTTGGTTAAAAAAGAGGCAACGATCATGCGAACACGATTATGCATCCACCCAGTGCTTTTTAGCTCCCGCATACCTGCATCAACAATAGGGAAGCCTGTTTTGCCTTCTTTCCAGGCCATAAACCGATCTTCATTATTTTCCCATTCTATATCCTTATACTTTTCTAAAAAGGCCTCATTTTCCACCCGAGGATGTCGATAAAGTATGTGATAATAAAACTCCCGCCAGATAAGTTCACTCAAGAATATGTCTTCACCTGTTTTCTTTTTTTTATAGGCCTTGAGCTGAAAAAAAGCGATGATCTGGGGAATCGTTATAGATCCACTTTTCAAGTGCATAGACAATTGAGAGGTTCCCTCTAAAATGGGGACATCTCTTTGGTCACCGTAGTCAGAAACTTTCCTTTTAAATTCTTTTAGTTTTTTAAAAGCATTCAATGAGCCCGCCGGAGGTATGGGCACAGTCACTTTCTCCTGATTCTTTTTCCTATAGTCTTCCAACCAATCATCAAAGGGGATTTTCCCATCAAATAATTCTTCCCATGTGAAATTAAACACAGGAGCAACATCCCCTTTCAAACGTTTTTGCAAATAGGAAAGGCCTGCCTTTTGCATCTGAATGCGCCTTTGTATATCTGGCTTCTGGTAAATTTCCAGCCATTTGCGGGCAAAGGGAGAGTAAACCTGATAACCCTCACCTGGAGATTTTTCTAGCTCCTGAGGTTCAATCAAAAGGTGATCACGAAAGGTTTCCGTTGGCACACCAAAGTCCATCATCAATTCTTCGATGGCACGATCCCTTTTGCGAGCAAAGGGTTCATAGTCACGATTCCATGTGAATAAATGGGGGAGCTGTCCTTGTTTGTCCAATGCTTTGATGAGCTTGGGGAAGGATTTCTCCGGCCCCACGTCTAAAAAAAGCAGGTCACTACCCAGTTCGCGCAATTCCATTTTTAATTCATAGAGGCTATCGATAAAAAGTTGAAACCGGTTCACCGAAAAGTCAGGTCGACTCAAAAATGCTTTATCAAAACAAAACAGACCAAGAACTCGACCCTGGTTGGCCTTCCAATGAGATTGGAGGGCTTGGTTACCAGCCACCCTTAAATCTCGACGAAACCAATGAATTCCATAATTTGACATGGGCACATGATGCTTGACATTTCCCCCACAATCAATAAAATTGTTTAAGGAAGCGTGAACAAAAATGAAGATATTGATTTCTGGCGGAACCGGCCTTGTAGGGACAGAGTTAGGGAAATGCTTAGTGGCAAAAGGCCATCAACTTGTTGTGGTAAGCCGCAATCCTGAGCAAAGCCTACTCTCAACCCCCTTTCCTCACCAAGCTCTGGACTGGAGTGACCTGGATGCCCATGCAGAAGTGCTCTTCCCAAGCCTTGACGCTGTCATCAACCTTGCCGGTGCTGGTATTGCTGACCGCGCCTGGAGCCCTTCCTATAAAAAGATTCTTGTGAATTCGCGATTGGATAGCACTCATCAGCTCGTTGAGCACAGTCGCAAGTATGGCAAAAATCTGAAAGCATTTATTTCTACCTCCGCCGTAGGTTTTTATGGCGACCAGGGCGAGCAGTGGCTGAATGAAGACTCTCCTCAGGGCACTGACTTTCTCGCCCAACTGTGTGGGCAATGGGAAG
>JAGQZY010000101.1 GCA_020435205.1 Bdellovibrionales bacterium | reverse complement strand
CTTTTGATAAGTATTACTACTATCATAAGTCCGTTCAATCCGCGGATGTAGATGTAGAATTCTTTAAAAAGACCTATGAGGAAATCCAAGGTAAGTTGCCAACGACTTTTCGTGAGGATTTTTGTGGGACTTTTGCTTTAAGTTGTGAGTGGGTTAAATTGCGGGACAATCATACGGCTATCGGAGTGGATTTAGATCCCGAACCTATTGCCTATGGTAAAAGTCACTACCTCCCCAAACTCGATGCCAAACAACAGGCCCGAGTGAAACTTATGGAAGCTAACGTGTTGGACCCAAAATTGCCGGGTGCTGACGTTATTGCCGCTTGCAACTTCAGTTACTTTATTTTTAAAGACCGAAAAACTTTAAAAGAATACTTTGCCAATGTATTTAAAACTCTTCCTGATGATGGGATATTCATTATGGATTGCTTTGGCGGCAGTCAGTGCTATGAGCCCAATGAAGAAGAAACTGAACACGATGGTTTTAGTTATTTTTGGGATCAGGATAGTTATGATCCCGTGACCAATGAGGCTCAGTTCTATATCCACTTTAAGCCGAAAGGTCAGAAAAAAGTTAAAAAAGCATTTTCCTATGATTGGAGAATGTGGTCGATTCCGGAGCTCAAAGATATCCTTGCCGAAGTGGGATTCACTCAAACCCAGGTGTATTGGGAAGGCACAGATGAGGATGGCGAGGGCGATGGAGAGTTTGCTCCTGTAGAGCACGGTGAAGATTGTGAAAGCTGGGTGGCTTACCTAGTTTCTAAGAAATCTTAACGTTTGCTTTATCTATTGGGGAGAGGGGCGGAGAAAACATTCTCTGCTTCCAAGACTGCGCTCCTGCGCATCCAAGTAAGATTCCAAGGGGGGGATATGAAATCAATTTTAATTTTGATGGTGGCCTTTTCGTGGCCAGCTTTAGCGGCCCAAAATTTTCAAGGTTGTTACAAAAAGCAACCCAATATCGATATTCTGCAAGTGGTGGACTACCAGTGGGTTTGGGTGGGCAATAAAGCCGGCCAAGCTAAGCTAAAGGAGTGGCAAGACCAAGGCTACACTTGTGTGCGCAAGCCTGCGAATCGAGCCCTTTGCAAGAAAGTGGTGGAAAATAGTTTTGTCGATAAAGGGGATGTAGAAGGCCGTATGCAGTCCGCACCCAATGAACTTTGTTTTGCACCCACAGACCTAGAACCCAAGTTGATCTCAGAAAGCGATTCATTAAAAGTTTGGAAGTACCCTCAGGTATTATTTATTGATCTGGAGCGAGTGGAAGATTTTTATCTTTACCAGCTTACTACTATTGATAAGATCCGTTTCGACGCCCACGGTGAGTCCTATGAGTTTATTAGTGAGTTTGACCCTAATGGCAAGCGCCTGTTTAGTAAGGTGCAAGTCATCCGCATCAAGGGTAAAGATAGTTATACTAGCGCTTTGGTTTCAAATCGCTATCAGTAATTATTGATGGGCTTTAAGCTCTTCCATGGTGAACAGGGAGTGGAGCTTAAGGCCGCCATTTTCCAGGCGAGAGTGGTCACCCTCACTACGATCGATCACGCACATGACATCGGTGATTTCAGCCCCCTGCTCTCTGAGCATGGCCGTAGAGAGTACCACTTGCCCACCAGTGGTGATGACGTCTTCGATCATGCAGATCTTTTTCCCCTTAAGGCCTGGACCTTCAGCAAACTTGCAGGTGCCATATTCTTTAGATTTTTTACGAATAAACACCATCTCTTTTCCGGTTTGCAGGGCAATCGCAGTAGCAATAGGAAGGCCTCCCATTTCCATAGCGCCCAAGAGATCGAAGTCCTTTGGCAGAAGGGGAATCATATGATCAGCGATGGCTTTGAGCAGTTCTGGGCGGCTTTCAAATTGATATTTATCGAAGTACTCATTGGATGTCTTACCAGAGCGAAGCAAAAAGCTTCCAGTAAGGTGGGAGACTTTAAGTACGGATTTTGCGAGTTGTTTTTTTTCCATATTTAGATTTCCTCGGTATTTTTATAAATCCAATCCACAAACTCTGGGTTTGTATGGATAGGGTCAATGGTTAAAATGCAGGGGCACTCATAGGGGTGTAGGTCCTTGATGCGCTCAGTAAGAGCTGGTCGGTCTAGGCGGCGGGTTTTTAAAATAAGGACATGCTCCTCTGAGCCTTGGATTTCCCCTTCCCAACGGAAAAATGATTTATGTGCAGGCATTAAATTAGCACAGGCGATCCACTTTTCCTGAAGGAGTTCATTTGCGATCTTCTCACCAGCTTCACTATTAGGAACTGTCACGTAAAGTAAAGACATGGGCATAACTATCGTCCGGTTGCCGTCTTACTTTTTTTGCGGCTCTTCCATTGCTCAAGGGCGTAGGCGCGCAGATCCGCCACCGAATCAAATTCATCAATGATTTCGACACCAAGAAGAGTTTCAATAGCATCTTCTAAGGTTACAATCCCCATGGTGGAGCCATAATCATCGACCACCAAAAAGATGTGGTCATTGCGATGGATGAGCTGATCAAGGCAGGCGGAAACTGAAATGTCTTCAGGAACCGAGTGCAGACTTGTCTTTAAGTCACTCAAGGGAAGGGTGTCTTGGTCGTTGCTTGAAGCTTCAAGGATTTGGTAACGATGGACCACGCCTTCAATATGGTCCAAATCCTCACCGTAAACAGGAATGCGTGAATAACGAATGGGCTTATGTTTTTCAATCACTTCCTGAACAGTCATTTTTTCAGGAAGAGCCATTAATACCGAGCGTGGGGTCATGATGTCATAGACATAAATGTTATCAAGCATCAATAGGTTGCGAATAATGTTACTTTCTTTTTTGCGAAGAGCCCCATGACCCACGCCGATCTCTGCTGTGGCAATCATCTCTTCGCGAGTGAGCATATTCTTTTTACCACCACCCACAAGGTCTGAAATAAACTCCGACAGGTAAACAATCGGGTAGAGAATAAAAATCAAACTACGAATCAGATAGGCTGCGGGTGCAGCAAAGCGCTTCCAGTTGGAAGCTCCTAAAGTCTTGGGAATGATTTCTGAAAAAATCAAAATGGTGAAGGTCAGCACTGCCGAGGCAATGGCTACCGCATCACTACCATAAAGTTTACTCACCTGGGCGCCCACGCCAGCAGCTCCCAAGGTGTTGGCAATAGTGTTGAGGGTAAGGATGGCTGCCAGTGGGCGGTCGATCTCTTCTTTAAGGTGAGCGAGGACTTTGCCTGACTTTTTGCCGGCCTTAACTTGAGTTTCTACATAGCTTGGGTTGACGCTTAAGATCACTGACTCGAGGAGGGAGCAAGTGAAGGAAACGAGGACTGCAAATGTAAAAAATAGGACGAGTAGGGTCATCTTGAGTTGAGTTTGGCTTTCCGCACTGGATTATTTGGATTGGGAACTTTGGTCCCCGAGGAATCGTCCATAGATTGAAAGAATATCAAAGAAAAAGGCCCCTTAGTAGCATAGAAATCCGCTAGATGACGCCCCTTTTCAGCCTGGGTTCTCGGTTTCAGCATCTCTCCAGACTCGGGAGCCAACGGATTTGGTTTGGCCCTGATATTTGCCTTGGTAGGGGCTGAGTGCCTCATCATCCATTAGACCAAAGACAAGCTGGCAGATGCGCCGGCCTGCTTCCAATTCAATGGGGAGAGAGTTGGCGTTATAGAGCTCCAGGGTAATTCGTCCCTCAAAACCAGGGTCCACCCAGCCGGCATTCTGGATAAATAGGCCCATGCGGCCAATAGAGCTTCGCCCTTCAACAAAAGAAACCATATTGTTAGGAAGCTTAATGTACTCCATGGTGGTGGCTAATAAAAAACTATGGGGAGCAATAACAATGCGGTCGGCAACAACTTCACGATATTTAATCTCCTGAGACATGGAGATGGTTTTCATGTCATGTTGTTCAACCACTAGAAAATGATCCCCCAGCCGACAATCAATAGACGCCGGCTGGATGGACTCTGGGGTGAGAGGGTCCACAACAAGTTGGCCCTCATCAATTAACTTTTTTAATCCCCCATCCGAAAGAATCATTACTTGTTCTCTTTGGCTCGTTGCTCTTGGTATTTTTTAGCAAGCTCTTCTTGAATATTTCTGGGTACAGGAGCGTACTTCGAAAATTCCATGGTGAACTCACCCTTACCTTGAGTCGCAGAACGAAGATCCGTGGAATAACCAAACATTTCACTCAAGGGAACGTCAGCTGTGACCACTACGAAGCCCTCTTGGGTTTGGGTACCAGCGATCATTCCGCGGCGTTGGTTTAACTGCCCCATGACAGATCCTTGGAATTCTTCAGGCGCAGAGACTTCCACTTTCATTAAAGGTTCAAGAGCCGTTGGCTTTGCCTTTTCATAGGCTTGTCTCATCGCAGCCATAGCGCAAATTTTAAAGGCCATCTCTGAAGAGTCCACATCATGGTAAGCACCGTCATCAAGATCCACTTCGACGTTCACGATTGGAAAGCCGATGAGTGTTCCTTTGGCCAACTGTTCTTGGAATCCCTTTTCGCAGGCAGGAATGTATTCTTTAGGAATGCGACCACCAACCACGTTATTATTAAAGCGAAAGTTCACTTCCTCTTCTGGTGGAATTGGACGAATTTTACCGACCGTTTTCGCGAACTGACCCGCACCACCCGTTTGCTTTTTATGGGTATAATCATAGGCTGCTTCTTGACCGATGGTTTCACGGTAGGCCACTTGCGGCTGACCCGTGATCACTTCACAACCAAATTCGCGCTTCATGCGCTCGACATAAACTTCCAAGTGAAGTTCACCCATTCCAGAAATAATGGTTTCGTTAGACTCTTCATCGCGATGAACTCGGAAAGTGGGGTCCTCTTTTCTAAACTTTTGCAGAGCTTTGGAAAAATTGTTAGCGCCACTTTTTTCCTTAGGCGCAATCGCCAAGGAAATCACTGCTTCAGGAATGTGCATAGAGGTCATGGCGTAGTTCACCTTGCCATCACAAAAGGTATCTCCTGAGGCACAGTCCACACCAAAAAGGGCGACGATATCACCAGCGTAGGCAACATCCACATCTTCCATGTCATCAGAATGCATTTTTACAAGGCGAGGCACTTTGAGTTTTTTGTCATTCGTGGTGTTGACGATAAATTCACCCTTTCTCATGGTGCCTTGGTAAACACGCATGTAGGTGAGCTGCCCGTAGCGCCCGTCCTCAAGTTTGAAAGCCAAAGCCACAAGGGGTTTGTCGTTGTCAGAAACGAGCTGCACTTCGGCCTCGTCATTATCCAAATCGAGGGCTTTGTTATCAATTTCAGAAGGGTTAGGTAAATAAGCCGTTACCGCGTTAAGCAGAAGTTGAACGCCTTTATTTTTAAAAGCAGAGCCCATGAACACAGGAGTAAGATCCAGGGACAGAGTTCCGGCGCGGATAGCGCGATGGATGAGCTCTTCAGAAATTTCAGCACCTTCAAGGTATTTTTCAGCGAGTTCATCATCAAACATGGAGGCGGCTTCCAGCATGGTCTCGCGGTAGGTTTGTGCTTGCTCTTTCAAATCATCAGGGATGTCGCCCTCGATGATGTTTTCACCATTGTCACCTTCAAAGATAAAAGATCTCATTTTAATGAGGTCAACAACTCCTTTATGAGCGTCTTCAGTTCCAATTGGAATTTGCATCATCACGGCATTGTGATGAAGCTTTTCACGCAGCTGTTCCGTCACGCGGAAGGCATTCGCACCAGAGCGGTCGAGTTTGTTAATAAAAGCCAAGCGAGGAACGTTATAGCGGCGCATTTGGCGATCCACAGTGATGGACTGCGACTGAACACCCGATGTTCCGCAAAGAACAAGGATGGCACCATCAAGAACGCGAAGGGCACGCTCCACTTCAACAGTAAAGTCCACGTGTCCGGGAGTATCAATGATGTTAATGTTAGTATCTCCCCAATGAACGTTGGTGGCCGCTGATTGAATGGTGATTCCGCGTTCTCTTTCGAGTTCCATGGAGTCCATCTTTGCGCCGACACCATCTTTGCCACGAACATCGTGGATGGCGTGAATACGACCTGTATAAAATAGGATACGTTCTGTTAGGGTGGTTTTCCCTGAGTCAATGTGAGCTGAAATACCGATATTTCGGACTTTGTCTAAAATCCACTTCTGGGCCATGACCTCTTCCTTATATTTGTTAATGATTAAGGGCTCTTGTTATCATGAGTTGGATTTCAGTGCAAAAAAAATGGTGGGTTCTGTCCAGGGGCTGATGTATTCTGCCAAGTGCAGCAAGAGCCACTGCCACTAGAAGCAGCAGGAGAGCTAAATCTTGGATTTTGAAGGACTTTTAAAGGAATATTGGGGCCACGATCAGTTTCGTCCCCTGCAAAGGGAGGTCATCGAGGCCGTCCAGCGCGGGGAAAGTGCCCTGGTGCTTATGCCCACCGGCTCAGGAAAGAGCCTCTGTTACCAGCTTCCTAGCCTTTTTTTAGAGGATCTGGTGCTGGTCATTTCCCCCTTGATCGCCCTGATGAAGGATCAAGTGGATGAGGCCAGGAAAAAGGGGCTGCAGGCGACCTTTATTAATTCAAGCCTTTCCAAGCAGGCCCGGGAAAAGGCTTATCAGGATTTGGCCTCAGGCAAAATCAAACTTCTCTACGTGACCCCTGAGCGTTTTCGCAAATCTGATTTTCGTGAGGCCTTACAAAAAAGGAAAGTATCTTTGTTAGCGGTGGATGAGGCCCACTGCATATCAGAATGGGGCCATGACTTCAGGCCTGACTATACAAGGCTCAAAGAGATTCGTGATTTTTTGGGGAACCCTGTGACCCTGGCCTTAACGGCAACGGCCACCCAGGGTGTACGCAAGGATATTTTAAAGCAGCTAAGTCTTCTGGAAAGCACAACTATTTTTTGTACGGGTTTTGAGCGCCCCAATCTAGAGCTTTCCATTGAACATGTGGTGGGCCTTGAAGATAAGGTCCGCCATTTCATTGGCCTTCATCATCAGCATCCAGGAGCTAAGATTGTTTATTTTGCCTTGGTGGACACCTTAAAAAAATTTTCCTTTGAGCTAGAAAAACTGTCCATTCCCCATTTGATTTACCACGGGCAGCTCAACAACGATGTGCGTAGAAGGAACCAAAACCTGTTTCAGAAAGAAGGGGACCCTGTCATTTTAGCCACGCCGGCTTTTGGTTTGGGGGTTAACAAGTCAAATATTCGCATGGTCATTCACGGGGAAGTTCCAGGGTCGATAGAGTCTTATTACCAAGAGGTGGGTCGAGCGGGCCGCGATGGGCTTCCGGCCTATGCCAGTTTACTTTATGACCCCGACGATGTGAGTATCCAAATGGACTTTATCAAATGGGCCCATCCTGATCCTGCTTTTATTCGCAAAGTTTACTATTTGATCAAAGACAATTCTGGTCCGGTTCAGCAACAAGGCTACGAATACTTAAGGCAGCAGATGCACTTTTATCACAGTCGAGACTTTCGCGTGGAAACAGTGGTTAAGCTTCTTGATCGCTGGGGCGTTTTAGAGAATTTCCATAATTACCGGCAATGGCAAATCATTGATGAACTACCGGAAGATTTGCTGGATGAGGAGAGTTTTGCCAATCATTTGAAAGTTCAACAGCACAAGCTTTTACAGATGTTGCAATTGGCAAAATCCGATGGCGATATTAAATCTCAGGTGGTGGGTTATTTTGAAGTTTCCCAATCCTGAGCAAGCCGATGCCCATGGTCTTCTTTGTGTAGGTGGGGATCTTAAGCCCGAAACCTTGATCGAAGCCTATA
Organism: Bdellovibrionales bacterium; assembly: GCA_020435205.1. Taxonomy (GTDB): domain Bacteria; phylum Bdellovibrionota; class Bdellovibrionia; order Bdellovibrionales; family JAGQZY01; genus JAGQZY01. The sequence continues at coordinate 8 of JAGQZY010000101.1, read as the reverse complement.
GCCATGGC
>JAGQZY010000100.1 GCA_020435205.1 Bdellovibrionales bacterium | reverse complement strand
TCTGGGCGGAAATGCCGGCCGCGCCAAAGTTTACAAGGTCCGAGGGACCCGGGCCTATATCAAAAAGCTCGAGGGTACAGTGCGCAGAGGTTACACCGTTCGCATCAACCGAAGTGACAGTAAGGTCAGTGCCACAGGCTCTTCTATTCAAGGCTTCTTTGGATTGGCTTTTATCGATCAACTCGATGATAAACCTTTTGTTTTTGCAGGCGATTACAAATTTCAACTCAGCAATATCTCTTGGTTGAGCGGGCTCGATTTAAAAGCCGGACTTCTTTATTGGGGCCAGTCCGTGGCCTTCGGCGATTTTTCAATTCTGGAGCTCAGCGGAGCCGTTGAAAAAAAGCTCACCACTCTCAGTCAGATCGATATCTATGCGGGAGGTCGATTTGGTTATGCTCGCAGTGAGTACACAGTCAGCATCCTGGGGACCAGCGTTTCCGATTCTGGTGGTGATCTATTTATTGCCCCCTATGTTGGCGCCAGCTATCCCATCAATGCCCAATTCTCTGCTGGAGCTGAACTCCGCATCCCTTACTATCTCGATGATAACTACGATTTCTTTGACGTTGTCTACCTCCTGGCAATGGTTGAGTACCGTCTATGAGGCTTGTCTACTTTCTTGGGGTGCTTCTCCTGGCATGGCCTCTCTTCTCTTTAGAGAAAAATCAAAAGGTTCGGGACAAACATGGAGATGAGTTGATTGTTGAGTATGAAATCATCAATCCCTATAAGCATGTGCTCAAGCTAAAAGAACGAACCAACATGCAGGCCAGCTTTGCTTTTATTTATAAACTTTTGCAAACCATTGATCTAAAAATGAAACCTGGAGAACATTTATCGATGGATAAAGGTTTTGACTGCCAAACTCGAGACAAAGAATACGCTTATGGCGTCATTACAGAAACTTTGGCCAAGCCCAAAGGAGCCTTTTCCCCCAAGCGAGCCTGGATTCTCAAGAAAAAAGACAAGGTCATCGAAAAAGCTGTGAACCCCAATGCCATTGATTGTGAATTTACCCGAACTAAAAAGGAATACCCTTACCAATACTTGGAAGACGAGTGATCTAACGCAAGCGAATGGGAGGAAGATACTCGCCCACTCGCTGCCTTTGCCACCAGTTCTTACTCCCAGACGGCGCCCATTCATAAAGATAAAGTTCCATACGCACCCATTTTGGCGGTTGATCTGGAAAGGGATTGTGGGACATTAAAGACAAGACCCTTGCCTCATTTTGTAAAAGCTTTTCCCCTAACTTCAATAGCCAGGGCTCCTGCAGACGAGGGCGCATGGCCGAAAACCACATTTGCCAATCTAAACGCAGGTGATAGGGGGTGATCCAACAGGGGCGCCGATTCACATCCCCCGGCTTACAAGGAAACTCATAGGCGAGCCACACTGTTTGATCAGAAACTTTCTCATCAAGGGTCCCTTCAACAACCACTTCAAAGCGCTTCTTAGTGATTGAACCAAAAAGGCCATAGGAATTAACCAAATGAAAAGGGTCGTAGGATTCGTTCATGCGTTGACCAGGTGAGATCATATTCATGAGAGGACGATAACTAAGAGAAAGCACGATGAGCATGGCAATGGCGGGGAGGGCTTTGTTACAAAGAGAGTGCGTGGATGAAGACTCTTTGGAAAGGTTTGGGTCTAAATATTTTTTTTGTAAAATCCAATGCCAAAAGCGATCATCGAGGCCAATCAAACAAAGAACTATGGTTTGCCAATTAATAAATGCCAAATTACCAGTGCTAATCAGTACCAATTGAAAAAGGATGGTGATGAGCACAGAGATCCAACGCACTTTTGCCATAAGCAGGAACCCAAAGGGAACCAGGAGCTCAACAAAGTGGGTGAAGCCCACCTCAAACCGGTGAAACCACCAGGGCATTTGGTGATAAAACCAACTGAGAAAATGAGGGTTGGGCTGAGTTTGGTAGTGGACATCCATGCAAGTAAGATTGAGCCAACATTCGTCGCCACGAATTTTAATCAGTCCTGCTCCAAACATGAGGCGAAACAGCATCCAATAAAGAGGAAATATCGAGAAGTAGGATATGGTCGGCTGGCGAACCCTTTTTAAGCTCCACCTCCATGGATGACACAGAAAAAGACTAAAAAATGTCATTTCTAACAGCATGGTCTCCCAACCAAAACCGTAAAAAGGCCAAGCCGAGTTCACCAAAGACAGCTGGCAAATCCACATGACAATAAGAATGATCCAATTGCAAAACCCCAGAACCATGAATGCTGAACCCAGGCCCATAACCCCAGCCATTATATAAAGAGTGCTATCTTCGGCAGATATCCATAGAAGACTGGGAAAGTTTTTTTGCAGCTCCAGCATAGACCCAAAACGTTCGAGCATAGAGGCCGTGGTGTTTTGAATGGGAGCTAACCCATGGGGACCTATCAAGCCAGGGCCTTGAAAAAAAAGAATGGTAGCGGCAATAAAATATAGAGCCCCTAGGCCACGAAGATAAAAGTAGCGAGTCACCCAATAACTGGTTTTGCAATTTGCGCGACCATAGAGCTTAGGCCAAAAGTCTTGCCATTTCATAATGTTGTCCAATTCCCGTATAAAGATTAACAAAAGACCAACGAATCTCAAACCTTTCCTAACCCCTAGGATTGATATCCTATAGCAGAGGCGGCAAGGAGGGATTTATGAAACTATTAGTAGTCACTGATGCTTGGGAACCCCAGGTGAATGGTGTCGTAAGAACTTTAAAAACCACATGTCACAAGTTGCAAACCTGGGGACACGAGGTCGAGATGCTCACTCCCTTGGGCGGGAAAAGCATCCCCTGCCCCACCTACAAAGAAATTTCTCTCACCCTTTCGCCATTCAAACACATCTCACAAAATATGGAGATGTTTAATGCCGATGCTATTCATATTGCTACTGAAGGTCCTTTAGGCTGGGCAGCTCGACGCTATTGCAAGTTGCGTGGCCTTTCTTTCACAACCTCATTTCACACCCGATTCCCAGAGTACATTCATGCACGCGCAAAAATCCCGACCCATTGGACCTACAAACTTTTACGAAGGTTTCACTCCTTAGCTCGATCCGTTATGGTGACGACCCCATCCATGAAAACAAAGCTCAACGAACATGGTTTTAAAAACCTACAACATTGGTCGCGAGGCGTAGATACTGATTTATTTAGACCCCAATCGAGGTCCCTTAGCTCCAATAAACCCAAACTCCTTTATGTTGGGCGGGTTGCTGTTGAAAAAAACTTGGAAGCCTTTCTAGAAATGGATATTGATTCCATAAAAATTGTGGTGGGGGATGGACCTCAACTGCAGCAACTGAAACTCCGCTACCCAGAAGTGATTTTTACTGGAGCCAAGTTTGGCGATGAGCTCGTGAGCTACTATGCCCAAGCCGACGCTTTTGTCTTCCCCAGCCGAACTGATACATTTGGATTAGTGATGCTAGAAGCCCTAGCCTGTGGCACCCCGGTGGCAGCCTTCCCCACGGAAGGCCCCCTAGATGTGATTCAAAGCCGCGAGGTAGGCTGTCTGGATAGGGATCTCAAAAAGGCAACCATGAGAGCTTTAGGCAAATCGCGTTCGAAGTGTCGAAGGTATGCTGAACAGTTTTCCTGGGACCATTGCACCAAACAATTCCTCGATCATCTGGTGCTGGTTTAAGGTTAAGAGCAGACTTTTTTTAGCGCAGCCTTTACATGGAGTTTAAAATCAGACCAGGTCTTACTCTTACCATCTTTGTCAGTATGCAAGGAGCCACAGCGCTTGACCAAAGAGGCCATGGCATCCGTCATCGCGAAATCCATGGCGTCAATGGAGCCTTCCGCTTCAATGCTGTCTTTTCCAACTTTATAAGTAAAGGAAACTGGCTTGGACTGCCCGTTAAGATGAACAAGAGCTTCAATTTTTTTGTCTAAAACTTTTTTAACTTCAACCTTGGCCTCAGCATTATCAGCAAGAACTGAAAAAAAAGCTTCTCTTAGATTCTGGTCCCTAAGATTATTATTGGTCTCTACAGTCATAGTATCAACAGTAACAATCAATCCCTTCAGTAAGTCTTTTATTTCTTTTTTGGCATCCTCATTATTAAGGGTAAATTTGGGAAATTTTCCAGTCACTCCAGTCTTTTTAGTAAATTTAAAACCCGTTCCTTCAACCACAGAATTTTCTAGATCAAAACGGAATTGGCAATTTTTTTCAGCCAGGGCTGGAATAGAAAGGGTGATCAGTGCAATTAAAATGGCAAGACTCTTCATAGTCGACTCCCTTGATAAATAACTAACAATCTTCATATCACGGGATGAAGGGGGAAGACAATCAAGCTCTGAATAGGTTATTTTGGATTTGAAATCTTAGTCGGCGATCCCGAACCTCTTGGTCCAGCCACCGATAGCCGCCAAGGCATCGTCTTTGGCATCACAGAATTGCACACCATAGGCCTTCTTTTCCTCGCTCCACACAACTCGGCCTTCGACTTGAATCTGTTGCTTGCCATCTGGGCTTTCAATGCTCAGTGTAACCACACCGCCATCTTCAAGGAGTGCCTCAGTATCAATACGAGCACCACCCAACGAGAGTGAGCTGACTTGACCAACGAGTTGGCGACCGCCCACATTGATCTTTACTTCAGACTCAATGTTATAGCGCGGGAACTGGCGACGGTTATCAAGAATTCGTTTGCGACGAATACGAAGGATATTCATCATTATTAAAGGTGCAAAAAGAATGGAAAGTAGAAGCGTGGTCTGTCCCCACGGAGGTGTATTTCTACCATTTTTGTTATTATGCTTGCTAAGGACTTTTGCGATCATTCCGCAACCACCACCGCCGGCACTGCCGTCAGCAGCCAGTGAGCGACTTCCCGTCCACTCCGGTTGATAAGCATCTAGATTATTATCTTGCACAAACTGTATGGCTTTCAGGGCATCAATGCGCGATTGGCTAGCCACTTTTCCGTAAAGACCACCAACACCATAAGAGTAGTCAAACACAACACCCTTCATCTGATATCCATTGATATCAGGTTGTTCACGCAGAAGCATGGCTGCTAAACCCGAAACGAAGGGAGCTGCCATACTCGTTCCCGAAGAGTATCCAAAACTATCATTAGGTAAGGTGCTTAAAATCGAAACACCTGGACTGGCTACATGCACCGTGGAAGAGCCGTAATTCGAAAAGCTTGCTAAGCTATCAGAGTAGTTTGTCGCTGCAATCGAGATCACATTAGGAATCGTGTAGTTAGCAGGATAAATGGGTGACTCGTCATTATTATTAGTTGCGTTTCCAGCAGCTGCTACAAAGGTTAAACCATGATTGTATGCAGTTAGAATAGCGTCCTGAAGGGATTGACTAAAGCTCGTGCCACCCCAAGAGTTGTTGATAACGGAAGCTCCATTATTGACTGCATAATTGATAGCTTCAATTGCATCGGATGTACTCCCCGATCCGTACTGATCTAAAAATTTAAGTGGCATAATTCGAATTTTAGCGGGATCTACCGAAGGGTTTTTCAATATATCTTGAGTGGTTCCCAATACAATTCCAGCCACATGGGTTCCATGGTTGTCATCGTCCATGGGGTCATTATTATTGTAAGCAAAATTCCATCCACGAACATCGTCAATATAGCCATTGCCGTCATCGTCAATACCATTGCCAGGAATTTCGTCTTCATTTTTCCAAATGGCACCACTTTCCACGAAGACATAGTGGTTGTAGTCCACACCAGAATCAATAATGGCAACAATGGGGACATTGGAATTGCTGGACATTTCAGCCCAAGCCTCTTCAACATTAATATCAGCTGCGGTCTGGTTAAAACTATCAGCTCCGCCCATGGCGTTCACGGCATCTATCGCCTCCATGGCCGACATAGGGGCTCCTTCAATGCCTGCGCTTTGCTTCTCAAATATATAGTTAGGTTCCGCAAACTCCACATCGGGGTCGAGGAGCATGTCATTCACTGCATCTTCAACACTTTTTCCGCCTTGAAGTTTAAATTGATGCATGTTGAAACGCCGCCAACTTCTTTTCAGTGACATTTTGTGGGAAAGAGAGGCCTTACCTATAAATTGATGAGTTTTCGACTCACCAACATTATCTTTCATCTTCACAATGATTTCTCCAGGAACGAAGCGCGCTCCCAAAGACACCGAAGAGAAGAGAGTGATTACAATAAGGGTTAAAAGTCTAGTGATCCCCACAAAAGTCTATCGGACTTTGGTCAAAAAAGTTGAGGCCAAAGTTAAAAAAAAAATATTTTTTTTAATCAATTATTTTAAAGACTTAGGTGGACTGCTTCCAACTGAGCCAACTTAAAAAATCGATGAGACTGACTGGACCTGAATGGCAAAAAAAAAGCCATCCCAATTTGAGACGGCACTAAAATATCACTTGGATGAAGTCACCTATCGAATGACGTCTGAGTTTAAACGAATCTTCGCTTCCTGCTTCAAAGAGTCAGCCCAGGTTTGCACCATGCTGTTCATTCTTTGTTGGGACATCAACTTTTTAAAGAAATCCATTTGATTAAAGGCTTTGTCAGCAGAGGCATCTAACTTGGCCCCTTTCCAGCGAATCGCATAAGCCTTGTCACCATTAAAAACTAATCTTTTGCTATAAGGCTTTTCTTTATTCAATGTCAGTGCCACGTTCAAAAATTCACTGCTGTTACCAACCCCAGGGATATTCTCCTTACTAATGCTAAAAAATCCAGTATCTTTCCAGGACAATCCGTAGGTACTGAGGAGTGGCTCCACCTCATCAATTTTACCATCAGCCAGTTTTTTTTCGATTTCACTGATCAAGCTGTCGTAAATTTCCTTCTGCCATAACTTGCGAGCAATCGTTTCTTTGGCCTCTTCAAAAGAGGTTTTTGTGGCCTCCTTTTTTTCGTCGACTAAAATGAGGTGATAACCAAATTGAGTTTTTACCGGGGCGCTAATTTCACCGACGTTTCCAGAAAAGGCAACGTCTTCAAACTCGTCCACCATTCGTCCTCTTGGAAAAAACCCAAGATCACCGCCCTTGGTTTTTGAACCTGGATCTTCAGAATATTTTTTCGCAAGTTCAGAAAAGTTAGCCGCCGTTGCTTCGCTAGCCACTTCTTTAACCTTTTTTAGGGCCTCATCCATATTGCCGTCTTTGGCCTTTATGAGGATGTGACGGGCACGAACCTGTTCCTGTTGGCTAAATTCATTGCTATGGGCCTTAAAGTAATTGTCGACCTCTTTGGATTTCTCTGTCAAAAACTTATCGATCTCTTCTTTCGTTGGAGATTTACGAATCATTTCGGGTTGAAGCATGAGGTAGCTCACATTGAGTTGAGCCTGATCCACCTTTTTATCAAAATCGTCCATCAAATTGATATCGTTAGCGGCATAACCAATGAGACTACTCATTTTTTGGATGATGAGGTCGCGGCGAAGTTTATCTTCAAACTGACTTTCCGTCATGCGGGTTTGCTGGAGATAGCTCTTGTAACGAAGCCGACTGAATTGACCATCCTCAAAGAAGGGCTCAATACTCATGATGGCATCAGCCACCTCATTATCACTCACAAAAATGTTCAATTCTTGGGCCTTTTGCACAATCAGAGTGCGGCTCACTAAAATATTCAGGGCATTTTTTTGTAGCTCACGGCTTGCATCGCGATCTCTTGGGGTTTTTTGCTGATTTTCCAAGCGTTCCACAAGCTCTTTGAAGTCGCGGAGACTAATCGCATCCCCATTCACTTCTGCAGCGGCTCCGCCACCACCCAAAAAGTTCGAGTTTGGCGAGAATCCGATAAACACAAAAATAACACAGACGATGGCGAGCATGGCCCAACCAAAAAAATTGACGACCGGGTTCTTTCTTCTTTTCGTAATACCTTCAAACACAGGGGACCTCCAAAGGGGGCAAGATACTGCTTTGCCTTCCTTTTTCCAATTGGAATTCTAAGTACAATTTGATAGTTG